>JBBQAC010000146.1:0-11300 GCA_038315915.1 Phormidesmidales cyanobacterium
CCTGCTGCCGAAAACTTCGGTAGTCCTTTCAATTGCTCGCTTACGATAGACTCTAATTGCATTCGGCGTAGTCCCTCGACGTCATTTCTTGTCTGACACTACGCCCTTTTTTCTATTCCCGCGCTTTTTTTCGTTCACCCAGCGTTCTGCGTCAGTCCTGGATTTTGCGTCAGTCCTGATATAATGTGCTTTTCCCTAGGTGGCATTCTCCCCGAGTGGCATCATAGTTTTGAGCAAATTCGATTTCTGCTGCCCCCCTTTACGAGATATCACTATGAACAGCTCTCTTAGATCTGAAATGCCCGTGAAGAATCTCACAATTCCTCTAGAGCGGGATATATTTTTACGTACCTTAATTCGAGAGTTAGCCGGCACATTACAGGATGTCGTGGGCCTAGAGGAAGCCTCAGGGTTTATTAGCGTAGTGGGTCAAAACATAGGGAAGCAGATAAACCATGACTATAAAGCAGCTCTAGAGGTATCCCATCTGACGCGAGATCAAGTAGCCGATGTTCTCGTAGATTTGAAGAAGCGAATCCAGGGTAATTTTTATATTATCGAACAAACGGATGAAAAGATTGTCTTAGGGAACAGCGATTGCCCGTTTGCCGAACAAGTCATTGGTCGCCCCGCTATGTGTATGATGACCTCCAATGTTTTTGGCTCCATTGCAGCGGACAATCTTGGTTACGCCAAGATAGAACTGCAAGAGACGATTGCGATGGGTGCGTCCGGATGCCGGGTGGTCGTCTATTTGAAACCTACTCCGGAGGCCGAAGCAAGTCAAGGAAGAGAGTACTTTAAGGGAGAGGCTGGCAGTTGACTCCCGAACAGTTTCTCGAATTTGCCAGACTTTTGCCAGAACCCATGCTCCTGATTGCGGGAAACGGTCAGATCCTGGCTGCCAATCCGTCATTCTCCAAGATGCTAGGGCTGCACCATCAGACTCCGCAAGAGAAAACGCTCTTCGAGCTGGCAACCAATCCTCCTGATCGGGTCAAACAATATCTAGGCAATTGCTCCAGCAGCCGAGAAATGGTGCTCGGAGCATTCACCTTGAGTGCCAGCAACGGCGAGACTTGCTTGTGTCGCTGCGAAGGGGCCGCCATCCGACCGTGGTCACCCGAATCGCCTGCACTCATTTTGTTGCGGTTAAAAAATAGGGAATCTGCTAGTAGCCGATTCACCCTGCTGAATAAGAAGATCGATGAACTGGCAAAAGAGATCCGGCAGCGTCAACGAGCAGAAGAAGAGCGGGCTCAACTTCTGGTGCAGGAACAGAAAGCGCGAGCGGAAGCTGAGAATCTGAATCGATTGAAAGATGAATTTCTTGCAACCGTCTCTCACGAGCTGCGAACCCCCCTGAATGCCATTCTCGGTTGGTCTCAGATCCTGCATAGCAAGAGACTAGATGAAGCAGCGATGAATCGGGCGCTAGAAACAATCGAGCGCAATGCTAGATCTCAGGCACAATTGATTGATGATCTCCTGGATATTTCGCGAATTATTACAGGTAAGATTCGCCTTAGCGTTCGAGCCGTTGAGCTGTTGCCAGTGATTGAAGCCGCAATGGATACGGTGCGGCCTGCCGCTGATGCAAAAAATATCCGACTGCAATCAGTGCTCGATTCAGCAGCAGATTCTGTTTTAGGAGATTCTGAGCGCCTACAGCAGATTGTCTGGAATTTGCTCAGCAATGCCATCAAGTTCACACCAAAACAAGGGCGGGTTCAGGTTTGCCTGCAACGAATCAACTCTCATGTGGAAATTGCCGTAGCAGATACAGGTCAAGGCATCAGTGCAGAATTTCTCCCCCACGTTTTTGGGCGCTTTCGTCAAGCAGATAGTTCTATTACCCGTTCTTTTGGTGGGCTAGGGCTGGGTTTGGCGATCGTCCGCCAATTGGTAGAACTGCATGGCGGAACGGTACATGCCAAAAGCTCAGGAGAAGGCCAAGGCGCAACCTTTACAGTAAAACTACCTCTGATGGCGCTTGAACTCAAAGCGCTTGAACCAGACCGAGTGCATCCAGCTGTGGGAGGCAGTGTCCCGTTTGACGGCTCCCCTCGGCTAGATGGATTGAGCATACTGGTCGTAGATGACGATGCGGATAGTCGGGATTTACTCACCTACACGCTAGAGGTGTGTGGGGCAAAAGTGATGACAGCAGCTTCAGCAGACGAAGCAATCTCAGTACTGACTGAATCTTCGACCCCGCTCGATATACTAATCAGTGATATTGGGATGCCAGATGAAGACGGCTATGCTCTGTTGCGCCGAGTCAGAGCACTGAAACCAGAAAAAAAAGCAGGGATTCCCGCTATAGCCCTAACAGCCTATGCCAGAACTCAAGATCGCAGGGCTGCTCTTTTGGCGGGCTTCCAGTCTCATGTGGCCAAGCCAGTTGAACCGGCTGAATTAATTGCAGTGATTGCGAATTTGGCTGGACGAATTAAAGATATCTAATACCAATTTGTAATTTTGGATTGGGCTGAAAGAATGTCTATAGTTACGGCATTTCCAAAGTGTGGTTTCTAGATAAACTGTGGAAAACCAAGCAGAGCTGCACCTCTTATGAACAAAAGCGATTTATGAACAAAAGCGATCAGTGAGAAAGCGCATCATTTAGGCGAAGTCATAGCGACTACGCATTTTAGGGTGGCCGCGCTACGCTAGTAAAAAGCCCTGTCTCCCAAGCGCATCAAAACTACCCGGTATTATCAGAACGAATATCGCAAACCATGGCCCATCTTAAAGACCGCCGTTCTCAAAACGTCAAAGGCGATTTTTACGTCGATAGCAGCTGTATTGACTGTGATACCTGCCGTTGGCTCGCCCCTAAAATCTACAGCCGTGAGGGTAGCCAGTCAGCAGTACACCATCAGCCCACCACAGAAGCAGAGCGTGTAACAGCGCTAGAAGCGTTGCTGGCCTGTCCGACTGCCTCCATTGGCACGCAAGAAAAACCCGCAGATATTCGCCAAGTTCAGCAGCGTTTTCCGCTCCAGATTGACGACAACGTGTTTTACTGCGGCTACCACTCGGAGAAATCCTTCGGCGCAGCCAGTTATTTTATTCAGCGCCCTGAGAGCGAAGGCGGCAACGTGCTGATCGATTCGCCCCGGTTCACGCCCCCACTGGTGAAGCAGCTCGAAGCAATGGGCGGCATCCGCTACCTGTATCTCACCCACAGAGACGATGTGGCCGACCATGAGAAATTCCATCAGCATTTCGGGTGCCAACGCATTCTTCACCAGAAAGACATTACCTCGGGCACTCAAGCAGTTGAGATTCAGCCAACAGGTGCTGAACCGCTAGCGCTGGATGACGACCTGCTGATCATCCCTCAGCCTGGTCACTCCGCCGGACATACGGTGCTGCTTTACAAAGGCAAATATCTGTTTACTGGTGATCACCTAGCCTGGTCGGCACGGCTAGAGCAGCTCTATGCTTTCCGCAATTTCTGTTGGGATTCCTGGCCTCGTCAAATCGAATCGATGAAAAAGCTGGCAGACTACACTCAAAACTATGCTTTTGAATGGGTACTGCCCGGTCATGGTCGCCGATTTTCAACCCAATCCGCAGCCATGCTCACACAAATGCAGCAGTGCATTCAATGGATGGAATCAGTCGCCTAATCAAAAAAGCCCGGTCAGTGACCGGGCTTAAAAACCTCTACGATGCGCAGTTTATTTGTCTCTCAGATACAAAAGGGTCAATGTATTTGTGCGCCCACAAAGCCTAAGCTTCTTGAACTTGCCTGCGACGGCGAGTGACAAGTGCACCTGCAACCACAGCGCCGAGGCCCAGTAGCGCAGAAGGTTCAGGGACATCGGCAACATTGGCAACACTACCCATTACCTTAAAGTCAGGGCCGTTATAAGCCTTGCCGTAGCTAGAGACTCGTAGAGCGTTGACGTAGCCACTGGTCAGACCTAAGTCCGCCAGGCTAATGCCGATAGACCCTACTTTTTGAGCTTTGCTAATCTCCTGAGTGTCAATATCAAAACCGGCGTAGTCCCAATATTTAGAGTCGAGCTTGAGGAGATTGCCAATAGCGTTGCCTTGGGCATCCAGTGCCTGAACATCTATACGGCTGTTCTGGCCGCGCTCCCAAAGAAAAATATTATCGACAGCCTTTTCAAAGAAAAGATCCAGGATGAAATTGCCTTTGTCTTCCGTGTCGATGATGTTGTTGAGGTTTTTGTTGTTCAGGACTGTTCTGATGCCTGCGTTAGTCGCGGCCTCTTGCTTCAGGCCAGTGGTTGCTTTGTCGCCGATGTCAGTACTGGCTGCACCGCTGTTGCCACCGGTATAAATATCGTTGGAAAGAATGTTAGCCGAATTGACTAAGGTAAAATCACTGATGACTTTTCCATTTCCTAGAGTTACTGAATTCAGGGTAATGTCGCCTTTGGAAGCATCTTTGCCGCTGAGGGCTGCTGTGTAGTTAGTTTGAAAAGAGAATGCCTGCGCGGGTGCTGAGGATAGGGCGATCGCACCGCCAGCAAGAAGACTAACGCCCGCTAAAAGTTGACGGATTTTCATAGTGTTTCTGAGTACTTGGGTAAGGTGATGAGTCGATAGAGGGTCTTAGGACAAATCAAAAAACGCGCCCCTAAGCTGACATTCGCCGTTGAATAAGTGCGCTCGATGTCACCAGAGTGCACTGCGCGAGCCTCAAAAGTCATCCCCTATTTCACTATTTCTTTAAAGACTTTAAAGAAGCGCTTAAACACGCAGACAGCAAGAAATAAAGGTGCACTACTTACTCAGAAGTTTCACGTAGAAAACGAGCTATTTGACTTTTATTGCCCGCATACCAGCGGGAAGTCTGCGTGTATTTTCGGGGAGAACTCATGCCTGTTATGATTAACAAGTCAGAAAAACAGTAGAAACAAGATTTTTTGAACAAATACTCATCCGTAATCTTCAGGAGATTCAACAGAAATTGCTGGGCCCAGTCATCTCGAATCGGACTTCGCGCAGGGTTGCGATAGAAAAGTCAGGAATTGTGACATTAAGCAGAATCCGCAAAAGAGGTAGCATCGCGGCGTGCGGCAGGTAACTTAGCTACTTGGCTTCCATCCAGTTTTTGCCTGCGTTAGCTTCGACCTTGAGCGGCACTGCTAGCTCTACTGCCAATTCCATGGTGCTTTCGATTTTTGGCTTAAGTTCGTCCCATTCTTCGGGCGGCACTTCAAAAATGAGTTCGTCGTGCACTTGCAAGAGCATTTTGGCTCTGTAGTCCTTGAGCAGTTCGTGCATTCGAATCATCGCTACTTTGATAATGTCGGCACTAGATCCTTGAATGGGGGCATTGGCAGCGGCTCGCAGTGATCCCGCATCGTAGCCGTTGGTGCGCAGATTGCTCAGATCAATACTCTGCGGATCGGTGCCTTTAAGCGATTGCAGGCTGCGGGTGGTGAAGGTGAAGTAGCGACGGCGACCGGCGATGGTTTTTACGTAGCCGTGGGCGATCGCCTCCCGCTGCATCTGCTGCAAGTAATCAAACACTTTCGGGTAGCGCTCATTAAACCGGTCAATAAAGGTCTTCGCATCAAGCCGGTGAATCCCCGTCTCCCGAGCAAATCGCGCTGCGCCCATGCCGTAGATCACACCAAAGTTGATCACCTTGGCCATCCGTCGCTCGTCCGCTGTGATTTCTTCCTTAGGCTTTTCAAACAGGAGCGTGGCCGTCAGCCGGTGAACGTCTTCATTGTTACGGTAGGTCTCCAGCAAAATCGGCTCGCCGCTGAGGTGCGCCAAAATTCGTAGCTCTATTTGGGAATAGTCAGCCGCGACCAGGTGCCAGCCTTCCTCAGGCAAAAATGCCTGACGAATCTGACGGCTAAAGGCGGTGCGCGTAGGGATATTTTGCAGGTTGGGGTTGGAGGAAGACAGTCTGCCAGTGGAGGTGACCGCCTGGTTAAAGTCGGTGTGGACTCGCTGGCTGTGCGGACGAATCAGGGCGGGCAGGGCATCTACATAGGTGGATTTGAGCTTGGAGAGGGTGCGATATTCTACCACCGCATCGACGACTGGATGGTCGCCCTGGAGTTTTTCTAGGGTGGCCGCGTCGGTGGAATAGCCGGTTTTGTTTTTACGAGACTTGCGCTTGTCCAGTCCTAGCGTGTCAAAGAACAGGGTGCTGAGCTGTTTGGGCGACCCCAGGTTGAATTCTCCACCGGCTGACTGATAAGCCGATTTTTCGATATTGGCTAAGTCACCTTCTAGCTGTTTGGAAAACTTGTTGAGATAGGGTTTGTCGATCCGAATGCCGGTGGCTTCCATTTCTGCCAGTACCGGCTCCACGGGCAGTTCCACCTCGCTATATAGCTTTGCTAGCTCGGGCGATTTGGCTAGCTCGGCTCTGAGCAAGGGCACTAGGCGGTAGGTGGTGTGGACATCGCTGCCGCAGTAGTCGGCGACGGGGGCGATCGCAATTTCCCCAATCGTCTTCCCCTTCGGCACCAAGTCTTCGTAGCTCAGCGTCGTCATCTCCAGGTAGCGCAGTGATAGATCGGACAGGTTATGGCTGCTCTCTGGATTGATTACATAGCTCGCCAGCATCGGATCGAAAACGACGCCTGCTAATGTCACGCCTGCCCGCCGCAGCACCAGGCGGTCATACTTCGCGTTCTGAAAAGCTTTGGGATAGTCTGCGCTTTCCAGCACAGGCCGAAGCGCTGCTATGACTTCCTCCACCGCAAGCTGCTTCCCGGCAGTGTGCCCGACTGGAATGTAGGCCAAGTCGGTCGGGTCTTCCCCCCAACAGCAGCCGATGCCAACGAGATCAGCTTCTAATGGATCGATAGAGTTGGTTTCGGTGTCCCAGGCGACTGGCGCATTCACATCGGTAAAGCTTTGCAGCGTTGTCACCAGCGTTTTGAGCTGCGCGGCGGTGGTGACTACTTGAGGCTGAATATCGACTGAGCTGAGCCCCATCTGGCCGACGGCGTCGGTTTCTTCAGCGCTGAAAAAGGCCAGGTCTGGATCTTCAAACTCATCGACTCTAGGCGTAGCTTTGGCCTTACTGGGCGGCTGATAGTCCGACTCGCCACCGAAAAATGCCTGAAGCTTGCTCAGTCGGTTAATGAAGTGCTGTAGCTCTAGCTTTTTGAGCAATGGTACAACTGCTTCCGGGTCAAAGCCTTCTAGCTTGCAGGTGTCGAGGTCAGTCTCTGCCGGTACATCGGTAATAATTTTGGCGAGATAGCGCGACTGTTCGGCATCGTCCTTGCCCGCTTCCAGTTTTTTCTTAACTGCTCCCTTGATTTCATCGATAGAAGCGTAAATGCTGTCGAGATCCCCGTAGGTATCCAGCAGCTTGACGGCTGTTTTTTTACCAATACCTTTTACGCCTGGAATATTGTCGGAACTGTCACCGCACAGCGCCTTGTAATCGACTACCTGAGCAGGCCAAATCTCCAGCTTTTCATAGACTTCGGCCACGCCATATTCTTTGGCCGAGCCATCGTTGCGGGCAAAGGTGCTGCCCAGGTACATTACCTTGATGTCTTCTTCGGGGTCGATGAGCTGAAAGAGATCCTGGTCGCCGCTGAGAATTTTCACCCGTTGGCCTGCCGCCTTTGCCCGCGTGGCCAGCGTGCCGATCATGTCGTCGGCTTCGTAGCCAGGTTCGCAAAAAATTGGAAATTTAAAGGCTGTGAGCAGCGCTTTGAGATTTTCGACATCTTCGGTGAATTCTTCGGGGGTTTCGGCGCGGCCTGCTTTATAGGTGTCGGTTTTTTCGTGACGAAAGGTCGGTGTATCCAGATCGAAGGTGATGGCGACACAGTCAGGCTTGGCTGCTTCCAGGGTGTCCATCAGCGCTTTGAGAAAGCCAAAACAAACGCTGGTGGGAATGCCTGTAGAGGTACGCAGTCCGCCGTCACGGCTGCGGGCAAACGCATAAAAGGAGCGAAAGGCCAGAGAGTGACCGTCCACCAGCATCAATAAAGGCTTATCTGGCTTATCTACAGAAGAACTCAAATCAGGCGCGGGGGCAAGCAACCCACTCATTATCGGATAGCCAGGGGGAAATGGGGATAAAAAGCAGTCAAAAAAAAGCGCCTAAACGAACGTTTAGGCGCTGGGGTCGATTTCTAATAGATAGTATTGATCTCTCAATAATGAAGAAAACTTAACTGCGTGCTCTCACACGACAGCTCACGAAAAAACCAGTGGCATTTGCCCCTCGCCTTCTCGAACAAGAAGTCTGTCAAATCTTCGTCCAGTAGTGTATCAAGAATTACCGTTCATTGGTAATAATTCTTTACGGTTTTCCGCCCCTTTTACTACGCTAGACAGAGGCGAACCGGCTTATCAAACGTTGCTGATCACTTGAAATTGCTGCTGTGACTGAAGTTTCCCTTCGAGAATGTATTCAAAAAAATGTCGTCCAAACAGCGCAACAAAAGGCTGTGTGACCAAACGCTGACATTTCGCCTGCTGATTCGAGCGATCTTTGGTTCTTGGAATGAATCAGAGGGTTCGTCGCCGCATTGCGGATAATCTCTGTCAGTATAGAGTTGACGTGCTGATGAAATTTCAAAGCTTTGCAGATTACTTTTTTAGGAACGAGTTCGGGTGTGCCGACGCGATCGCGCAACGTATCCAGCGTCGCCCTGCGTCTGCCCCAAAGAGCTGAGGTCTGGCTGTTCGACTGCGGTGAAAGCACCCAGCACCAGTTCTTAAAAAGCGACTTCAAATCCAGCCAGATCCGCCGGATTTTTGTCACCCATATGCACGGCGATCATATTTTCGGTCTGCCGGGGCTGCTAGCAAGCTGCGGCATGGCGGGCACCGGCCAGCAGCAGATTGATATTTACGGCCCGCCCGACCTCGCCAAGTATCTCGACGCCTGCCGCCGCTATTCCAAAACTCAGTCGTCTTACCCCATCCGCGTACACGTCACTGAGCCCGGAAAGGTCTACGAAGATGACGACTATGTCGTCACCTGTCAGCGGCTCAAGCACCGTATTCCAGCCCATGGCTACCGGGTCGAGGAAAAAGATCGCACCGGCCATTTTGATGTCAAGCGAGCGGCGACCTTAGGCATCCCACCGGGGCCACTGTACGGCCAGCTCAAGCGCGGCGAAGTCGTGACTCTGGCCGACGGTCGCAAAGTTAGCGGCGCAGAGCTGTGTGGGCCAACGATTGTCGGGCGCAAGTTTGTGTACTGCACTGACACGGTATTTTGCGATAACGCTATTGAGCTAGCCGACAAGGCAGATGTGCTGATCCACGAGGCGACATTTGCCCATCAGGATGCAGACTTGGCCTATCAGCGCATGCACTCGACTTCGACGATGGCGGCGCAGGTGGCGCTAGCCGCTCAGGTGAAGCAGCTGATCATGACGCACTTCAGCCCTCGCTATGCACCTGGGAACGTGCTGGATCTCGGCGACTTGCTCAGTGAAGCCCAGGCGATTTTCCCAAATACGCTAATGGCCAAGGACTTTTTGACCTATGACATTGCTCGCACTGATGAAGTAAGCCAGTCGAAGGTGGCTGTGTAGTGGGCTGACGGCTAGTCAGTCAGAGGTGGAATGGGACTGCAAGCGCTCGTTCATGCGAGTGAGATGCTGGTAACTGTCAATTGGCAGTCGGGGCCGGGGAATTTCTTCGTTAGGCCAGTTTGAGAGATCTTCGCAGGGGCAGGAACGGGGCGCAAAGTCTGTTTGTGGCATGGGGACGGGCATTTCGCAGCGAGCACAACTGACGACATCCCATTGGGGGGAGAGCAGCTCGGCAATTGTTTGGTCGGTACCTTTCAGGTAAAAAGATTCGCCTTCTGTCTTGAGAATTTCGGCCCAGCAGGCTTCAAATTCGGGGCTGAAGCGATCGCCCTGTACCACTTTCTCAGGCTGAAGCGTCACCCGGCCATCGTCACTCATCACCTGTTTGCCCAGTTGGAACCAGTGAGCCAGGTAGTTTTTTACTTCGGTGTGAGAAGCCATTTGTAATTTTGATAGTGCAGATAAACATACCTGATCATAGCGCTCGATTTTGGGGTGGCTATGCTCTCACCGGAAACAATTAAGGATCTGTAGAGTCAAACTTTGGACGAATGGGCTGCCCGACGACGGCAAGATTGAGCGCGTAGCCGCCTGTGACCAGATAAACGTCGCTGGCAATTTCGCCGACGCGACGGCTGAGGGTGCCGAGGCGATCGCGAAAAATCCGCCCCAGCTCATAGGCAGGCACCAGTCCCCAGCCGGTTTCTTCGGCAACCAGAATTACATCAGCAGTCGTTTCTGTCAGTGCGCCCAGCAACTGCTGCTGCGCTTTATCCCAACCCTCTGTGTCCTGTTCGATCAGGTTGGCTAGCCAGGTACCCAGGGAATCTATCAGCAGGCAGTGGGTTTGGTTGTGGGCGGCGATCGCGCCAGCCAGCTTGAGTGGGACTTCCCGACACTGCCAATGGGCTGGTCGCCTGAGCCGGTGTCTGGTAAGGCGGGCCTGCCACTCGGCATCATCCGGGTAACTTTGGGCGGTGGCAACATACACAACCTGCTGGTCTTTTTGAACAGCCTGCTGCTGCGCTAAGTGTTCTGCCCATTCGCTTTTACCCGAGCGAGCAGGGCCGGTGATGAGGATAATAGCCATAAATACGAGTATACGAGTAGGTATACTCGCCCTAAATTATAGATTTGTGGTATCCTAGAGAACTGTAGTTTTGCCCTATTTGTGGGGTCGTAATAGGAGGTTTTCGCTTGGAGTCCGCTGTAGAGTCTATTAATGAATCAAACGAATCAGAAGCCCGGTTCATATTAAAGGTACTTTGGTTAGATAAAGATGTAGCGCTAGCGGTCGACCAGGTCGTTGGCAAAGGCACGAGCCCGCTGACTTCATACTTTTTTTGGCCCCGTAACGACGCTTGGGAACAGTTAAAGACTGAAGTCGAATCCAAGTCCTGGATTACGGACGAAGAGCGGGTCGAGCTGCTTAACAAGGCTACTGAAATCATTAACTATTGGCAGGAAGAAGGCAAGTCCAAGCCGATGAGCGAAGCCCAGAGTAAGTTTCCAGAGGTTGCTTTCACCGGCAGTTCGTGATCTTCAGATCGACTGTATAAAATTGTAAAACCCCCTTTAGTACCTGTGTGCCGAAGGGGGTTTTTATTTGACTTTATCTCTCACCCAAAAAACGTCGGCTCTACGGGATTGATTATGCAGCGGCGGTAGGGAAATGCCAGCAAATGAGGCATCGCAGTCGAAAGCGCTCAAAGTTTCTGAAGCCGTAGCCAGAGCGTTTGATTAACTTCAGTCGGTTGTTGATACCTTCTACGACCC
>JBBQAC010000351.1:0-3573 GCA_038315915.1 Phormidesmidales cyanobacterium
GTTTGAGGGCAGTTTGGTAAACTGAAGGTATCATATTGATTCGATAGGCTTTGGTTTGCAAAACTAGCCTATCTTTTTTTGCCTATAGTCTGCAAAACCGACTCTATGTATCGCTTTCATAGGTTGTGTCACCCCTTCAGCGCCAAAACAACAGCCTGGTCAAATGAGTAAAATGAACACTTCCAGGGAACATCTTGCTCCTAATTCGGCACCCTTAAAATATGTCTGACGCCTCATTGCAAAAGCCCATTATGCCTGTACCGGCAAACGAAACTGAGCGCTTGAGCGCGCTATATCGCTACAGGGTGCTGGATACGTCTCCTGAGGTGGCCTTTGATCGCATTACTAAGCTGGCCGCGCGGCTGTTCAATGTGCCGACTGCGCTCATCTCGCTAGTAGACGAGTCGAGAGCCTGGTTTAAGTCCTGTGTGGGGTTTGATGCCCGCGAAGTGCCACGCGATGCGACCCTGTGTAGCTTTGCTGTGCTAACAGATGAGCCGCTGATTGTTCCTGATACTAAACTCGATGAGCGTTTTGCCTGCAATCCATTTGTGCAATGTGAACCAGGGGTGAGATTTTATGCGGGCGCACCCTTGATTACTGAGGATGGCTTCAACTTAGGTACGCTGTGTCTGCTTGACGCTAAGCCTCGTGCGCCCTTGAGCGCGGATCAGCAGGCCACGCTGGTTGACTTAGCCGCAATGGTGGTTGATGAACTAGACCTAAGATTGGCGGCTCACAAGATTACCCAGGTCGATGCGGCGCTACAAGAAACCAATGTTCAGTTAGACTCTGCTTTAACCGCAGGTTCTGCGTATGTTTGGCGCTGGGACATCCCGACTGATCGGGTCGTTGTCAGTACTGCGTTTGCTCACTTGTTTGGGGTAGACCCAACTAATGCAGCCACCGAAGGGTTGCCGATTAGTTTTTTTATCGACTCAATTCATGAGGAAGACTGCGATCGCGTTTTAGCTGCCGTTCAGCAGGCGATCAAGACAGGCAAAGTCTATACGTCTGAGTATCGCGTTCATACGGCTACGGGCGAAGAGCGTTGGCTAACGGCACGAGGCCAAGTTGAGTACGACGGTGCAGGCAAACCAATCGCGTTCCCTGGTGCGCTTGCTGATATTACAGTGCGTAAGCAGGCTGAAGCGAAGCTGCAAGCTAGCAACAATCGGCTGAAGCTACTTTCTACCACCGCAAATGACCTACTCCTGAACGAGAACCCCAAAACTTTCTTAGCCAATTTGTTTGCTCAGGTTTCAACCTATTTGGGACTTGAAGTTTACTTTAATTACCTATTTGAGGAAGATCAGCAACGGCTTCGGCTTCATGCCTGTGGCGGCGTCTCAGACGAAATTTCTGAAGCTGCAAGTGTTTTGGGGCTTGGGCAAGGCGTCTGTGGGTGCGCTCTACAACAGCGCCGACCCATCGTAGTTGAAGCAGCGCTAGCTTCTGATAGTCCCCTGGCGCTGCCGCTACAGTCGATTGGCATCAGAGCCTATGCCAGCCATCCGCTCATTGTCGGCGATCGCATCTTAGGCACTTTAGGGTTAGGCACGCGTCAGCGCGATCACTTTACTCACGATGAACTCGATCTCATGCAGGCGATCGCCGATCAAGTTGCGATTGCCTTGGAGCGATCGCGTCTGGTCTTAGAGCTGGAGACACGCGCTGAAGCATTAACTCAAACTAATCGCATTAAAGACGAATTTTTGGCGGTGCTCTCCCATGAACTGCGATCGCCCCTGAACCCAATTTTGGGCTGGACGCGGTTGTTGCAAACCGGCAAACTCGACTCAGTCCAGCGAACCAAAGCCTTAGACACCATTGAACGCAATGCCAAACTACAGTCTCAGTTAATTGAAGATCTCTTAGATATCTCTCGCATTATGCAGGGCAAGCTGACTTTAACAGCGGCCCCGGTCAGCTTGCCCTTTGTCATTTCGTCTGCAATAGAAACAGTTCGCTTGGCAGCAGAGGCCAAAAACATTCAGATTTTGCTTGATCTGGATACGACAGTGGCCTCTGTCTCTGGGGACGCGACCCGGCTCCAGCAGGTCGTGTGGAATTTGCTGACCAACGCCGTCAAATTCACGCCTGCGGGCGGACAAACTACGGTCGAACTGCGGCAATTGGGCCAATCGGCAGAGATTCGAGTGCGTGATACTGGTAAAGGAATCGATCCGCAGTTTTTACCGCATGTGTTTGCGTATTTCCGTCAGGCAGACTCTACCACCACCCGCAGATTTGGAGGCTTAGGACTGGGGCTAGCAATCGTCAGGCAAATTGTGGAGATGCACGGGGGAACTGTCAAAGCGGAGAGTTTGGGTGAGGATCGGGGCGCGACATTTACGGTACAACTGCCGGTCGCGCAGCAGCAGCCTCCAATGCCTGCTGAGCCCGCCCAAGCCAAAGTGGAAAATACTGACAGTGTCTTAAGTGGCCTGAAAATTCTCCTTGTGGATGATGATGCGGATGCCCGCGAGTTTCAAGCATTTTTACTAGAACAAAGGGGTGCGACGGTCACGGCTGTTGCTTCGGGCTTAGCGGCCTTGAAAGAGCTAGATCAGCGGGTTCCTGATGTCTTAGTCAGCGACATCGGCATGGCTGAAATGGACGGTTATACGCTGATTCAACACATTCGCGATCGCCCGCCTCATCAGGGGGGGACAATCCGAGCGATCGCCGTAACCGCTTATGCAAGAGACTTTGATCGTCAAAGAGCGCTGCAATCAGGGTTCCAAAGCTGCATCACAAAACCTGTGGAACCGGAAGTATTGATTGAGGCAATTGTGAATTCGGCAATGCCTGATAGCCTGCCATTCCAATAGTTTTCCAAAGTGGCCCCGCGTCTCTCGATCACAGTCTGCATTGCTGGGATTCTTTTTCGACTCGTCTAAATCGCTCTCACTTCAAAGCTGAAGCGGTACAAAGGGACATACTCCGAACATATAGCTTCCGGCACTTTGCTTCGTGCAGTATCAACGGCTGAAAGCTACAGGTAGCAGCAGGCTGAAGCATGTGTAGCAAAGCGCGAATACATCCGCACTTTGCTACACATGCTTCAGCCTTTTTTAGGCTAGTACTGCCTATCGAGCTTACGTCGCAACAGCACTCTGCCGCCGCCGCACCGAAACTGCACCCACCGCTGCAACTACCAGTAGACCCACAACAGTCGTAGGCTCAGGTATGTCTGTTGCTTCACCGCTGAGGATTTCACCTGTAGTGCTCTTCGCTACCGTCGAAAAAGCAAAGTTATCAGATTCAAAGTTAACACCGTTAAGGGCCACTTTTTTGATCTTAGTGCCGCCTGTACCAAAGAAATTGAGATAGCTATAGTACTCGCCCGCATTTTGTCCTAAGAACTGCTGATTGGGATTGCCACGATAGGCATCTTCCTCAGCTTTCGGCAACGCTTCAATAAATTTAGAGACTAAAGCGGTGGAATAAAGTCCCAAAGAGGCGTCATCTTCACCAAACAGCTCAATGCTATTGGTGCTGTCTCCAGCCGACCACCAAAAACCCATGTAAGACTGGGCTTCGTTAAAGGTGATGGTAGAGCCACCCCGT
>JBBQAC010000320.1:0-4149 GCA_038315915.1 Phormidesmidales cyanobacterium
CAATCCCTTTTGACAGCAGGGCTTGAGCCAAAGCATTTGCCCAAATAGACAGTCTTAAACCATCTGTTTCTCAGACCTTATCGGCTTTTTTACTTTTCGCCGTTAAGCTCTGCTCTGTAAACAAAAGAAGAACTCTTTCAAACCCTAACTGGCTAAAAGGAAACTGACGATGGCAGTTATCGACATGACCAAAACTCAGCAATGCCTTGGAGACGCTGACGGAGGTGTTGACCGTTCGGATCGCTCTATGCTCGGGTTGGGTTTGTTTCTTGCCTACCAAGACGCGACGCTGGCGTTAGAGAAACTTATTCAGTCGGGCTATTTGGCTCATCAGCTTTTTTTCCTGGCCAGATGGGGTGATACTCCACAGAAAGGGGCTTGCCAACGCTACGGTTCTTTATCGGACGGCTCGGACAGTTCGGTAAGCAGTTCGCCTGGCAAATTACTCACGAGTGCTTCTGGTAGTCCGTATGTTGGCTTTATACCTGCTGTGGCTAGCTCATCTTCAAGTGATATGCTGGCTGGCTTGACTGGTCTGGTCGATAGTGTCAGCGTAGTCACCCTGCCAGAAATTGGCCCCGTCATCGTGGGCGGACGGCTGAGTTCGCTGATCTCCCCTGCCAGTGACTTCAAAAGTACTATTGCGAAGGCATTCGGCGCTCTGGGTTTGCCTGATCGTTCGGTGGCGCTGTATAGCGATCGCCTCAAACGAGGCGATTGTCTAACCGGCATAAAGGGCTCAAGTCAGAACGTTTTACAAGCCAAGCAAGTTCTGCGTCACTGCCGCATCATCCACTGGCAAGCCTACAAGGTATAAGTGCTCAAGGCTTCCGCGCAGTTCTGTAAAGCCGCCAGCATTAACACCAACGCGCCATCTCAGGTCAGCGTTACTGACTTTTGAATGAATGAAGTGTCACATTTATTACCAATCAAATGTTATTGATGCTATTAAGTTATCTGAAGACAGATGTAAGTAAGTTAAGCGCCCATGTCTCAAACTTTCCCTATTCATCCTCAGCCTTCACAGCGTCCGCTCAGTTGGCTTGAAGGTATTCGGGTATTGTCAGCCGTTGGTATCCTGCTATACCACGCTCAGTTGCTATTTGCAGACTATGCGTACACGCCTCAGCCTGATGGGTTGCAAGCCAATTTGACAGCAGTTGTAGCCGCTAGCCAGGGCTTTGGCAAAAACGGTCTGGGGCTGGCGTTTTCGCTGCCAGTTTGGTTTGGATTTCAGGCGGTTGATGTCTTCATTTTGATCGCTGGCTTTGTTTTAGTGCTTTCGCTGCGAAACAAAGCCTACCGGCTCAGCGCGGGTCAATTTATTGGTCAGCGCCTGCTGCGAATTCTCTGGCCGTTTTGGACGGTGGCTTGGCTGGCTTATCCGGTGCTTTGGCTGATTGGGTTGGCGACCAATAGCTACCGGCCTGCGCCGTGGGATATCTTCGCAGGGCTTACTTTCCCGCTGCTGTTCGATTTTGAGGGCGAAGTTCTGTTGAATACGAGCGGCCCCTGGTGGTTTATCCCGCTGATAATTAGTTTTACGCTGATTTCGCCTACTCTCTGGGCTCTCCTGCAGCGGTGGGGCGCACGAAACTTGCTGCTGGTGAGTCTGCTGCTGACGGTGGCCTATCGCTATGAGGCCGTCTATCAATTTGGTGGGCATTTGACCTATGCCATTGTGGACACGCCCAATGACTGGCTACCGTTCGTTTCGTTTTTGGCGAAGCTGAGTACTTTTGTTTTGGGCATGGTGATAGCAGATGCCTACTGCAATCATCGGGGGCCTTTGTTTTGGCGTTCTCAGCGGCTGATGTCGGTAGGACTTTTTCTGTACGTCATTGGGTTTATCGCTCAGTTTTACCAGGCGGGCTGGGTTGTGTGTGATTTGCTGCTACCGGTGGGCTTGGTGATGTGTTTGGCGGCGTTGTTGCGATCGCTTAGCAGTTCCCCAGCGCTGTCAACAGCGATGCGGCAGCTAGGATCTCACAGCTACAGCTATTTTTTAATTCACGGCTTTGTCATTGATCGCACTATTAACCTGTGGGTCAAAGAAAGCCTGTGGCGCTATTGGCTGGCGCTACCGTTGATGGTAGTAGGAACACTGGTGCTGGCGATGATTGCCGATGCCGTTCGGCCTTTTCTTCAGCGGACGGTTTTGCACTTGTGGCGCGATATCGACTATTTGCTGGCCCTCAACCCTGCTGCCGAATTTTCGGCCTGGCTGCCCGCCGTGGGCGATCGCGTTAGCTATGACCGCAGCCGAGACTGGCAGGTGCTCAAAGTCGAAACCCTGCTCGACGAAGGGAAAACCTATCTTTGTCAAATTCATAACGGTCAGAAAACGATATGGGCCAGCGCTGACACCTTGAAGCTGATCGAGCCGGCAAAGTCTCCTGTTAGCACTCATTCGATGATTAAAGCAATTAAGACTGTCGTTTGAAGCGGCAAGGAGAACAGGGCCGTGACAAAAAGATGGTCAGGCGAGCTTCAAAAGCTCATTTTCACCTACGCGCTACTGATTGGCCTGCCAGCCGTATTCTATACGTGCTTACTCCTACAGGGGTGGTCATTGTTCACCCCGCGCGCCGTCGTGTTGACTTTCTTTTTGTTCAACGCGGTGATGATCGCCGTTGAGACAAGCAACGCAATATTTCGTAGGTTCGCGACTCACCGTCGTCAGTTTGATCGCCCGTCAGAGCAGAGACGGACTCGATTCAAGGCAAGGATAGGTATTCGGGGGTCTGAACGGCCTTCTCCAATCGCCCCGGTTCCGCGCTGCTCGTTTTTAGTCGCGGCTTATTTACCCAATGAGCAGGCGATCATTGTTGAAACTATTCAGCATTTGTTGTCTCACATTCAGCGACCGACTGGCGGACTGGAGATTATCTTGGCTTACAATACGCCGATTGATCTCCTGGTTGAAACTGAGCTGCGCAGGCTCTCAAAACAGCACCCGGAACTGACGCTTTTGCGAGTCGAAGGCAGTCGATCTAAAGCTGAAAATGTCAACGCAGCCATCGACATTGCTACAGGAGAAATCGCCTGTGTGCTGGACGCGGATCATCATCCCGCCGCCGACTGCTTCATGCGAGCATGGCACTGGATCGCGCAGGGCTATGACGTAGTGCAAGGGCGCAACGTTATTCGCAACTACCGCGAAAACTTTTTGGCGGCGAATGTCGCCCTTGAGTTTGAGCAGCTCTATGGCATCAGTCATGCGGCTAAGTCGTTTCTGACTGATTCCAGCATATTTGGCGGCTCGAATGGCTACTGGCGCACGTCTGTGCTCAAAAGCATTCGGTTCAATCCCAGCCGCCTGACGGAGGATATTGATGCTTCTTTAAGAACGCTGCTCAACGGCTATCAAATTCTGCATGATCGCAGTATCGTCACCACAGAGCTAGCCCCTACCTCGCTAAAAGCATTCTGGTTTCAGCGCAAACGGTGGGCGCATGGCTGGTTAGAAGTGTCTCTGATTTACCAGCGACGTCTGTGGCGATCGCCCTACTTCAGCACCTGGCAAAAGTTTTACTGGACGTATCTGCTGTATTACTGCGAACTGTTTGCAGTAATCTCTTTTCAGCTCTTGCCGGTGCTGCTCAGCTTTTGGCTGGTACCCACTGCTTCTAGGGAGATGCACCTCTATTTGCTCGTTGCCAGTGCGCTATCAATTTTCAGCGGCATTTATCAAGTCTTAGCAGCCGCTAAAGTAGCCTCCAGATCTTATCCGCTGTTTTACTATATTCAGCACATTCTCTTCTTACCCTTTTATGTGATCTTAAAAAACTCGATTGCAGTCGTCGCCATCTACGACTACCTGATCGGCAACCAAGCCTGGGTTATCACCCCCCGAGATAATAAACCTCGCCTGAAACGGTATCGCTTCAGGCGGGGATAATGTTAAAGCAATCCGCGTTTTTTAAGCCTGTCTAAAGCATCGTTGGCGGCTTCTCTCTCTGCCGTTTTCTTATTGCGACCTCTTCCTTCGCCATAGAGCACGTCGTCAATGTACACTCTGGAGACAAATTCTGGCGCATGGCCTGGCCCGCCAATTTGCTCTGTCATATACTTGGGCAGTTCTTTTGCCCCGTTTGCCTGCGCGTATTCCTGAAGCTGATTTTTAGGATCTTTGCTCGAACGCTTTGC
>JBBQAC010000199.1:0-8747 GCA_038315915.1 Phormidesmidales cyanobacterium
AGAAAGCCAGCGCCTTGAAATCTTCTCGTAAGCGCGTACTCGCCGCCGCATTGGAGAAGCCGCCGCCGTAGCCCCAGCCCTTGTCCAATGGGGAAGACAGCGGTGACAATGTGACATCCTGCCGGTTGTCAGCAAAGCGCAAGCTCACTGGCTGCTCCGCATACACTGTCTCTACCAAATCGGGCGGTCGATAGCCGCTGAGCTGTAGCACCGCCTCATTCACCACCATCACCGTAAACTGGCCAGGGACGGGTTTGTTCTTTTCATCTCTCAGCGTTAAAGAGAGTGTTTCCGTCTCGGCAGGCTCCAGCGATACCCGTCCCGGCTTCACCTGCACATTCAGATACTTACCTTCCAGGCTAGTTGCAAACGGGGCAAAGCCGATGCTCGCCAGGTTCTCCAAACCACCCGGATCTTCCAACTCTTGTAACGGTTCACCCCGACGCACGAGCACCGCCTCAATTGCCGCATTCGGCAACATTTCAGGCGTCACTGTAAACTGCACCCGAGGCGCACTGCCCTCAATCGGCATCTGCGTTTCATAAATCACATCGTGACGAACCACCGCAAAATACAGATCCGCGTCCGGGTAAGGCGATTGAATCAGCGCAGTCGCTGTCTCACCAATTTTGTAGTTCTCTTTGTCGAGCTTTACTTCCAGGCGGTTATCGTCGTAGCGGTTTCCCCAGAATACGGGCGTCTTGCCTGTTGCCCAAAGGTGAAAGTCGGTTGCAGAGCGGTCGCTCTCCGCATCCACAAAATTGGCCCGCAGCCGATAGCTCGCCGACTCCGGCGGGGTCAGCTCAGCCGTTTGAGTGGTCTTTTTAGAGCGAACGATAGTTGTCGCCACCGTCTCATATTCCACCTGATCCACCGGCGTGCGACTGCCTTCAATTACCTGAGTCACCCGGCTGTAGGTGGCCTTTTGCAGTTCCAAGCGCACTCTTTGACCGGCGATCGCGCTTCCACTCGCATCCGTCACAATCAGCTCCACCGGAAAATCTTCTCCCGCCGTCGCCACAAAGTCTCCTTTCAATCCAATCAGTCGCTCACTTGGCAGCACAGTAAACGTCTGCGCCGCCGCCACTGAGAGATTCGACACGTCGGAGACTTCCGCATCCACCCGGTAAAGCATTGGGTAGGGCAGGTCATCTTCCACAGCAATCTCCAGTGCATCAGCACCTTCATTGTTCAGCATTCCACTTGTCTGCAACACATCGCTGGACACTTCCGGCTTCTCTTCTGGCCAATTCCAGCGGCGGCCAAAGCTGTACTTATCCCAGCCTGTCGGGACAAAGTCGGCGGGCGATCGCGTCACATAGTAAGCCACGCTCGCATCCTGTACTGGCGGGCCAAACAGATAATTGCTCTGCGTTTTCGCCTCAACGCTCTCACCAAGTCCCACAATCTTTTCATCGAACGCCAAGTCCACCTTAAAGTTCGGTGGCTTGAATTCAGCTATGCGAAACTCGCCCTGAATCGTAACGCCCGCGCCGCTTTTAGCCTGAATGCTGTAATTGCCGACAGCCTGTTGTTCGCTCGCTTTCCACGAAACTGAAAAAGTGCCAAAGTCGTTAGTCGTCTGCTGACCGAGATCTACCGTGTTCCCGCCAGGATCTTTCAAAGTGACGCTGTAAGCAACCTGTTTATCTTGCTTCAGTACGCCACCTTCGAGATAGTCTGCCACGCCCGTAAACCAGGCGGTTTCCCCCGGCTGATAGAGCTGCCTATCTGAAAAAATTGTGCCGCGCGACTGCGGACTGTTTCCCTCCCAATCAGCGTAAATGCCGTAGCCATAGCTGCCGCTGTAGGGCTGAGTGCGCACAAAAGCCCAGTCCTGATTTTCGGTGGCGATCGCCAACAGCTCAGGCGGCTCATCAAACTGCGCAGCCCCCAGCATACAGCCCTTTAGCCCTGCTGCATCCAGCCGCAAAACCCCGTTCTCATTCGTCTTCCCGGTCGCACAAGCTTCAGGCGTACCCCGTCCCGCTTCCAGCTCGGAGCGGTAAATTTCCACCGTCGCCGCCTGCACCGGCAACCCATCCGAGAGATGATGCACCCGCACCTGTCCCCCTTCGGGAAACCACTGGGCAAACACGCCCAAGTTAGTGAGCTGCACCAGGCCGTAAAAGTTCGGCTCCTGCCACTGCCCTTCCACCTGCACCGTCCGTGCCTGCACCCCGTAGGCCAGCATCCCCGTCTTCCCCGAAAGCTTCTGAGCCAGAGGGATAGCGCTCTCCGTCACCTTGTTCTTTTCACCCCTTACCGCAACTGACTGCCACTGAGAGGGCGGCGGCAGCAGGTCAGCGTTAGAGTCGCGCGGATAGGCCGAATCGGTATAGACTAGATCGGTCGGCTGCACTGTCGCAAACGCCGCTTTGTACGAGCCCTCGGGCAAATTCACCGCCGAAATATTGAGCTGCAAATCCTGACTTGTCGGAAAAATATTCAGCCCCGACGGTGCCCACAGCTCAGCCGACAGGTCGCCCGTCTTATACTTCGCGGTCACCGGCTCGCCAAGCCTCTGCCCAAACTGATCGGTCAGGCCCGCGCCTATAGTAAAGGTGTACTCTGTGTTGGGCGCTAGTGCCCAGGGGTTCAAGTCCACCGCATTGTAGCCATCGTAAGGCCGTAAAAGCTGTGGAGCCTCTTTTGGCGGCGGCTCTACCGTAATCGCTTCTGGCACCGACTCCGCCTTTAGCCCGTTATTAAACTGAAGCCGCGCCAGCCCGTTTGTAAACCGGCCATAGGCCCCGCCATAACCGGGCTCACCCTCAGCAGGCAGACCTTCAAAAGACAGTGGCGCATAGGTCGTGAGCTGCCGGTTCCACTCGGGTTCGCTTGCCAGGTTGCCTTGAGCGGGTTTGATGCCAGGGGCGATCGCCAGCCGATATTCTGTTGCTTTCTTCAGTTCCCGCTTCGGCGTAATCCCATAGCGTTTTACAGAGGGAGCAAACGCTTCGTCCCCTGTTGTATCCTGTGGCTTGTCTTCTAATAGCTCATCTTCCAACAGCGCCACCGTGACTGGAACCGACCGCTCCTGACCCGCAGGCACCAGCTTCACATGAGACTTCAGTGAGTCCAGATCAAGCGCCGTATTTGCCGTCAGCTCAAAAGTCGGCTCTAGCTCAACAGGTTCTGCCTCATTCTCGGAATCTCCCGGC
This sequence comes from Phormidesmidales cyanobacterium, assembly GCA_038315915.1. Taxonomy (GTDB): domain Bacteria; phylum Cyanobacteriota; class Cyanobacteriia; order Phormidesmidales; family Phormidesmidaceae; genus Phormidesmis. The sequence continues at coordinate 3,165 of JBBQAC010000199.1, forward strand.
AGTCCCGGCAAATCCGTCAGCTCAATCGGCTCAGTATTGAACGTCCAAGCCAGGTCTTCTGCCAGCTTGTGATCTTCCAGATCGCTCAGCCCAGCTTTCAGCGTGATCTGAAACCGGGTAGCTTTGGGCAAAGCCCTATCGCCCTGAAACCCCACCATGCGCGGCGTCAAAAAGCGAAATTCTCCCGGTAGATCAGGCACCAGCTCAAACTGGTCGAGTGTTGCCGCCCGATCAGGACTTTCCAGACTCTCCAGCGGAATCAGCGGCGCTTCAAACCGAATCCGAATCTGCGCCAGCGAATCGGCCTCATCTGTCGGGCTAATTTGCTCAATCCAATTGGGCAGCTCAGGGGTAGTCAGCTTCACGACTTCAGGAAACGGCTTCAGCGGCGGTAGCGATGCCGATGGATCAGTTGGATTAGTGGTCGCAGAATCGTCGCTGCGGTTGTTGGGATTGCAGGCTGCAAAGGTGAGAGCGATCGCCAACCCCATCAACCCATACCCTACGCTTCTCCACCACTGCCGCATTTGGCTATCTCCCAGGAACCTATAGCGTTTGCTACACCTGTCTTAACCAAAAAATCGGGCGAATCCGAACACATCACTACAATTCTTAAATTGGCGATGGTTTCTCAGCAGTTTCGCGGCAGCGTTGAAGCAACCATAAGATTCAACGCCGTGCCCAGATCTTACAACTGGTAGCTAACGATTTCTTGCATGGCGTCCTGCCGAGTTCTTCCTCGCCGCTGCTGTTCAATAGCTTACTGAAACCCTTTGATTTCTTAGCCGTGATGGATAACTCTTGAGCGAAAGGCTTACGTTAGCAAATGTTTCGCGATCGCTCCATCAACAATAGTTGTCTAAACTTCAGTTAGCTATGACCGTTTACTTATCAAAAAATAGCGCTAAGAACAACGCCTAGTCAATAGATAGAGAAGGCTTTACGGTAGAGCATACCTTTTGAAAGTTCACGTGAAGAGTACTTAACAGATCTTATCGATTCTCGGAATTTAATCTGAAATTTAGATTTGAGGGTAGGGCAAACTGTTCTATAAGAACGCTCAACAGATACTGATGTTTCACAGGCTCTGTTGCTACTACGCATTTTTATCATAAAAGGTTGGGAGCATTCTCAAACTATGTCAAACCAAAATTTCCCCCAAATCTACCAAGTCAAACTCATTGACGAAAGCAACTCTATCAGCGCAATTCTCCAAGTTCACAGCGATGAGATGATTATGGATGCCGCCGAGCAGCAGGGTATTCATCTGCCGGTTTCCTGCCGAGCAGGCGCTTGCACTAGCTGCACTGGCAGACTGGTAGAAGGCAGAGTCGAGCATCAGAACTGTTTCCTCAGCCGTCAGGAAGAAGAGGATGGGTTTATTTTAACCTGTACAGCTTATCCCCTCTCGAACTGCACTGTTCTCATTCACCAGGAAGAACAGCTCCTCAACTCATCTGAGTAAACCTGAGTCCGCCCTTTAAATCACACGTCCTGTCAATATTTATTGCAAGTATCTCTTGCGCGCTATCTATAGCACGTTGACTGTACACCCTATGCCTAAGCAGGCCAAGAGGCTCTCGAACTATGTCGATTTCAAATTCTCCCCATATTTATCAGATCAGACTCGTCAGCCCAGATAAATCTCTTAATAAAATCCTCCAAGTTCGTGGGGATGAGGTAATTATAGATATAGTAGAACAACAAGGTATCGATTTCCCGGTTTCCTGTCGGGCTGGGGCTTGTGTGAGCTGTACGGCAAAGCTAATAGAAGGAACAGTCGAGCATTTGCACTGCTTCTTGAAGCGACAGGAAGAAGAAGCTGGATTCATTCTTCCTTGCATGGCCTACCCGCTTTCGGACTGCACTATCTTGACTCATCAAGAAGATGCGCTACTTGACTTATCAGAGCGCATCTAACGATGTCAGCCGCCACTAAAGAACGCCGCATTTCATTTCCGTTGGTTCTTCTGACTGCTCCAGCTTCATCCTTTCAGCTATCTCTTGGATTGATTACCTATGTCACTCGATACCGTATTACAGACCGCGTGCTCAACAGAGACAGACCTCTACGTTATTGCTTCCGCTTCATCCAAAAGACTTATAAAGGATGCTTTGGCGGCGGTGTGCACTGGTGTGGTCATCGCCTCATCTAACGATTCGATTTCGGCATTATCAGTTTTGATGGTAGAGCATCAAGTTGGTTGCTTAATCATCACAAAAAAACTAGAGCCTGATGACACAATAGAGTCGTTGTTACTCGGTGAGTTTAAGAATCTCAAGCCGATAGGGTTAGTGGGTGAGCGAGAGCTGGTGAGATCTCTGGCTTCAGGAGAAGATTTATATCAACTCTGCGCTCAAGACATTATGATATCTCTGGAACAGTGTGTGTTTTCTCCTGAAAACTCGCTTCATCTTGCCTATCAGACCCTGGCTCAGCGAGGAGCGGAGTATGGCATTGTCAAGCAGGAGGCAGAATTACTCGGGGTACTTTCTCAATCCAGCCTTTTGCGAGCTTTGAATCCGTTGAATATGCAGGCCCAGCTACAGCAGGAAACGCTAGCGCATCAGCAGACACAGCTAGCCTTCAAAGCTGCCGAAATTGAGTCCACCCAGCAGAGAGATGAGCGTACCGCTAAGCTAGCTGAAATAAACGAGCAGCTGAAGAAAGATTTGCGCAAGCGTAAGCGGGTAGAAGATGCCCTTAAACAAACGCTTAAAACCTTACAAAGTGCTCAAACCCAAATCATTCAGAGCGAAAGAATGGCGGGATTAGGTCACTTTGTCGCGGGCGTAGCTCATGAAATCAACAATCCAGTTAATTTTATCCACGGTAATTTGAAACCGGCTAAACAGTATGCTGAAGAACTGCTGGCCTTGGTTAGTTACTACCAAAAGACAGATCCCGCTTTAGCTCAGACCATTCAGATAGAAATTGAAGAGCTAGAGGACATTGATGTGGAATTCCTCGCCAAAGATTTTCCCAGGCTCTTGGACTCGATGAAAAGCGGCACCGAGCGCATTCGTGAAATTGTCAAATCGCTCCGCAATTTCTCACGGTTAGACGAAGCCGACATGAAACCGGTCGATATTCATGAAGGCATTGATAACACCCTGCTACTGCTGCCCAACCGACTGAAGGCTTTGCCAGGGCAGTCGGCCATTAGAGTGGTTAAAACCTACGGAAATCTGCCGACAGTTGAATGTTTTGCCAGTCAGCTCAATCAGGTGTTTTGGCATTTGCTGAGCAATGCTATTGATGCGGTGCGATCGCACTACGTTCAAGATACCTTCGAGAACGAATCCGAGCCCGCTCAACCTGACATCAGCACTATTCAAATTCGCACCGAAGTCATCAAGGCGAATTGGATTGCGATTTCTATTATCGACAATGGCTCTGGCATTCCTAAGCAGGCTCGCAATAAAATTTTCGACCCTTTTTACACCACCAAGCCAGTGGGCAAAGGAACCGGTTTAGGACTCTCCATTAGCCATCGGGTTATCGTCGAAAAGCATGGCGGCAGGCTGTACTGCCACTCAACACCCGGACAGGGCACTGAATTTGTGATTGAGCTGCCCTGTAAGATTTCCCAACCGCTGGCGCATCCCAATTAGGACGTCTTAAGGAGTTAGTTGGCTTTTCCTCAAGCTTTGCCCTACATCGAAAGATAGCTGGCTTCTGTCAGAGCTTTAATGGCATCTAGCCCGTGTTTCGGGCCTTCAGCACTTACCCTTCAATGAGAGATTATAGAATGAATCCTTGCCTGAAAAATGACGCGTCCCCAAATTTAGAACTTGACGCTGGTTTAGCAGAGCAGCAACTAAGTTCTTTTTTTGGCGCAGTCCCGGCGGGCTACCCTGATAATGAAGAAGAGAGAATTCAGCAGCTCTTGCGCTACCAAGTTTTAGATACAGCACCCGAATCAGCCTATGACGAGCTGACAGCACTCGCTGCTCAAATCTGCGGTACGACCATCGCCTTAATCAGCCTCATCGATGTTGACAGACAGTGGTTTAAGTCAAAAGTTGGGATAGAGATCACAGAACCCCCTCGTGACTTGGCCTTTTGCACACATACTATTTTGCAATCGGAGGTCATGGTGGTGCCCGACGCTCGGGCCGATAAGCGCTTCGCCCGTAATCCACTGACGACGGGTGATCCCCACATTCGGTTTTACGCGGGCGCACCTTTGGTCACCGACGAGGGCTGCGCAATGGGCACGCTCTGTGTGATTGATTCTGAACCCAAACAACTGACATCAACGCAAATTAGAGCACTTGAATTGCTAGCTGACCAGGCTGTCAACCAGCTACAACTGCGACTGTTGTCGCAGCAGATTCAGCAAGAGATGGCCAAAATAGAAGAAGATAGGAATGAGCGACAGCAGATGACGTTCCTCTTAGAAGAACTTATCAGCTATGAAGATCAACAGCTTAAGCAGACTTTAGAAAAACTGCGCCATGATTTTTCGGCATTTTCAAGTTGACGGCAGTTGACGGCAGAGAAAACGCACACTCAGCCAGCTAAAACTTTAGTGAGATAATGCTGTTCGTCAGTAAACTAATCCTCACCAGGCTTCACCACCGAAAATTCTCGTTTTTTGCTCACCTCATCGGGTGATCGCACCTGAAACCGAACGCGATCGCTCAACTCCCCGTTCTCACCTCCAACAACCTAACTCAACCGAATAATCGGACGGCCCCAAAAAATCAGTACAACTCTTAGATTGGCGACTATTCTGTAGTGGGTTGACCGGGAAGCGTTGAAGCAACCGTCAGGTGAAACTCTGTGCCCAGGTCTTGCAGTTCATAGCTAACGATATACCGCTGATTGTCGGCAAAAAGCTGGTCTTTACGGGCAACCATATCCTCAATAAGGCTCCGCGCTTCTCGCTGAAGCAGTAGGTCGTCCCCCCTCAACACTTCTCGCATCAGCTTCTTTATCATGCCCTTTCTTTCAGACTGGGGCAAAAGTGCCAGGTTCCAAGCGATGACGGCGAGGCCCAACAAGTTTCGACGCTGGTTGAGAGTCATTTCGTCATCCTCATAGGGCTCGACAAATCTCTCCAAGACATCAGACATCTTAGCATGGCCTTGCGGATTTTTTACGATGTCGACAAACTCTTTGCCTAAAGGCCCTTGTCTGATCGTATCTTCCAATCCTTGCATGGCTTTTTGGTGAGTTTTCTCCCGCCGCTGCTGCTTCAGGAGTTCACTAAAACCCTTTGATTTTTTGGCCATGTCAGACACCTCTTAAGCACAAGTCTTATTTTAGCATCGACCCTCTTTGCGGTGACGACAATCCGTAAGCCTCGCTACTACCCGGATGAAATCTGCGTGATAGGGTTTGTCATCTTGTACACAATTTGGGAATCTATTTGTGGATCGAACATTCGTCGGAACTCTCAAGACTCTATGGCGCTATCCGGTGAAGTCTATGCGGGGTGAAGCATTAGAGATGTCAGAAATTGGGGAGAAAGGACTGTTGGGCGATCGCGCCTACGCCCTATGGGATGTCAAAACGAGTCGGGTCGCCAGTGCCAAAAACCCTAAGAAATGGGCCGCTTTGCTGAACTGTCAGGC
>JBBQAC010000211.1:0-8168 GCA_038315915.1 Phormidesmidales cyanobacterium
GAACATCTCCAGCTCTCTCTGTGTGACCGGAAATCTCGACCCCCATAGACGAAATTTCCACATCCTCAGACGAGGGCTTTTTCGACAAAATACGAAATCTATACTGCAAACATGGCCGACTTTTCGGATAGGCTCTAAGAGATACTTCTAGCCTGGTGCGGTGGCGGGCGGCACGGTTTTTGAACGAACTGGGTGACGCCGGTGCCGTAGAACCGCTGACGCAGGTGGCTGACGCTGAAAGTGAATTTGACGTGCGCGTAGAAATGACAGCGGCAATTGACCGCATTCAGGCTGGCAAAGCTTCACAGCTACCCATGTGGATGCGCATTAGCAATGCTAGCTGATAGCGCAGATGACATATCATTAAACTGAGAGATTCTATAAATCGAATATGAAACCGAAGCTAACGCTTGAAAACTTGTGCGATGAAGCGGCTGATTTTGCTGAGTTAGAGTCTTCTTGCGCTGAGCCCGCGCTTTTTGGAGTAACAGATGGCAAGACCATTGGTACTTATATAGAGCATAAGTTCACAGCTTATCTGCTAGAGAAGTACCATTATGAAGAAGGAAATTCAGCCTCGGGAATCGATCTGCCGGGTCTCGAAGTAGATATCAAGGTGACCAGCATTAAGCAGCCACAGTCCTCTTGCCCATTTCGATCAGCAACTCAAAAGGTATTCGGCCTGGGTTACCATCTTTTGATATTTGTGTATGAGAAGCACGATGATTCCCAAACGCAATCTGGGAGGTTGGATATGATGCACACTATCTTTGTAGAGAAAAGCCGAACCGCAGATTTTCAGACAACTAAAGGACTGATAGATATTCTTGGTCGAGACGGGAACAAAGACGACATCGTTGCTTTTATTTTTGAGAGAAATCTTCCCTTGGACGATATTGGGGCCAATCAACTGGCTGAAAGAATTTTGGAAACCCCTCCAATTCAAGGCTACCTAACCGTGTCAAATGCTCTTCAATGGAGACTTCAGTACGGTCGGGTAATTCAGCAAGCTGGAGTCGTCTCAGGTGTGTTGAGGGTTCGATAAAATGCTTAAAAAACCTTTGGACAAATGGCAATTCGGTGATTTTCAAACGCCTGACGCCCTGGCTCAAGAAGTTATCAAAACTCTTAAATACAATCATAAAATCGAACCAGACACCATCATAGAGCCAAGTTGTGGAAAAGGTGCCTTTATTCGGGCTGCTCTGACGGAGTTCAGTCGGTCAGATATTTTGGGGTTTGACATTAACAGAGAGTATATTGAACAAGCAAGATCATCTATAGCCGAATATCCAAACCTCAAGAATGCGACTATGAGGGAGGTAGATTTTTTTGGTGCCGACTGGGATAAATTAATCGCCGAACAAAACGGATATATTCTAATAGTGGGTAACCCTCCGTGGGTTACAAGTAGCGAGCTTAGCATTTTGAATAGTGAAAACATTCCTTTAAAGACAAATTTTCAAAATAGGAGAGGTATTGAGGCCATCACCGGTTCAGGTAACTTTGATATTTCGGAATGGATGCTTTTGCAGTATGTGCAATGGTTGTCCAAGAGAGCAGGTACTGTAGCTGTATTGTGTAAGTACTCGGTTGCCCGCAAAGTGATGAGGCAGGTCGAGAGAGATCTGAAAAAACGCTTTTCTAAGTATATTTATCTTATAGATGCTAAAGCTCACTTTGGCGCTTCTGTGGAAGCCTGCTTGTTTATCTTGCGTTCCGATGTCTGCGATAGTGATGCTGATTGTAAGGTGTATGAGAAATTGGATTCTGCAAAACCAATGCGCATCATTAGTGAAAGAGACGGCATTGTGATCAGCAACTCATCTGTCTACGAAAAATGGAGGCATTTGTTGAGAAAGGAACTCCGATACATATGGCGTTCTGGAGTCAAGCATGATTGTTCTAAGGTTATGGAACTAGAACGGAGCGCTGAAAAATTCAAAAATGGCTTCGGACGCGAATATTTACTAGAGAAAGATTATTTATATCCACTCCTGAAGGGCTCTGACGTTGGCAATGGTAGAGTACAGTCTTATCGCAAGCTTGCCTTGATTACACAGAGAAGGATCGGCGAAGATACTAATATTATTAAAAAGAACGCTCCCAAAACCTGGGAATACTTGCAAGAACATAAGAGTTACTTAGACAAAAGAAAAAGCTCGATCTACAAAGAAAAGCCAGCTTACTCCATTTTTGGAATTGGTGCATATACCTTTAAGCCTTGGAAGGTCGCCATCTCTGGGCTTTACAAGCAACTAAAGTTCCAGCTTGTTAGCCCATTAGATGAAAAAGCAACAGTTTTTGACGACACTGTTAACTTTTTATCCTTTGATACGGAGGACGAGGCCAGGTTTGTATTTTTTCTTGTGACCTCTCGTCCTTCCCTGGATGTGTTGGACTCGATGATATTTTGGGACGAAAAGAGGCCAGTCACAATCAACATTTTAAGACGGCTGTCTCTCAAAGCCGTTGCTAAAGAACTGGATGTGTTGGAGCAATATTTGCTCTGGGCTACGACAATTCAAGTCGATGCTACTGGTCAGTTTGAACTAGGACTAGCAGAGAAACACACTCACTATGAGGTATAGATAGACAAATTATGGCGTTCGAGGTGATCGCTACACCTCTCCCCAGCCTGGATTGAGCCGTTTCATCAGTGGGCCATACGCTTTAAAGTAAGCAATCGAGCCAATCTGACGCAGAAAAGACTTTTTTCGGGTATCTGCCCCCATACAGCGCTTGCACACAGGATGAGTGACTTGAAATTTGTCAAACCCTTCGCGCAGTCCGCAGGCAGGAGCCTGATGATCGAGAATGTTGCTGAGGGTGTTGTTGTTGAGGTTGCCAAGAGGGATCTGGCCGTCGTAGTCCTTGCAACAGGGCACTACTGTACCGTCATATAGAATGCCTGCCTGATCGGTGGTGCCGTTGCAGTAGCCAAAGCTAGCTGGAACGACCGTTGCGCTTTCTACATTGCCCCAGCTATCGAGCGGAAAGGTTTCGAGGGCCAGGTTGGGCGTGAGTTCTATGACCTGCCAGCGCCCGGGTTTGTATTTAGCGAGCTTTTGTTCTATATCGGTCGCTGAAGGGCGATTTGGCCAATTGGACAGGAGGCGATCGCTCCACTCCCTCAACTGCAACTGCATCTGTTCTTTCCCTTCCACCACATGCATTGTTTTATGCGGGACAAGAAAAGGATGCGGCGTCGTATCTAAAAATTTGAGGTGTACGCGAGTAGAAGAGTTCGAGTCTGCCAGATTAGCCTGTACGTAGCGGGTGATGCCTTCAAAATACTGTTCAGGTTTGAGCATCGGCGGCGCGCCTCGGATGGTGAAGGTATCTGGGTCGGGCGTTTGCAAAGAAATAGTGATCTTAGGAATGCCAGAAGTAACCAGCTTTTGGATATGTTCGGGGCGAATGTGGAAGGTGCTGCCGTTAGTGGTGAGGTGAAGGTTGAGACTGTGTGAACAGGCGAGGGCGATCGCCTCAAAAATAGGCGGATAAATCAGCGGCTCACCCATCAAATGAAAGGCCACAATCTTCGCCAGCCGGTTATCTGCAATCTCCTGGAGTGCTTTTTCTAGCAGGGCGAAGTCCATGTGACCGCGCTGGCGCTGCATAATCGCATCCGGGCAAAACTCACACTTGAAGTTACACACATTCGTAACTTCTAAATGAATGCGCTCTAGCCGGTAAGAGCGATCCTTTGACGGGCGGACGGGATCTGAAACGGTACGATAGGCCGTAGACATAGAATCGCTCAGCGGAAAATCACGCTCTCACTTTAGCAAGGGAGTCTGGCGGATGGCTGAGAGTGGGCTGAAGATTTTGAAGGTATGCGCTAGCGATTGGTTACTTAGAAATTTGTTCGATACTCTAATCTGAACTCAGTATTGTCTAGATTGGACAGTCCGCGTATTTGGAAATCATCGGTCATGCGGTATTGCACACCTAGTTGAGGAGGCGTACCGCCATTGAGAATTTGCAGCGCGCTGATGTCGATGCGGTTATTAAGACTAGCCGTTGCCTCTACGCCGATGCCAATATCCACTGAGCTTTCAGGCGAGGTGGTGGTGGTTGGAAATACGCTGAAAGACGTCAGGTTCAAAGCGCTCGCGACCCTGTCCCCGAACCCAGCCAGGTTACCAGCGCCCAGGAATCCGGCAAGCTGCGTGTAGGAAGCCGTGGTCAAATCCGTAAACACGCTGCTCCCTAACAATGCCAGCAGTTCACCTTGATTAAGCGAAGAATTACTGGTGAGCGTCAGGCTGTCTCTCAACTCGCTCGCTGGCCCATTGGCGATCGCCTGCACCTTGATGTATCGCACTTCTCCAATTGTATCCAGGCCCGATTCTACTTCCGTTTCGGCGCTAAGGAAGCCGCCGTTTGAAGGCGAGACAGGCACTATATCGCGATCTTGTACTCTGGCCGTCATTACCACATCGACATAAGGGTTCAGGCCAGATTCAGGGGTAAAGGTGGCCGTATTGGGCGCGTTGGGATCTAGCCGGAATTGGGTCGAGAAGAGGTTGATCCAGCCTGAGGCGAGTTCGATGGTGCCAGAGGGCTGTAAATTATCTAGCGGCCCACTGACCACCAGACTGCCTAAGGCGTTGATGTTGTAAAAGGGTTGGCCGATGATGTTGAGGCGATCGCCAAAGCTCAACCCCAAATTCCGCAGCGTCACATTCCCCAAAAAGCCTTTTGGCTTTTCAGCCTGTTGCACAGCCAGCGGATCGAGATCGAGATAGTCCACCCGGTAAGGGCTGATTGCTTCTAAGTCTTCACGGGTCGGCAAATTGAGAGAGCCTGCTTTACTCAGCAACTCATTCGCCTGCACCTGGCCATCGTCAATCTCCACGTTGCCACTTATCATCGGCTGCAAAACAGCACCTGCTACCAGCACTTGCCCCTCGAACACAGCCTGCAAAATGCCGCTGTAGTCGACCGGCAACGCATCGAGCGAAATCAGCAAACCATCCATACTCGGCGGGCTTTGTTTGGTTCGGCTCAGTAAAACCGGCTGGCTCTTTGCAGCCAAAATCGATTGACCAGAGGCTAGCAGCGGTAGTCGCCCGGTCACGTTCACCTGCCCGCCACCCATATTGGCTTGCAGTTGTCGAATGCCGACTTGTGTCAGATCAAACTGAACATCTCCGTTAATGTTGGTCAAGTTGTCGTTCAAATAAGTACTGCTGACAATGCCCCGCTCGAAGCTAGCCTGACCAACAACTTCAGGATCTGCCAGCGTACCCTCTACCTGCAAAACAATTTCGCCCGTACCGCCTTCCCAGCGAATCTGATCGTCCGTCAGAGTATTAATAAAGTCAAAGCTATCACCGGGCACCAGAGCCGCCATCGCGATCCGTTCAGCAGACGGTTGAACGGTCATAAAAGGGAGCGCATAGAGAAGACTGCCGTTAACCGTAATCGGCTCATCGTCAGGGGTTAGCGCCGCCTCGCCAGCCAAATCTAGCCTTGCATCGCGATAGCTAAAATTGGCATCGACGTTTGAAAGCGGATACTGATTAATCTCGGTGCCCGCAATCACGGCTTCTCCCTCAACAACAGGATTCGCCAGACTCCCACCAAACGTAGTAGTAACATCCAGTTCGCCCGCCAAGCTCACAGGCAAAGGATAAATAGCGCCCGCCAGTTCCACCGGCAAATTGTCAATATTAAGCTGCCCTTCTAACTTGTTCAAACTGCCGCTGCCTGTCAGATCAATCCTGGTTTCTCCCGCGCTGACAAAGGCAGAGTCTATTGAAAAAGTATTCTGTTGAACATTACCGTCGAGAACAAACTGATTGGCTGGTGAATAGGCACCCCATTCCCAGCTATCACCTTGAATATCCACGTCAGCAGTGAGGTCGGCCAAGGCCAAAGAGCTTCCTGCCAGCTTAATCACGCCCGTAAATTCTCCCTCTAAATCTTCTAAAGGCGGTATTACAAGCGTCTTTGAATCGGTGGTGTTTTCAGGCTGGCTTTCAACAAAGGCAACAAAGCTATCTAGCTGCTGCAAGAAAGCGACAGCAGGCAGGCTAGCCGAATCGGTAGGAACCAAGTCATTAGCTGATCCTACTATCCTTGGCGGAACGCCCGCCTTCAAAGAACTCAAGTCGACAGCCTCAACGACCTGTACTAAATCTTCGATTCGCCCTTCTGCAATGGTCACTTCGCCCTGGTACTGAATGTTAGGTGCTAGGCTAGCGCTGCCAGTTAGCAAATAGCGGCTATTGTCAAAGAGTAATTCTCCTTGGGCTAAAGTAGCGGTGCCGTCTGCGTAGCGGAAATTCGCCACTATTTGCTCAGCATCTATGGGGTCGAGCGAGGGCTGATCCACAGTCAGATTGCCGCTCGCAATCGGGCTCGAAAAGTCTCTTAAATTTGCATCTATACTCGCGTTTAGCAAGCCTGCAATCGGCCCGAAGGGGGCTCCAGTAGCTGTTCTTAAGCCAAATTCGTCTGTGGGCCTGAGGTTCAATGTGCTCAGCGGAAGCTGAATGATATCGGCATGGAGCTGACGGTCTTTGCCATAGCCGCGAGCGACAAATTCTTGATTGCGCACCTCAAAGGAGGTTGGCCAAGCCTGCTCATTCACCACGACCTGAAGCCGGTCTTCGCTCCCTTGCAAGTCCACACGCCCCCCGTCTAGAGAAAAGGCAACCGGGCCTGCTAGCGGTTCAAATAATAGCTGGTTAAAGGCCAAGCGGTTCAACCGGGCGTCGCCAACCACCTGAGGATTCTCTAATGTTCCGGTAAGCTGTCCGTCAAAGCTGGTGAACCCGGTTAATTGACCATATTCTCTCACTTTTAGTGGCGCGAACTGATTCAGCGGCCCCAGGTCGAATGAGTCGAGGGACACGTAGAGCGCCAGTTCGCCGATGGGAATGGGTTTGGTAAAATCTACGCCAATCGTGCCGTCTGCATAGATGCCTGGAGCAGTGAATGAATTGACGGCAATGCGATCACCCTCCCATTCAAAAGCAGTTCTCCAGGTACCGCGATCTATCAGCGACTCGCTGGTACCGGCTGGGCGGATTTGGGCATCGGCGATCGCTGCCGTCCCCCCCGCCTCAATCTCCTCCAAATTCAGCGCATTGAGATTACCAGATGCTTCAAGATCAGCGCTCAATAGCCCCTGTGCCTGCGTTGTAAACTGTTCAATCGGTACCTGATCAGTCGCTGCGGTTGCCCGCCAGTCGCCACTTTCCAACTGGGCAACTGCTTCAGCTGTGACGGTTCCCTCAGCCACGCGCAGGCGAGTATTGTCGAGCACCAGCCGGTTGTCAGTAAGGGTGATTTCTCCCTGTCCAGAAAAACTAGAGTCTGATAGCTGCCACTGGGCAAAGGCGGTTTGCGACAGCAAGTCCCCTTCCGCCTCTACATCGGCTGTCAGAGCACCAATAACGGTCTCTTGCGGCAAGGCTACGCCATACGTTTGAGCAAAGGCATCGGCGGGTAAGTCTGCCTGAGCCGTGACCTGAAAGGTGGGATCTTTCAGGTCGGTCAAATCCGCCTGGCCGCTGGCAGTGATGGTGCCCCCTTCCTGAGGCACGATCCGCAGCGATGTGAGGTCAAGCAGGGACGGCGTAAATTCAGGCAGCGCCAGTGCAAAGTTAGCGACGACAGTGTCAAAGCCAAGCTTGTCTACCCGTACAGGCTGAAGGTTCTCAAGGCGACCTTGCAGGCGGGGAGATTCTACATCGCCGGTCACCGAAGTCGTAAGCTGAAACGATCCGCTGGCAGCGACGGGCAAATTTACCTTGGCGAGCGTTTGCACCTGAGCCAGCGTCACCGCCGGGATTTGAGCGGTTAGGTTGTAGCCTTTTTGTAAGTCAGCATCGCCTGAGGCGACAGCAGCAACTTCGCCCACCTGCAATCCAGTCTCTTCTAACGTGACTCGCTGCCCTCTGAACCGCAGCAGGCTGTTGACCTTGCTGACCGGCTCAAACAGTTCGCTGACGATGGCTTCACCGTCCTGTAAGCGCACAGTTCCCCGCACGTCAGTGACTGAGGGATTAATTTCATTCTCTTCGGTGAGAGCTGCTTTTACCGTCAGGTTGCTGTCGAGCGTACCTGAGCTGAGGCCGACCGGAGCCGGTAAAAACAGGTTGGCACTAATAATGGGGATATTTTGCGATCGCACCGTCGCATTCACCGCC
>JBBQAC010000036.1:0-22931 GCA_038315915.1 Phormidesmidales cyanobacterium
GGGCAGGCAAACCTGGGGCGATCGCATCGTCCTCGATCTCACCGGCCCCACGACCTGGCAGATGGAGACCGGCGATAGCTATACCGTCACCATTGCCGGAGCAATTACACCTCAAATGGTCTCTGCTTTTCGTGCGGCCTCTAGCAGTCTGATTACTCAGCTCGACGTTGCCGCCCTGGATGGCAACACCGTTCTCAAAATTAAAACGGCCAGTGGAGCCAGTCCTCAAATTTGGAGTACGGGTAATCCCGCCCGCGTCGTTATCGATATCCGCCGGGATGCCATGGTCGAGCGAGATGTAGCTTGGGCACCCGGTTTGCGCTGGCGGCAGCAGTACGTCAGCTTAGGTGCTAGCCGCTTTCCGGTGTATATGTTCGTCGTTCAGCCCAACCCTTCTACGCTGTCTTTGAGACCGATCAATACCAATCCCAACAGTGCGGTCGGTACCGAACCCCTTGTGACCACAGCTCAGCGTCAAGGCGTAGCAGGCGCTGTCAATGCGGGCTTTTTTAATCGCAATAACCAGCTACCGCTGGGCGCGGTTCGCAGCGGCGGACGATGGATTTCCGGCCCCATTTTAGGTCGGGGGGCGATGGCCTGGAACGACCAAGGCGAGCTGGTAATGGATCGACTGGCACTTTCTGAAACGGTGACCGCCGGAGCTGGTCAGTCCCTCCCGGTGCTAACGCTTAACAGCGGCTATGTCCAGGCAGGGATCAGCCGCTACACCCCTGGCTGGGGTGCTACCTATACGCCCCTGGTAGATGGTGAAATTGTGGTGACGGTTCGCAATGACCTTGTGACCACTCAGCAGAACATGGGCAATGCGGGGACGGGCAGCGTGCCGATTCCCACCGACGGTTATTTACTGGCACTGCGAAGCAATCGTTCTGTTGCTGGAGCCTTTGCGCCTGGAACGAGGATTGCGCTCTCTAGCCGTAGCCTGCCAGCCACTTTCGATCAGTATCCCAATGTGGTTGGCGGGGGGCCTTTGCTGATACGCGATCGCACTATCGTCCTCAACCCCCAGTTAGAAGGCTTCAGCACCAACTTTATTCAGGGCATGGCTCCCCGTACGGCTGTTGGCAAAACCTCAGACGGCACCTGGATTATTGCCACCATGCACGACCGGGTCGGCGGTCGCGGCCCTACCCTCGCCGAAACCGCCCAAATCATGCAGCAGCTAGGCGCTGTTGACGCTCTCAACCTGGACGGCGGCAGCTCTTCTAGCTTCTACCTGGGCGGGCAGTTACTCAATCGCCCGCCCCGAACTGCCGCGCGGGTCAACAACGGAATTGGACTATTTGTTCTGGGCAGCGAATAGAGGGTTACTTCATCTTTGCTAAAGCAGTCAGTGGATTCATGCTGGCTTCAACCTCAGTTAATACGGATAAAGACTTGATAGAGAACATTGCTTTGTGGCCCTTGTCACTTCCCCTCTTAGAGAAAGCATTGTTAGAATCGACCAGCCGATAGAAGCGCCGGTCGCATCCACATATCCCACGTCTAACGTAAGGAGACACAGTTATCATGGTTCAAACTCAAGAACGCTCCCCTTTAGCTAACCCTCCAGAGTCCAATGGTTTTGAAGGCGTTGCCGCAACTGAACTCAGACCCTGGGGCTCATTTACCGTGTTGGAGGAAGGCTCCGGATACAAAATCAAGCGTATCGAAGTCAGACCTGGCCATCGTCTTAGCCTGCAAATGCACCATCACCGGAGCGAGCACTGGATCGTCGTTTCGGGCACCGCCAAAGTGACCTGCGGTGAACGTGAAACCATGCTGTGCACTAACCAGTCGACCTATGTCCCGGCTTGCACGGCTCACCGCTTAGAAAATTCGGGCGTGATTCCCCTAGTGCTGATCGAGGTGCAAAACGGTGAGTACTTAGGTGAGGATGACATCACCCGCTATCAGGACGACTACGCTCGCAAGTCAGACTAACCTGATTAACAGCCACTGAGATAAAAATTTGTTGGGGATGCTATTCTTAGCATCCCCTTTTTAACGGCTGCTAATTCCGCATGATCGCTATTCGACGGCGGACGTACAATAGCTTTGGCAATAGTCAGCGCCCACCCTTGGATTCCGCTTAGTCGGCTCGCTCAGTTTTATTTATGATTCAGCTCACGCCCGCCGCCTGTAAAGAAATCAATCGACTCCGCCAACGGCAGAATCGACCCGAGGCCATATGCCGACTAGGTCTACAGCCCAGTAGCTGCGCTCAGTGGTCTTACCGGCTAACACTGGACGATGCCATCACTGAAAATGACGATGTCCATACCTTTGAGAACATTCGGTTAGCAGTGGATCGCGATCGCCTCGACTACATTCGCGACCTCAAAATCGACTTTTCCGAAGATCTCATGGGCGGTGCCTTTCGATTCGACAACCCTCTGTCCACCGAAAGCTGCCGCTGCGGATACGCCTTTGCCATTCGATGAGCCCTCACAGCAACCAAATGCCAAATTAAAATTGACAATGTAAAAAAATACTTGGTACTATCAGATCTCGTGACAACTTATCTTGCGGAGTAATTTCACCCCCGCCTTTTATGCCTACGATTCAACAGCTCATTCGCACTGAGCGCACAAAAGCTAACAAAAAGACCAAGTCGCCAGCGCTCAAGAGCTGTCCCCAGCGTCGCGGCGTTTGCACCCGGGTGTACACCACTACGCCCAAAAAACCCAATTCAGCCCTCCGGAAAGTTGCCAGAGTCCGTCTGACATCCGGATTTGAGGTGACTGCCTACATTCCTGGCATTGGCCACAACCTGCAAGAGCACTCAGTGGTTATGATCCGAGGCGGTCGGGTCAAAGACCTTCCCGGCGTTCGCTACCACATCATCCGGGGCACCTTGGACACCGCAGGCGTTAAAGACCGCCGTCAAGGCCGCTCCAAATACGGCGCTAAGCGTCCCAAAGGATAAGACTTGCTGTGACTCGGCGTAGCCCGATATCAGCCTGGGTGAGGCGAAGTAATGCTGATACTCCTCGCCTTAGGGCACTTTGGGTTCGTTGCAATTTACGTCCGGTCGTTCTAGCTTGTCTGTCAGTATTCTTCTACTTAATCTCATCCCTACTCATCAAAGGTTAAAGTCTCATGTCACGCCGATCAGCCGCCCAAAAGCGTACCGTCCCTCCAGATTCTGTCTACAACAGCCGTTTGGTTAGTATGATGTCTCGTCGCATTATGCTCAGCGGTAAAAAATCAGTCGCCAACAAAATTCTCTACGGCGCTTTTAAAATTGTCGAGGAACGTACTGGCAACGAACCCTTGGAAGTTTTCGAGCAGGCCGTCCGCAATACGACTCCTTTAGTAGAAGTGAAGGCTCGTCGAGTGGGCGGTGCCACTTATCAGGTGCCAATGGAAGTTCGCTCTGAGCGAGGGACGGCGCTTTCGCTACGCTGGCTGACTCAGTTCTCCCGTTCTCGAGGCGGGCGAACCATGGCGATGAAGCTCGCCAATGAGCTAATTGATGCGGCTAACGAAACCGGAGGCGCGGTGCGCAAACGCGAAGAAACCCACCGGATGGCTGAGGCTAACAAGGCATTTGCTCACTATCGTTACTAAATCTCGTTAAGCGCAGCTTTGGAATCAGCCTTTTAGCTCAACTGGAAGACCTGAGCTAGAGGGCTGATTTATCAGTATCGGAATTTTGAGTAAATTTCTTCAAGAATTTTTATAATAGATAGGCTGTAGATTTTTCTGCTGCTAGCGACTAGGAGGTCATTGTGACCCGTAAAACACCATTAAGAGACGTTAGAAATATTGGGATTGCCGCGCATATTGATGCGGGTAAAACGACCACGACTGAACGAATTTTGTTCTACTCAGGCGTCGTTCACAAAATTGGCGAGGTGCATGACGGTAACGCAGTTACCGACTGGATGGAGCAAGAAAAAGAACGGGGCATCACGATCACCGCTGCGGCAATTTCGACTACCTGGCGGGATCATCAAATCAACATCATTGACACGCCCGGTCACGTCGACTTCACGATTGAAGTGGAGCGCTCTATGCGGGTGCTGGACGGTGTCGTCGCTGTATTTTGCTCTGTAGGCGGTGTTCAGCCCCAGTCTGAGACGGTCTGGCGGCAGGCGGATCGCTATCGGGTGCCCCGAATTGCCTTTGTCAACAAGATGGATAGAACTGGGGCGAACTTTTTCAGGGTTTACGAGCAGGTCAAGGATCGGCTTAGGGCCAAAGCCGTACCGCTGCAGATTCCGATTGGCGCTGAAGATCACTTCAGAGGCGTGATCGATTTAGTCAGGATGAAAGCCCATCTCTATACCAATGACTTAGGCACCGATATCCAGGTGACAGATATCCCAGCCGATATGCAGGCTAAAGCAGAGGAATATCGCACCATTTTGATTGAAGCGGTGGCCGAAGCGGACGACGCGCTGATGGAACGCTACTTGGAAGGTGAAGCGATCTCTGCTGAAGAGCTAATGGTGGGCGTCCGCAAAGCCACCATTACCGACAAAATGGTGCCGATGCTGTGTGGCTCGGCCTTCAAAAACAAGGGCGTGCAGCTTTTGCTGGATGCGGTTGTAGACTATTTACCTTCACCGTCTGAAGTGCCCGCGATTCAAGGCATTTTGCCCAACGGCGAAACGGGCACTCGTCCAGCGAGTGATGAAGCGCCAGCCGCAGCGCTGGCTTTCAAAATTATGGCCGATCCCTACGGACGGCTAACCTTTATTCGGGTGTATTCGGGTGTCCTTAAGAAGGGCAGCTACGTTTACAACGCGACTAAGGACAAAAAAGAGAGAATTTCGCGGCTGATCATTCTCAAGGCGGATGAGCGCATCGAGGTGGATGAAATGCGCGCTGGCGACTTGGGCGCTGCCTTAGGCTTTAAAGACACCTTTACCGGCGATACGATTTGCGATCCCGATGATCCCATTGTGTTGGAGTCGCTCTACATTCCTGAGCCGGTAATCTCAGTCGCGGTAGAGCCTAAGACCAAGCAGGACATGGAAAAGCTGTCGAAGGCGCTGCAATCGCTCTCAGAAGAAGATCCGACTTTCCGGGTCAGCATTGATCCAGAAACGAACCAAACTGTGATTGCTGGGATGGGAGAACTTCATCTCGATATCCTGGTCAACCGGATGCTGCGAGAGTTCAAAGTAGAAGCCAATATTGGGGCACCCCAAGTGGCTTATCGGGAGACCATTCTCAAACCTGCCAAAGCCGAAGGCAAATTCATTCGGCAAAGCGGCGGTAAGGGCCAGTTTGGCCATGTTGTCATTGAGATAGAGCCGGCTGAGCAGGCCACAGGCTTTGAGTTTGTCAGTAAGATTGTGGGGGGGACAATTCCAAAAGAATTTATTGGCCCAGCGGAGCAGGGCATGAAAGAAGCTTGCGAATCTGGTATTCTAGCCGGATATCCATTAATAGATGTAAAGGTTACATTAGTGGATGGTTCTTATCACGACGTTGACTCCTCGGAGATGGCATTCAAAATTGCTGGCTCTATGGCAGTCAAAGAAGCAGTGATGAAGGCTTCTCCGGTTCTTTTGGAACCCATGATGAAGGTCGAAGTGGAAGCTCCAGAAGACTTCCTCGGCGACGTGATGGGAGATCTCAACTCCCGTCGTGGTCAAATTGAGGGGATGGGGTCAGACGATGGTGTCACTAAGGTTACCTCCAAGGTGCCACTAGCCGAGATGTTTGGTTATGCAACCGACATCCGCTCCAAGACCCAGGGAAGGGGCTCCTTCTCTATGGAGTTCAGCCAGTACGAGGCAGTTCCGCGTAATGTGGCTGAGGCGGTCATCGCCAGAAACAAAGGGAACGCATAGTTAGTTTTAGGAACACAAAAGAAAAATTCATGGCACGCGCAAAATTTGAAAGAAGCAAACCCCACGTTAACATCGGCACTATTGGCCACGTTGACCACGGTAAGACCACGTTGACAGCCGCTATCACTATGACCTTAGCAGCTGCTGGCGGTGGCAAAGCCCAGAGCTACGCTGAAATTGACTCGGCTCCTGAGGAAAAAGCGCGGGGTATTACCATTAACACCGCTCACGTAGAGTACGAGACCGAAGCTCGCCACTACGCTCACGTTGACTGCCCTGGCCACGCTGACTATGTGAAAAACATGATCACTGGTGCAGCTCAGATGGACGGTGCCATTCTGGTAGTATCTGCGGCAGACGGCCCCATGCCTCAAACCCGTGAGCACATTTTGCTGGCTGGCCAGGTTGGTGTCCCTAATATCGTTGTTTTCTTGAACAAGCAAGATCAAGTGGACGATGAAGAGCTACTTGAGCTGGTTGAGCTAGAAGTTCGTGAGCTGCTGAGTTCTTACGACTTTCCTGGCGACGATATTCCAATCACGGCAGGGTCTGCGCTAAAGGCAGTTGAAAAGCTGGCTTCGGATCCGGCGACGGCTCGGGGCGCTGATGAGTGGGTCGACAAAATTCACGCGCTGATGGATGAGGTTGACGCCTACATTCCGACGCCTGAGCGTGAAGTCGATAAGCCCTTCTTGATGGCGGTAGAGGACGTGTTCTCGATTACTGGTCGGGGTACTGTTGCCACTGGTCGAATTGAGCGCGGTATCGTTAAGGTCGGCGAAACGGTTGAGCTAGTGGGTATTCGCGATACTCGCAGCACTACTGTAACCGGTGTAGAAATGTTCCAGAAGACACTAGATTCTGGAATGGCTGGCGACAACGTAGGCGTACTGCTTCGCGGCTTGCAAAAAGAAGATATTGAGCGCGGTATGGTGTTGGCTAAGCCCAAAAGCATTACGCCTCACACCGAGTTCGAGTCTGAAGTGTATGTGCTGAACAAGGAAGAGGGCGGACGTCATACGCCCTTTTTCCCTGGCTACAAGCCTCAGTTCTACGTGCGGACGACGGACGTAACCGGTTCTATCGAGAGCTTTACTGCTGACGATGGTAGCGAAGCTGAGATGGTGATGCCGGGCGATCGCATCAAAATGAACGTCAAGCTAATCAACCCGATTGCGATTGAGCAGGGCATGCGCTTTGCGATTCGCGAAGGTGGTCGCACTGTCGGTGCAGGCGTCGTTTCTAAGATCACCAAATAGACTGATAGATAGATAGCTAACCTTGTAGGGACGCATAGTTCTTGTGTCCCTACAGCCATTCTCAATTGAACCTGGAAAACTAAACATCAGCGCGACATAGGACGCTTACATTCTTAATGGCTACCACTATTCAACAGCAGAAGATCCGCATTCGCCTCAAGGCGTTTGACCGCCGATTGCTCGATACTTCCTGCGAAAAAATTGTCGATACCGCTAACCGCACTAACGCCGCTGCTGTTGGCCCGATCCCACTGCCAACAAAGCGCAAAATTTACTGCGTACTGCGCTCTCCCCACGTAGACAAAGACTCTCGTGAGCATTTTGAAACGCGTACACATCGCCGCATCATCGATATTTACCAGCCGTCTTCTAAAACAATTGACGCCCTGATGAAGCTGGATTTGCCAGCGGGTGTTGACATCGAAGTTAAGCTCTAGCGTAGCTTATTAACTTATTGCAGAGCCTTCTTATCTATCGATGAGGAGGCTTTTTGGGTTGCTCTATTCATAGCGAGTGATAGAAGCCTTGGGTTAGAATAATCGCAGCACCGCATCCGCAATCTTACGGGCGTTCGTGCTTTTTCCTTACTCTGGACATAATGGAATTTTCTTCCTCAGTTGCTGTTCGTGAGCTGCCGCTCTTTCCATTGCCTGAGCTGGTGCTGTTTCCCGGTCGGCGATTGCCGCTTCATATTTTTGAGCTGCGCTATCGGATGCTGATGAATACGATTCTTCAGGGCGATCGCCGCTTCGGCGTCCTGATGATCGATCCGGCTACCGGAGAAATTGCCAAAATTGGCTGCTGCGCCGAAATTATTCACTATCAGCGTATGCCCGACGACCGGATGAAAATTATGACGCTGGGGCAGCAGCGTTTCCGGGTATTGAACTACGTGCGAGAGACACCATACCGGGTCGGCTTAGTCGAGTGGATCGAGGACGCGCCAGCGGAAGAAAGCTTGGAACCGCTCGCTACCGAGGTTGATCGGCTGCTGCGAGATGTCGTGCGCCTATCTGCCAAGCTCACAAGTCAGGACATTGACTTTCCGGACAGTATTCCGGAGCTACCCTTAGAGCTTTCTTACTGGGTCGCTAGTACGCTTCAAGGCGTCTCCGTGGAACAGCAGGCGCTGCTAGAGATGCAAAACACCCTGACTCGGCTTGAGCGCGAGGCTGAAATTTTAACTTCTACTCGCAACAATCTGGCGGCGCGTACTGCCTTGAAGGATGTCTTGGAATAGAGTGTGGCTGCCCGCAAGGATTGCCTTGCGCTAAAGTACCTGCTCGATTTCTGTCAGGTCGTAGCTACCGAAGACTTTGAGCGTAGCGGTGTGGAGCTTGAGCAGTTCCAGCGCTGTTTTCATGGTTCGATCCTGAGCGCTGGCTTCTACATCTACAAAGAAAATATAGTCGCCTAATAGTCGTTTGGTAGGGCGTGATTCGATTCGGCTCATGTTGATATTGAGCACAGAGAATAGCTGTAAAGTCTTCAGCAAAGCCCCCGGCTCGTTGGTCGGTAGGCTGAATGCCAATGAAGTGTACTGTCCGTGAATGGCTGGCTGCTTACCGAGTACCCAAAAGCGCGTGTAATTGTCGGCAAAGTCGTTGATGGGATACGCAAGGATGGGCAAATTGTATACCTTGGCTCCCCAGTTGGAGGCGATCGCCCCTACCTTTAGATTTTCCTGAACGTAAGGCAGCGGTTCCGAAGTGGAGTTGCTGGGAATGAGTTCTACATTCGGCAAATTGTCGCCCAGCCAGTTGCGGCACTGAGCCAATGCCTGCGGGTGAGAATAAATCGTTTTGATCGCCTTGATGCTGTCCGCTTTAGAAATGAGCGCGTGCTGTACCGGTAGGGTAAACGACTGCTGTATTTGCAGCGTTTCGATTTCCCACAGGGTATCTAGCGTAATAGTTACCCCACCGCCAATAGAATTCTCAATGGGGACGACGCAACAGTCGGCCTCACCATTCTCAGTGGCCTTAATAGCCTGGGCAATTGTAGGATAGGCCGCGAGCTGAGTAGACTTCTCCAATAAACTTTCAGCATAGGTGGCCGCTGCGAATTCGGAAAAGGTACCTTTGGGGCCAAGGTGAGCAATTAAAACCGTCATGAGGGATAAAGCTCGCTAACGCTATAGAGTGTTAGGGTTAGCTTATACGTTTTTTTATCACTTTCCGCCTTCAGCTATGGTTCGCTTCAGCGCCTCTCAGTCGGTGACCATTTCGGTGCCGCCCCAGCCTGTGTCTATCGAAGCGTACCTGAGCCAGGCCGATAGGTTGGTATATGCGCTGATGGATGAGCGGCAAGTAGAAGTACTCAATCCCAACTTGTTTCGGGTGAGGGTGCGGCCTATTCGCTTTATTGGGCTGTCACTCCAGCCGGTCTGCGATATTGAAGTCTGGTTGGAAGAAAATACCGTGCGGCTACGCTCTGATCGCTGTCAGCTAGAGGGACGCGAGTCGATCAATCAGCGATTTTCGGTCAATATGCAGGGCTATTTAGTGCCTCAAAATACCGCAGAGGGTAAAAGGCTTCGTGGCCAAGCCAATCTCAGAGTCAGTGTAGACTTACCGCAGGCTATGCGGATGACACCCGGAATGCTGATAGAACGGACAGGCAACAGTATTATCAACGGCATTTTAATGACGCTGAAGCAGCGGCTGATGCGTCAGCTCATCAGTGACTACTGCGCTTGGGCCTCTGCTTCCTCTTCGAGCAAGGTTTCTAGCCTGCCTTAGGCTTTGCAGCTACGAAAAGACTTGCGGTGTTGGCGGCAGATCCCTAAATTGGCAATGCCCGCAAGATGCTTATGGCTGCCGTAGCCTTTGTTTGAGGCCAGGTCGTAGCCTGGATAGCGGCGATCTAGTCGGACAATGAGTGTATCTCTCCAGACTTTGGCGATGATGCTGGCAGCGGCGATCGCCAGTACGCTCTGATCGCCCTTAATGACCGTTTCCTGAGCCATGGGCAGTTTTGGCACGGGCTGATTACCATCGATCAAGCAAAGTTCAGGCTGAGGTGATAACAGCCGAACTGCGCGGCGCATCGCCAGTAGAGATGCCTGCAAAATATTGATGCGATCTATCTCATGCACAGAAGCTAACCCCACTGCAACAGGCGCTAGCTGCCTGATCTGTAGGGCTAACTGTTGACGTTTGGCCGGAGTAAGCTTTTTGCTGTCGGTGACGCCTGCTGCTGTGAGGGGGGCGATCGCTGCTGCCGGCAGAATCACAGCTGCCGCCACCACCGGCCCGAACAAAGCTCCTCGACCGACCTCGTCAACGCCCGCAATGTGCACGGGCTCTACCCACTTCATTCAGTCGCTGAAGACCGGCGGCGACGACGACGCACTACCTTCGTTTTTTCCTCACCATCCTCCTCCGAAGCCTCGCTGCCGTTTAACAAGTTGCCCTTGGTCTCGTTACCATTCGGCGACATGTCAGTTGGTGGGCTATCCGGCAACGTTTCTACAATTTCCAAATCATTTGAAGGAGTCGTCTTAGCGGAAGTGCGATTATTTGAGCGCCTGCGCCTTCTGACAGGTGCAGACTTGCTACCAGATACATCATCAGACGTTTCGGGATCGCCGGTTGGAGACTTGCCATTGAGGTCATCCGTCCCCAAGTCGTCAGTCTCAGTCAGCGCTGAATCATAGCCGTCAGCCTCCGCTTGCCGCACAGCTTTGGTTTTGATCACCCGCTTAGTAGGAGGTTCGCCTGACGATTCGGCAGCTTGGGCACTAGCTACCTTGGCATTCTCCATGAACTGAGCAGCCTCACCCGGTAGCACCACCGAAACGACAGTATTCTCAGAACTCTTGACAGTTTGCTCACTAAAAACCAAAGGAGAAACCCCCATCATGGCGTAAATGCGCTGCTCTTCAAGCGGCATCTCAACCGCAATCACTTCGGGCGGCTCCTCTGATTTCCGCCGACTGCCGCGAGTTCGCTTTCCTCGGGTGGAAGGTTCTGCATTGCTGGGCTTCTGATCGGGCGTGCTTTCTGGCTTATCTTCCGCGTTACTGTCAGCGTTGCTCTGTCGCTGCCCATTCCGCTCATCCGGGTCTTTGACAACTGGTGCGGGCGTGGCTGTTGTAGAGCGCCCAACGCGAGCAGCGGTACTGGGTAAACTGTCTGGCCCGCGCCGACGGCGACGACGATTGCCCCGTCCGTTTTTATCCTGATAATTAGGATGATTGACCAGATCGAGTTCTTGTAGCTCTGATTGAGGTTCCTCACTGCCAGAACGATCTTCTCGGGCTGAGGGGCGAGTGGAGAAGCTCTGCGCAGGAGAGCTGTAGCTTTGCGGACGTGAGGAAGACACTGAAGGCGGAGACACGATCTCGGGCTCTGCTCCGGGCAGCTGAGCCAGATGCCCCAATCCACCGCAGGTAGGACAGGTTTTGCCAAACAGCTCATAGATATTTTGACCCTGGCGCTTGCGAGTGAGTTCAACTAGGCCCAGCTCAGAAAGCTGTGAAATTTGCGGCCTGGACTTGTCTGAGCGCAGAGACGTGCCAAACTGCTCCAGCACCTGCATCTGGTCGCGGCGCGACTCCATGTCGATGAAGTCAACTATGATGACGCCAGCAATGTTGCGCAGCTTGAGCTGTCTGGCGATTTCAACGGCGGCTTCGCAGTTAGTCCAGAGGACGGTTTCTCTGGCCGTGGCCGAACGGGTGAACGAGCCCGAGTTTACGTCGATGACGGTCAGCGCTTCGGTCGGCTCAATAATGATGTAGCCCCCTGAAGGTAAGTCTACCCTGGGCTTGAGCGCCTCTCGAATAGCGGCATTCACCCGAAAATACTCAAGAATATGAGTCGAGTCGTGGTGGTGGTCGATCAAGATGCCAGCCGGATTGCGGCCATCGCCCCACCCTGACAAATGCTGCCGGGTTCTTTCTAACCCGTCGGCTGTATCGGTGACGATGCGGTTCACATCGTCGCTGTACACATCGCGCAGTACTCGCTGAATAAAGTCATCATCCCGGTTGAGTAAAGCCGGTGGACGAGTGGATAGCGCTTCTTGCTGAATCGTTTCCCACCCCTGCTGCAAAGCTTCCAAGTCTTTGATGATGGCATCTTCAGAAACGTCTTCCGCTTCGGTTCTAATCAGCAGGCCCATCCCCGGCGGCTTGATCAAAATGCCAAGTGCGCGCAGCCGGTTGCGCTCGGTCTCATTGCGGATGCGGCGAGATAAGTTGACGCCTTTGCTGTAGGGCATCAATACCAAGTATCGGCCTGGCATGCTCACCTTGCCAGTCAGCCTCGGTCCTTTATTGCCAGTCGGCTCCTTCATGATCTGCACTAGAACCTTTTGCCGAGGGGCAAGCAGCTCAGTGATCGATCCGGCCATTCGCTTTAGCTTTAGGGGTCCCAGGTCGGAGACGTGCATAAAGCCATTTTTATCGCTGTCGCCAATATTTACAAAAGCGGCATCAATTCCCGGTAGGATATTCTCCACCGTTCCAAGATAGATATCTCCAACTTGATGGCTACCGGTGGCAACGATAATTTCTTGAATTTGATCTTCGGAAAAAACAGCAGCAATTCGATGCTGCTCTGCAATAACAATCTGCTTGGGCATTCAATATTCCTCTGAAGCCTGCCAGAGCGCACCTATGCTTTAAGGTTTGGCTGCTGACGGATCCTTGAGTCGCAAGTAAATAAATCTGAGAAAAGCTTTAAAGATGAAAAAGCGAGCTTGAATCGCGGAAAGCGTAATCTATTAAGGAATTGAGCGGCTGAACCACCGGGCGATTGCTTGGCTGACTTCCCTAAAAATCCACTCGAAAAACGGCTGCTGACGGTGCAAGGGTGCTTGGCGGTAGCTTAAGACGCCCAACCTACTAGGCTTAACTAATAGACTAAGCACGGTACCTTTCCGGGAGCTTCTTTTCAAGGTGAGACAGTTTGTGCCCTGGCTGGCACGGCACCTGAAACCCCGATAAGACCACGGTTCTAAACTCAATCGCTGGCTGCTAGCTGATACCCAACTCAAAGAATCAGCGCATTTCTTGCAGTAGCTTCCGTGGCTGTATTATAGCGCCAGCGGTGATTTTGTACACTTTAGCGATATAAAAAATAATTTAGCTAATTTGTTACCGTTTTCTAGACGGGTCGCAAAAAGTTAGTGCCTGACCTCTGAAACCCTGAGGTCAGGCACTTTGACTTGTCTGAGTTGAGCTGGCAAGTGTAACTTACGCCATTGCTACCGAACTAAAACACCTAGGAAGCAGAAGCGGTAGATAGAGACCGCTTCCGTCGGCCCGAACCATTATTGTGCTGAGAATCGTCGCCTCTGGTCGGCTTTTCAGGCTCGGCAGTGGCACCCTCGATATGCTGCAATAGCAAAACGGTGACAGGGTACTGTTTCGGCAGCTCGCGGCGGACAAACCGGCGCATGTCTTCTTCTAGGCGTGAGTGTAGACCCTCCCACTTGACTGTAGGGCGATCACCATCCGGCTCATCAACGACTTCTTTCCAGCGATCGCGCAGTGACTTTTTCACCACCTGCCCGGTGCCGCGCTCCCACTGTTCCTGAGTTTTGACCGTGACGACGCCGCGCAAATTCACCGTTGGTTCGCTGAGCAGTCGGCCCTTGCCATCGACCGTGGCGGATACGGTGATAATGCCATCTTCCGCTAGCTGCTGACGCTCTTTAAGCACAGCGCGCTCAACGATGCCTGTACGAGAAGCATCCACCAGTTCAATGCCTGAGGTGACCTTGCCATCGACCTTCATACTGTCGGCAGTGAGCTTAATTACATCGCCGTTGTTAACGATCGCTATATTATCCGCTTCGACCCCTAGCTGCTGAGCCATTTCAGCATGTTTTGCCAGCATTCTATGCTCGCCATGCACCGGAATAAAGAACCGAGGCCGGGTCAGCGCCAACATCAGCTTGTGGTCTTCCTGGTAGCCGTGGCCAGAGACGTGCAGCCCTTTGTCTTTGCCGTAAATCACCCTTGCCCCCTGCTGCATCAGCTTGTCAATGGTACCCACGACGCTGATCGTATTGCCTGGAATCGGGTTTGAAGAAAAGATGACGGTATCGCCAGTTTGAACTCTAATCTGGCGGTGTGAGCGGTTGGCAATCCTCGTTAGCGCGGCCATGGGCTCCCCCTGCGATCCAGTGGTCAGAATCATTGCCTTCTCGTCAGGGCACTGCTTCAGCATGTTAAGCGGTTTAAACAGGCTGTCCGGGCAGTTAATATAGCCCAGATTGCGGGCGTGGGAAATGACGTTGAGCATCGACCGACCGACGACAAACACATCGCGCTTGTGCTTTTGGGCCAGCTCCAGCAGCATGCTCACCCGGTGGACTGAGGAGGCAAAAGTCGTGACAAATAAACGCCCCTGGGCATTGTTAAACTCACGATCCAGATTGGGGAAAACGGCCCGCTCTGAGGGAGTATTGCCCGGAATCTCGGCGTTAGTCGAGTCGCTGATCAAGCAGAGTACGCCTGCTTCACCGTATTCAGCAATTTTCTGAAAGTCGAAGAATTCACCGTCTACAGGCGTGTGGTCGACTTTGAAGTCGCCGCTGTGAATGACCGTGCCCACTGGCGTTTTGATCGCCATGGTGAAGCTATCGGCCATAGAGTGGGTGTTGCGGATGTACTGAGCACTGAAGTGCTTGCCGAACTGCACAGTGTCTCTCGGGCCTACAGTGTGTAGCTTGGTGCGATCTGAAACACCGGCTTCTTCGAGCTTGCCTTGCAGTAGTGCCATGGCCAATCGTGGCCCGTGGATGACTGGAATATCAAACTGTTTGAGGTGAAAGGCGATGCCACCGATGTGATCTTCGTGACCGTGAGTAACGATCATGCCTTTGATTTTGTGCTGGTTTTCCTTGAGGTAGGTGATGTCAGGGAGCACAATGTTGACGCCGTGCATGCCCTCAGTCGGGAACGATAGTCCGGCATCTAGCAAGACGATCTCGTCGTCGTATTCAAATACGCAGGTGTTTTTCCCAATCTCGTGCAGCCCGCCTAGGGGAATAATTTTGAGGACTTTCTCTGAGCTGCCCTGCTTGCTGTTGGTATTTTTGATTACATTTCTATTCATGTAGTTTCCTTTGTTGAACGATAAATAAATTGATGGAATGTTGAAAAACTGGGGGCGATTCTCTGTGGCAGCGGCTGTGGCCATCGCGCTGAGTCGCCGGTCAAACGAGGGGATAGAGCGGCTGATAAGCTAGCTCTGCTCACAGCGCTATGGTTGGTACCTGCAGGCCGTGTCCATTCATAACAGGGCTATTGTACGGGCTGCGAAAATTTACTCTTGCCTGGTGTGAAACGCTTACGTTGGTGGGCTTGACCTTAAGGCTGACCTCAGATGAGATCTAGCTGTTCGAGGATGGCTCGCATGGTCTGCCGCAGTTCAGATGACCCTTCGCAAAGCGGTAACCGGCAGCTACCGACCGACCAGCCCTGTAGCTCTAGCGCTACTTTCAAAGGAATCGGACTGGTTACTGTAAACAGTGCTTTGTATAGCGGAAAAAGCTTGAGATGCAGCGCGGCTGCTTCACTCACCTGGCCAGACTCAAAGGCCCGAACCATTTTCTGTAAAAAATCTCCTACCAAATGACTCGCAACGCTAACCACTCCTACAGCACCGACCGAGAGCATAGGCAGCGTCAGAGAATCGTCTCCAGAATAAATCTCAAAGCCAGATGGACTTAGCCTGCTAATTTCGCTGACCTGATCAAGATTCCCACTTGCTTCTTTAATGGCAACGACATTGGGAATTTTGGCTAGCTGCAGGACTGTCTCCGGAAGCAGGTTGCAACTAGTACGTCCAGGAACATTGTAGAGCATAATCGGCAGGTTGGGGACGGCTTGGGCGATCGCCTCAAAGTGACCGTACAGCCCTGCTTGGGGCGGCTTATTGTAGTAGGGCACTACCTGGAGAGAGCCATCGAGCCCGAGCTTGTCAGCTTTTTGAGTGGCGGCGATCGCCTCCTGCGTACTGTTTGAGCCTGTGCCCGCAAGTACCTGTGCCCTGCCGCTCACAGTCTGCTTCACTGCCTTGAACAAGGCATATTCTTCCTCCCAGGTCAGCGACGGGGACTCGCCTGTCGTCCCACAGACAACGACCGTATCGGTGCCATGGTCAACCAAATAATCGGCTAACTTCTCCACTGCCGGGTAGTTGACTTCTCCAGAAGGCAGAAAAGGCGTGACCATCGCCGTCAGCACTCGCCCGAATCTGGGCGCACTCCGTTCACCATCGGTACTATCAGTAATACTCATTGACTCTTTAAGGGTTGCCTATTAGATCATTTTCCTCTGACTATCTTTCTAACCACTACCTGGAGAGGGACATTGGCGATTTCAGCCAGCGTTTGGCTACTACTAACTCGGCAATTTGCACGGCGTTGAGCGCTGCGCCTTTGCGAATTTGATCGCCGCAAAGCCACAGCTCTAGCCCGCAAGGATGGGACAAATCCTGACGGATGCGACCGACCAATACGTCATCTTGACCGCTGGCATCTATCGGCATCGGAAAGTAGTTTGCCTGCCAATCTTCTACTAGCTTGACACCCGCTGAGCTTTCAATCACCTCGCGGGCTTTCTCTACTGCGAAGGGCTGCTCAAACTCCAAATTTATACTCTCTGAATGCGCCCGTAGAACCGGCACTCGAATGCAGGTCGCCGACAGCCTCAGCGCTGGCTCGCCGAAGATCTTGCGCGTTTCATTCACCATTTTCATTTCCTCTTCGCAATAGCCCTGCTCATTCAAAGGGCTGTTGTGAGGAAACAGGTTAAAGGCGAGCGGATACGGAAAGCTTTCGGTTGGCGGCTCCTCGCCTGCCAGGATCGCCTGTGCCTGTTGCTTAACTTCTGCCATCGCTCTAGCGCCTGCTCCACTGGCAGATTGGTAGGTGGCGACGACCACCCGGCGAATCGGCTGAATCTGATGGAGTGGCCACAGGGCTACGCTCATCAAAATGGTGGTGCAGTTGGGATTAGCGATGATGCCCCGATGCGCCTCAGCGGCCTCAGGATTCACCTCTGGCACGACTAGCGGCACTGAGTCATCCATTCTGAAAGCGCTGGAATTGTCAATCATCAGTGCGCCAGCATCGACGATTGCCTGAGCCCAACGCTTTGAGGTTGAGCCACCAGCGGAGGCCAGCACGATGTCCATGCCTTCAAAAGCCGCTTCGCTAACTGCTTCGACGGTGAGCGATCGCCCTTTAAACTCAATTTGGCTACCTGCCGAACGGGGAGAAGCCAGCAGCTTCAAAGATTTGATTGGGAAATCGCGCGCTTCAAGTAGCTGTAGCAGTTCAGTCCCGACTGCGCCAGTTGCCCCGAGGATGGCGACGTTATAGGAATCGAGCAAGCAAATATCCTCCTGTTCAGGTAGGGACGTTGAAAGTGGACTCTTTCTAAAGCTTTGGCCTGTTTTCGCTCTCGGCCTGTTTTCGCTCTTAGTGGGAGCACAGCCGCTGTGACCACTATACCCTAAGTCACACAGCGCCTTAATCTATCGTTAGCTGTCCTGATGTGGGTGTATTGACAGCCACATCAAAATTGCTCCGGGGTAAAGGTAGCTGCTTGAAGTTTATGTGGAATCAATATAATGAGGTGTATGATATCTAACTGCGATCAATAAGTTGGCTGCGCTTACTTGTTGAAGCAGGTAGCCTTACCTCCCATTCGCTCGTTCGTGCTCAGCGGTATAGCCGTATCGTTATCGGGCTTATCAGTACCACCCAAAGTATTTGTCAATGAAAGTTACCCAGGAAAAATTACCCGATAGCCAAGTCGGGCTGGAAATAGAAGTTCCCGCCGAGCTGACCAAGCAGAGCTACGAAAAAGTTCTGCGGGACTATATGAAGTCGGCTAATATTCCTGGGTTTCGTAAGGGCAAAGTGCCCCGCCAAATCTTGATTCAGCGCGTTGGCACGCTACAAATAAAAGCGGCTGCCCTGGAAGACATGCTGCAAAAGGTAATTGATCAGGCGGTCAAGCAGGAAGAAATTGATGCGCTTGGTAACTATCAGTTGCGCTCAGACTTTGAAAAGCTGCTGGGAGACTATAGCCCAGGTGAGCCTTTGATCGTATCGGCTTCTGTCGATGTCCCGCCCCGAGTGACGCTGAGCGAGTACAAAGGACTGTCGGTCAAGGCAGAAGAAATAAAGGCCGTTGAAGGCCGGGTAGAGGAGACGTTAGAAGGCTACCGAGATAACCTGGCGACGCTGGTACCGGTAGAAGATAGAGTCGCGCAAGAGGGCGATGTCGCCGTGGTTGATTTTGTCGGCAAGGCTGAGAATGAAGCGGGTGAGGTAGAGGAATTTGAAGGCGGCAGCGCTGAAGACTTCCAGGTCGAAATTAAAGAAGGCCGCTTTATTCCTGGATTTGTCGAAGGGATTGTCGGCATGGCACTGGAGGAAGTCAAAGAAGTAGAAGTAACCTTCCCTGAAGACTATCCTCAAGCTGAGCTAGCTGGTAAGCCAGCAACGTTTGCCATCACCTTGAAAGAGCTTAAAGAAAAAGAGCTGCCCGATATTGACGATGACTTTGCTGAAGAAGTCAGTGAATTTGAGACCTTAGAAGAGCTGCGCAAGTCGCTCGAAGAACGCTATGAAAAAGAAGCGACCGATGCGACCGACAGCAATATTGAGCAGGCCCTGCTTGATGAACTCGTCAAGCATATTGAGGTAGAAATTCCAGATACGCTGGTGAAGCGTGAAGTTGACTTTATTGTGACTCAGACAGCAATGCAGTTGAGTCGGCAGGGAATTGACCTGAGTAAGTTTTTGACGAAGGATTTGCTTGAAGGGATGCGCAGCAATGCCCGTCCTGAGGCGATTGAGCGCCTGCGCCGGACGCTAGCATTGGGGGAGATTGCTAAATTAGAGGCGATCGCCGTTGAGGACGAGGAAGTCAAGGCCCGAACCGAAGAAATGATGACCGAAGTAGAGGACCCTACTCAGGTCGACCCTGAACGGCTTAATGAAGTCGTGAATGAGGATCTGCTGAAAGAAAAGATTTTGGCCTGGCTAAAGGAAAATTCAACGATTGAAAGGGTACCCGAAGGGACACTAGCGCCCGCTGAAGACCTCAGTGAGGAACCTGAACAGGCAGAAACGTCCAACGAAATACCAGATTATGAAGCAGTGCTCACGGTGAAAGCTGAAGTCGTCGAAGACGACGAATAGGCTGGACGCAAATTCTAATAGTCAGCCGCTTCGCAAATGACTGAGTGACATCGCGGCTTTGAAAAATGTCGAAAACAGGCTGATTCGCTAGAGTGGTATCGCGCCTTTAACTTCATAGGGGGTTGGGATGCGGTACATTAAGCACGTATATGGCAACTGCTTCATTTTATGGATACATCGAATCGTAGGCGTGAGCCGATGACTTCCCTGGCGAGTCCTTTTGAGATTCGTCAGCAAGCAACCTTTTCATCAATGGCCCTCCCCGCTCAGAATGCGGTACCGATGGTGGTTGAGCAGTCTGGTCGAGGCGAGCGGGCCTTCGATATTTACTCGCGGCTACTGCGAGAGCGCATTATCTTTTTGGGTACGCCCGTGATGGATGAGGTCGCCGATTCTATCGTGGCTCAGCTCCTATTTTTAGATGCTGAAGACCCTGAAAAGGATGTGCAGCTATACATTAATTCGCCGGGTGGTTCGGTGACAGCGGGCATGGCAATTTATGACACTATGCAGCAGATTCGCCCGGACGTGGTGACTATCTGCTTTGGCTTAGCAGCCAGCATGGGCGCGTTTTTGCTTGCGGGCGGGGCTCCGGGCAAGCGGATGTCTTTACCTAGCTCCAGGATTATGATCCACCAGCCATCGGGCGGCGCTCAAGGACAGTCTGCGGATATTGAGATTCAGGCACGGGAAATCTTATACCTGAAGAAGCGTTTGAATGAAATGCTGGCCGGGCACACCGGCCAAGATCTGGCTCGAATTGAGGCGGATACTGAGCGAGATTTCTTTATGTCTGCTGAGGAAGCGAAGGGATACGGTCTGATTGATCAGGTGGTAACCCGGCAAATGCTCTCTGATACTAAGCTGACTGCGATAGGGTAGATATGTCTAAATACGACTCCCATTTAAAATGCTCTTTTTGCGGCAAGTCGCAAGAGCAGGTGCGTAAGCTGATCGCTGGGCCAGGGGTCTACGTGTGCGATGAGTGCGTTGACCTGTGCAATGAGATCTTAGATGAGGAGCTGTTTGACTCTAATTCTTCGGTAGCTGCTCCGGCCTCCCGTCGCGATCAGATGCCAGAGCGCCGGCGGAAGTCTCCTTCGCCCATCACGCTCAACCAGATCCCAAAGCCCCGTGAGATTAAGGCTTACCTGGATGAGCATGTGATCGGTCAGGACGAGGCTAAGAAAGTACTGTCAGTAGCGGTGTACAACCACTACAAGCGCTTGAGCTTCGTCCAGTCTGAAGCATCTGAAAGCGAGGACGAGGATATTGAGCTGCAAAAGTCTAATATCCTGCTGATTGGCCCGACGGGCTGCGGTAAGACTTTGCTCGCTCAAACGCTGGCCACGATTTTGGAAGTGCCATTTGCCGTTGCCGATGCGACGACGCTGACAGAAGCAGGCTATGTCGGCGAAGACGTGGAAAACATCTTGTTGCGGCTGTTACAGGTGGCTGACCTCGATGTAGAGGAGGCTCAGCGTGGCATTATTTACATCGATGAGATTGATAAGATTGCCCGCAAGAGTGAGAATCCGTCGATTACCCGCGATGTATCGGGCGAAGGCGTGCAGCAGGCGCTGTTGAAAATGCTAGAGGGAACGGTGGCCAATGTGCCGCCGCAGGGCGGACGCAAGCATCCGTATCAGGACTGTATTCAAATCGATACGAGCAATATTTTGTTTGTATGCGGGGGCGCTTTTGTTGGCCTCGATAAAATTGTGGAGCAGCGCATCGGTAAAAAATCGATGGGTTTTGTACAGCCTGGTCAGGATGCGAGCAGTGAAAAGAAGTCGGCGCTAACGCTAAAGCATCTAGTGGCCGACGACATCGTCAAGTTTGGCATGATTCCTGAATTCATTGGGCGGATTCCGGCGATTTCGATTGTGGAGCCGCTGGATGAGGAAACGCTAGTTTCGATTTTGACGGAGCCAAAGAATGCGTTGGTGAAGCAGTTCAAAAAGCTGATGCGGATGGATAACGTGGAGTTGGAGTTTAAGCCGGAGGCGATTCGAGCGATCGCCAAAGAAGCCTTCAAACGCAAAACTGGCGCTCGTGCCCTGCGCAGCATCATCGAAGAAATCATGCTGGATGTGATGTACGAGCTGCCATCGCGAGAAGATGTTAAGCACTGCGTCCTGACCCGCGAGATGGTGGAGAATCGCTCAACCGCTGAGCTGCTGCTGCACCCTTCTTCGCTGCCTGAACCTGAATCGGCGTAAGGTGTATATCTAACCTAGTTAAGTAAAGAGAAGCTGCACAATGCCTCACGTTAGCGTTAACGGCGTTGACCATTATTACGAATGGATTTCGAGCCAAGACCATCCCGGTAACTATGAAAAGCCGGTGATGGTTTTTTTGCACGGCTGGGCAGGGTCAGCTCGCTACTGGCAATCGACGGCTGAGGCGCTAAAGGGCGAGTACGATTGTTTGCTGTATGACATGCGGGGATTTGGGCGATCGCAACCCGCCTCCCCCGAAAAAATGGCCAGCGATCCTGCTCTCAGCTCCCTGGAAAGCTTTGCCGAAGACTTGCTAGGCTTGCTAGACGCCTTGAACCTCACTCAGCCCGTCTACATGAACGCGCACTCCTTAGGCGGCACAGCGGCCCTGTACTTTTTAGATCGCTACCCAGAGCGGGTGAAGAAAGCCATTTTCACCTGTAACGGCAGCTTCCCCTACCAAAAATGGGCCTTTGAAGCGTTTTATCTCTTCGGTGGCTACGTCGTCGCCTTCAGGCCCAAGTGGCTCGGCCAGATTCCGCTGGCCCCGCAAATGTTTATGTCCCGTTTCTTAAAAGGATCGATTCCACCGGGCGAGAAGAAAGCCTTTCTCAACGACTTCTTAATGGCCGACGGCCCTACTTCTATGGGGACATTGAAATCCGCAGTCAGCAAACATGCCACTGAAGTCATGCCGGTAGCTTTTTCAAACCTGAAAGTGCCGTCTCTGATGGTTTCGGGTGAATATGACAAAATTACCCCTGCTAAGCTAGGCCGCGAAGCCGCTGACATGAGCGAGCAAATGCAGTACGTGCTGATGCCCAACACCGCGCACTTCCCCATGCTGGAAGACGCCGAAAGCTATTTGCAGATAATTCGCTCATTCCTGAAGTCAGAGCTGCCCGTTACCGCCTGATGCGTGAAGATATCAGTCGTTTAATTCTCTGATGACTTTGGCTTGCGCGGCTCTCTTCTCGCTCGGAAAGGCGATAGACTCTTTGCGAGTTAGCTGCTGCTGAATGTCGTCTAGTTTGGCTTGAATAGCGCTCAGTTCGCCAAAGGCATTTTGCTGGCTGAGCAGGGTGACGATGTATTGATTCAGGCTGACGCCCTCGCGTCTGGCGCTGTCTGCGAGTCGGCGGTGCAGGGTCGGTGGCATGTTCACCAGGGCCTTGCCGCTGTACGTTGTTTTGGTAGAGGGCAAAGGAATCATATCGCCTTGCTCATAGGCAGTTTTGATCCATTCTGCTTGAGCGGGTGCTAACGCCTCAACCGCTGCTTCAACCGTTGTCCCTTGACTAACGCAGCCGGGTAAATCCATCAGGCTCTCCAGGAATGAGTATGCTGATGTAGTAGTTACGATACCGTTGAGCCATGGTTCCCTTACTAACCGAACTTCTGGGGCTGTCGGGTGTGGATGTCGAATCTTATGAAGAATCAGGCGACGAGCTAATTCTGTCGGT
>JBBQAC010000031.1:0-24291 GCA_038315915.1 Phormidesmidales cyanobacterium
AACGTCGCCGAGAGCATCAAAATATTCATGGTCGTTGTATTTACATCTGTAGATTATTCAGCGGTTGGATGAAGCACCGGGAGAGCAACTTTTTGACGCGCTTCTGCTGGAAGGCGCGCTTCTTTTTGGCCGCGATCGCGAGCCCGCCCACAGTAAATATCCAAAGGAGTCACCACCATATCAATCGCTGGCCCCTGCGCAAAAACAAACTTAGCAGCGGCCAGCGGTAGCTCCTTGAGCGCCCACCGTAACAGGCTGCGATTCCGCTCCTTCTGAGGCAGCGGCCCGGCCAAATTCACCCCGTGTAGTTCATGCAAATAGCGGTTCGATGTGCCGTAGCGATGCCACTGACTGTACAAAGCTGCCAAAGTTTGCCGGTGCCGGTGCCGAATGACGGCGTCGGTTGCGTAGTGAATTTTCCAGGCTCCTACTTTTGATTGACCTTCTCGCTGTATCCGCCAGCAAATATCCGCATCGCCGCCGGTCGTCAGGTAGGGGCGAAACAGGCCAACCTGCTCCAGCACTTTTAGACGCACCCCCAAATTGGCAGTTTGGCCATAGGGACAAAAGCCGTGGGCCAGCGTGTCTTTTTGGCTCATGATGTGCTTGCGCTCAGCATAATGCTCTAGCCAAGTTTGGCCTGGTAGCGCCGCAATTTCTCCCGCGACCAAGCCAATTTCCGCCGTTTGAAAAGGTCTAATCAAGTTCACTAGCCAGTTTGGCTGAGGGTAGCAGTCAGCATCGGTAAAAGCCAAAAACTCGCCCGTGGCCGCACGGATGCCTGTATTTCGAGCAGCGTAAGCACTCTGGATTTCGCGTTCACTGAGCGCTTTGAAAGTAAGCCCTTTCGCGGCAAACTCGGCAGCGGCGGCAGCGAGAAGTTGAGGCGTGCGATCGCTGCTCCCGTTATCCACCAGCAAATACTCCACCTGCGCTGCCGGATAAGTCTGCCCCATCAGCCCGCTTAAGAGTCCGGGCAAATCCTGCTCACCATTGTAGATAGGCACAATCACAGAAACTCTGGGGAAGTATGAGGAAGCCTGATCACCTTCCTTCGCTATATCAGAATCTGCGGCCATAGAGAAAAATGCCGGTCAAGGCTAGTAAGAGGGAGGACATTAAATAAACGCTATCCCTACTGATCATGTCAGCTTTTTTATATTCGCCGACCGCGAGCCAACGATCTTCAAGATATTCTTATAGGATCTAGCCTACCCAAGAAGAATATTTACATCTGTGCCGGATTGTCTCATCAGTTAGCCGATACGCTAATGACAATCGCTCCAGAAAACTTCATCCTTTCTCCCTTGTGTCTAACGATTCTTCCCTTCGGCCAAAAGTCAGCGTCTGCGTCCCGACCTACAATCGCGCTGACATTTTGCCCTATGCCGTAGAAAGCGTACTAAGCCAGACCTACCCTCACTTTGAGCTGCTGATTTGCGACGACGCTTCGCCTGACCACACCGCTGAGATTGTCCAGCGATGGTCAGATCCCCGAATCCGCTACATTCGCCATCCGCAAAATATTCAGCGCAGCCGTAACATGCGCTCAGGCTACGAAGCCGCCCAGGGCGAATACTTCATCAAGTTTGACGACGACGACGCGCTGACGCCCACTTTTTTAGAAAAAACGGTTGCCGTTCTTGAGGCTCAGCCAGACGTTGATTTTGTCTGCTCCGATCACTGGATTATCAACGCCAAGAATCAGCGTGACGAAGAAGCCACTGCTGCCAACTCTGCCAAATGGGGTAAGGATCAGTTGGGTGACGGC
The DNA here is from genome assembly GCA_038315915.1 of Phormidesmidales cyanobacterium. GTDB lineage: Bacteria > Cyanobacteriota > Cyanobacteriia > Phormidesmidales > Phormidesmidaceae > Phormidesmis. Next base: position 1,772 of record JBBQAC010000031.1, read on the forward strand.
GTGATTGACGATCTGCTGGCAGAGACTTTTTTGCACCAGAGCTTACAGGTCGGCTCGTCGCTGTTTCGCAAAAGCAGCTTAGAAGCCGTCGATTTTATGCGCTTCGAAGCGGACGGCTGTGAGGACTTTGACCTGTTAGTGCGGTGTGCGATCGCCCATCAAATCGCCTATTTCATCCCCGAACGACTGATGGAATACCGCTTCCACGGTGGTCAGACCAGCCTCAAGCAAGATATTCACTTTCTGACCGCTAAGTCCTTTTGTCTAGAAGGCTATCGTTTTCCCCAACGCCCCGACCTGGAGCGTGCCCGTCTCAGCAAACTCAGCGGCCTTAAACAAGTCCTGGCCATGCGCCTGATCGAAAAAGGTGAAACCCGCAGAGGGAGAGCCCTGATTGACGAACTAAAAAATGCTGGTTCGCTTTCTAGTAGGGCCCAGGTCGGCCAGATGCTATCGTACTTACCGTATTGGGCCAGGCAGATCGCTTTCCAGGGCTTTCGCCAAATGCGCCCCAAAGATTACAGCGAGAAAGTACGCAATGCAGCCGGATAAGCGATCGCCTTCTAAACCGCTATCAAAGCTCAAAAAGACCTACCGATTCTTTGGGTTGATGGCGATCGCCCTCCTCGCTTGCCTCAGCATCTGGAAACTGACCCCGCCATTGGCCACTGCTGAGCCAGAGCGAGCCTCTATTGCAGCAACCGATTCTCAGCCCATAGCAGCCCCGCACTATCAAACCTACGACCGCCCTCAAGCCACTGTTCACGTCGTCACCTTACCTGTTGGAACGCGCCTCTCTATCGCTGTCGCCGATGCGCTAACCCCCGTCGAAACCTTTGCGCAGCAGGAAAATGCCCTGGCCGTGATCAACGGCGGCTTTTTCGACCCGCAAAATGGCAAAACAACTTCTCATCTGGTTATTCAAGGTCAAACTGTGGGCGACCCCGCTGACAACGAACGACTGATGGAAAATTCAGCCCTGAGTTCGTACCTCGGCCAAATCCTCAATCGCTCAGAGTTTCGAGCCTATCAATGTCGCACGTCCACACAAACAAGTGAAATGCGATACAAGATTGCCGCTCACGACGTGCCGAGTACTCCCCCGGCTGATCGCTGCACATTGGTCAGCTTACTGGGCGCAGGGCCGCAGCTATTGCCTGAAGACACCAGCTTTGAAGAAGGCTTTACTGACTACGAAAACGGCGAACTGAGCCGCGATGCAATTGGCAGTATGCAGCCGAATGCTCGCAGTGCAATAGCGCTTAAGTCAGATGGCTCAATTCTCCACCTGATGGCCTCTCAGCGACCGGACGCACCGGGAATGACGCTGGCCGCGATCGCAGCCTTTGCCCGTTCGCTAGGTGCCGTTCAGCTCCTCAACCTGGACGGCGGCAGTTCCTCCTCGCTCTATTACGACGGGCAAACGTATCTAGGCCGCCTAGACGCAGAAGGCAACCCAATCCAGCGACCCGTAAAATCAGTCATTGTGGTCGAGCGCTAGTCGATTCATTCAACGCCCAACTGCCTGCTCGTGCTGCCACTGGCATCGCTTGAGCGTGGCCTCACCCGCAACGACCAGCGCCCCCACATAATCATTGGGCAAAGTCAGGCTGTACAAACGCCAATCGATCTCACTGTCAATCGGGATACGAATCAGTCGAGGTGGTACAAGCTGCACTTCAACTGCCCGCATTGACTGGGTTAAGCCCAAACCAATTGCCTTGAGATAGGCTTCCTTACAAGTCCAGCGCTGAAGAAAACTGCGGGCGCGATCGCCACTCCCCTCAGCCCTCACCTCAGCCAGCTCCCGAGCCGATAAACAGCGCTCCATCATGCTCTCCAATCGTTTGATTGGCTTCACCTGCTCTATGTCCACACCGACGCGCCGATAGCTCAAGGCGCACAGAGCCAGCTCTCCAGAGTGAGAGAGATTGAAGTGAAAACGACAGTTCGTCTCACAGGTTTGGCCTGTAAAAGGCTTCCCGTAATCGCCGTAGCCAAACTGAATGGTCTCAGCCGCCTGCGCAAGCTGACCGCCTAGTAAATGTCGAAGAACACCGCGCGACACGACAAACCGGCGTTTATCATCCACAAAGCGAAAACGGTTAGCCCTGGACTGCTCATCTTCGGAAAGACAATTAAAGTAGCAACTTAAAGTATCAAAAGATACTTGCAGCGGAATTTCCCAAACCGAAACAATCTCACTCATACCACTCGTAAAAGCTATAGCCCTTTCGCACCTGGGAAATCTAAAAAAGCTACGTGCCTAACAAAGCACTGAAGCACTGCCCATTTTTGTCATACCTCCAGTATGAAGGCAGTTTTATTCGGCCAACTTCTTTTGAGTTATTTATAGAGACAACGTCAGAACTTGATTTTTACGTAAAGAACACAGGTGGCGCTGTCTAACCTCAGAGGAGATGTGCCAGTATTCTTCCGTAGAGACTGGCATAATTAGCGCGGCTACTTCACCTGCTTCATCTTCGGTATCAGCAATGGTTTATTCTCCACCAAAAAGCATTCCGGACGTCACCGACCCGAGTACCACCCCATTTTCTACCCTCGTCGAGCTGCTCCAGTACAGAGCCAGTCAACAGCCCAGCGATTTGGCCTACCAGTTTTTGGTCGATGGCAAAAAAGAAGGTGCTGCCTATACCTACGCTGAACTAGATGAATCGGCAAGGGCGATCGCGGCCCTCCTCCAGCAGCAGCAGGCCAAAGGTGAACGTGCGCTCTTGCTTTACCCTCAGGGCGTAGAAGTGGTCGCGGCCTTTTGCGGCAGTCTGTACGCGGGCGTGATTGCTATTCCCGTCCCGCCGCCAGACGCGGGCCGCATGAAGCGCACCCTGCCCCGCCTGCGCGAAATTATCAAAGACGCCGAAGCCACCATTGTCCTCAGCAACGCCCGCATCATTGAAATGATTCAAGAGTCGGGGATGGACTTTCCTGAACTTGAGACCATGCGCTGGATTGACACCGAGTCGGTCGATTTGGCTCTGGCAAAAGAATGGAAAGATCCCGAAGTCAACAAAGATGTCCTCGCCTATCTCCAGTACACCTCCGGCTCCACCTCCACGCCCAAAGGGGTGATGCTCAGTCACTACAATCTGCTGCACCACTGCGAATACCTCAAGCGCGGCTGCGGCTACAGCGCTACCGGGCCAACCGTCACCTGGATGCCCTACTTCCATGACTACGGCCTAGTCGAAGGGCTAATGCAGCCGCTGTACAACGGCGCGACCTGCTACATCATGGCTCCGCTAGCCTTTGTAAAGCGTCCCCTGCGCTGGCTACAGGCCATCCAAAAATACGGCGCGACCCACTCTCAGGCTCCCAACTTCGCCTACGATCTGTGCGTGCGCCGCATCAAACCAGCCCAGCGTGAAGGGCTAGACCTCAGCGGCTGGCTGAGCGCAGGCAACGCCGCCGAACCGATCAACCCTCGGGTTATGCGCGATTTTTGCGAGGCGTTCGAGGGCTGTGGCTTCAAGTGGGAAAGCTTCTCACCTGCCTACGGTCTGGCTGAAGCGACGCTGTTGGTTTCGGCGACGCCTGTCGGTCAAGCACCGGTCATTCTACAGCTAGAAGCGAGCGAGCTAGAGCAGGGCAAAATCGTCGCAGCCAAACCGGACAGCAGCTACATCAGAGAGGCCGTGAGCTGCGGTTCCTTGCTGTGTGAAACCAAAGTCGCTATCGTCAGCCCCGATACCCTGACCCGCTGCGGCCCCGATGAAACGGGTGAGATTTGGGTGAACGACCCAGGCGTGGCTCACGGCTACTGGCAGCGGCCCGATGCCACCCGCGAAACCTTTGAAGCTCGGATCGCACAAGAAGGAGCCACTCGCTACCTGCGCACAGGTGATCTGGGCTTTATCAAAGACGGCGAACTGTATATCACTGGCCGCATCAAAGACTTGATCATCATTCGTGGCACCAACCATTACCCTCAAGACATCGAGTGGACAGTGCAGCAAACTGCCCCTGAAATGCGACCTGACTACGGCGCGTGCTTTTCTATCATTGAAGACGGCGAGGAGCAGCTTGTCGTCGTCCAGGAAATCGAGCGCCAGCATCAGCAAAACCTGGAGGCAGATGAACTCATCGCCGAAATCCGTCAGGCGATTTCGGAAGCCCATGAGCTACAGGTATACGCAGTGGCCCTGGTCAAGTCAGGCAACGTGCTTAAAACCTCCAGCGGCAAAATTCAGCGGCGCAAGTGCAAGGCCAGTTTTTTGGCAGGCGAACTCGAAACCCTCGCAGACTGGAGCGAAAATCCCAGACTGACCGAAAAAGTCCGCAGTCTGCAAAACGAGGTCGAGTCTCTCGTTCAAAAGCTGTCCAACAAAAACTGATTAAGCATACAGAAAGGGAAGCATTCATGACGCTAAAGCAGTACGAACTCGCAGAACAGCTAGAGCAGGCTTTGGGAAATCCTAACCAGGCCGATAGCCTCATCTCTTTTCAGCACACCGCTGAACTCGACGAGGCTGAGCAGTTTCCCCACGATGAAATTGCCTGGCTCTATAACTGGGGACTTCAGGACTACTACGTTCCAACTGACTGCGGCGGCAAATTTACCTCCTTTGAGGAATTTGTGGCCTTCGTGCGGGTGCTGGCTCGCCGGGATCTGAACGTGTCGATTGCCTTTACAACCCTGTTTTGGTCGTTTTTGACCTGGATGGCTGGAAGCGATGCGCAAAAGGAAAAGCTCTCGCGGCTAATCCGTCAGGATCAGGTAGCCATGTGTTTGTCATACTCCGAACGGAATCATGGCAGCGACCTGGTAGGCGGCGGCGTCACTGCAAACAAAGTAGTGGGCGGCTACGTCCTCAATGGCGAAAAGTGGCCGATCAATCGGGCCACGATTTCTGGCATTACGTTCGTGCTGGCACGTACCGATCCCGAGAGCGCCAATCGCGGCCTGTCGCTTTTCATGGTGGATAAAAGCGAGCTAAATCCGAGCCAATATTACAATTTGCCGAAGATCAAGACCCACGGCATCCGCGCTGCCGATATGAGCGGGATTGGCTTCAGCGACTGCTTTATTCCCGAGACGACGCTCATTGGCAAAGAAGGACAGGGCCTAGAGCTGGCGCTAGAAGGCTTCCAAATCACTCGGGCACTTTGCGCGGCTTTTTCTCAGGGCGCAGCCGATACGGCCATGCGCACCACGCTCAATTTTGCAGTCAACCGCAAGCTTTACAACAAGACCGTGATTGACATGCCGCACGCGCGCCAGACGCTGACGAACGCCTTTGTCGACATGCTGATTTGCGACTGCGTCAACATCGGCGCGGCCCGAGGATTTCACGTCGTTCCTGAGCAGTTCAGCGTGTGGTCAGCGGTCGATAAGTATTTTGTTCCGGTGACGCTGGAGCAAGTGATGAAAGATACTTCTGTCGTGTTGGGTTCGCGCTTTTACATGCGCGATGAGCACGACTCGGGCGTATTTCAAAAAATGCTGAGAGATAGCGCCATCATCAGTATGTTCGACGGCAGTTCTGTGGTGAATCTGCACGCTCTGATTTTACAGCGGCGGCAGATCGCCAAGGCCCGAAGCAGGCGGAAACCCGAAAAGCTAGCGGCGCTGAAGTCGCGGCTGGCTCAAAGCTTTTCGCTCGATCAGCCGGTGCCCGCTTTCCGGCCTGAAAAGCTAGAGCTGTTTAGCCGAGGGGCAGACGATGTCATGCAGGGGGTTGAAACGACCCTGGAGATGCTAGAAGCCCTCCAGGCGGATACCACCGATCCTAGCCTAGACAAAGGCGTGCTTGCTCAGGTACTGGAACTGACCCAGGTGATTCTCGAAGAAATCAACGCTCAAGATGAGCTGATTACCCAGTCGGCGTTTGAGCATGGTCACGACCAGTCGTTTGAAAGCTTTGAGTTGGCTAAGCAGTATTGCTACCTGCACGCGGCGATCGCCTGCATCCTCATGTGGGTGCACAATCGCTCGCCCGAGCAGCCTGCGCGTGCTGCCCTTGGCGATTTTTTTGCCAAAGGTGAGTGGCTAGTTCTGAGCTTGCACCGCTTGCTCTGCCATTTTCGGCTGTCTCTGACGGCTCCTCCTCAGGCATACGCCGAAAATGTAGCCCAAGAACTTCTGCGGCTGCACGCAGCAGACAAAATGTTCTCAATTGTCCCATTCCAACTTGCAACCCCATCTACAAAGGAGGCCACAACCCATGCAACAGCTCCAGAACTCCAGCTCCGCTGAAGCCACTTCTTCTGTTAAAGCCATTCAAACCTGGCTGGTTGATCAGCTTGCCGAGGTGCTTTCGATTGATCCTGGCACCATCGATGTCAAGCAGCCCCTCACTCGCTACGGGCTAGATTCTATTGATGCTGTCACGCTAGTCGGTGACTTAGAAGACTGGCTCGACCTCGAACTCCCTTCCACTCTGCTCTGGGACTATCCCAGCATTGAGAAAGCTTCTGCCTACATGGTGGAAGAGTTTGACGTTACTCTCTAGCGGGCGGCTCAAAGCAACCGGTTAAGCGTTTGAGATCATTCGTAGGGGTATCCTTGCCCATAGCGTTAGAGCAAAGACATTGAATTTCTCTGAATTTTCATTTTGGTGGGTGCTTTTGCTGACGAGCGTGCCGTTTTTTACGGTGCGCTATGTAGGCAAATCGTTTGATTGGTGGCGCGATCGCTTCGACACAGTCGGAGTTGCCGCCCTTTCTCTCCTGCTATTTCTCAATGCTAGCAGCACCAGTTTTGCAGTGTTTCTTTTTGAAATTCTGTTTAACTACTTTATGGTGAGCCTGATGCTGCGGCGGGAGGGCAGGCAGGCCCGACTGATAGCCGTTGCAATCATCATTTTTGACGTGGCGGTGCTGGCCTATTTCAAGTACCTCACCTTCTTTGTTGAAGACTTCATCGGGTTGGCCGTGCCTGTCCCAGACAACTGGCAGGCGGGTTTTCCATTGCCTATTTTCCGGAGCATTCCACCGGGGGTATCTTTCTATACCTTCCAGATGGTGGCCTTTGTTGTCGATTCATATACCGCTCGCCGCAAAAAGCCTATTAAGCTGCTGGACTACATCAACTTTGTGTCCTTTTTCCCACAGATTGTGGCTGGGCCGATTGAGCGACGGAGTAAGCTGCTACCGCAAATTCAAAACTTTACGTTCAAGTTCACTGCTGACAATTTCGATATCGGTATGCGGTGGCTGTCGATGGGCATGTTCATGAAATTTGTCCTGGCAGACAATATTTCTCCCTATATCGCCGATGGCATGGGCGAAACGACGAATCCCTGGCTGGTGTGGTTTTATGCGTTCTTGTTCACACTGCGAATTTATTTCGACTTTGGCGGGTATAGCTTCATGGCAGTGGGCATCGCCCGTATCGTAGGGGTTAAGCTGACAATCAACTTTTTGGCTCCTTACACTTCCCAAAGCATTAATGAATTTTGGCGGCGGTGGCATGTGTCGCTGAGTACCTGGTTTCGCGACTATGTGTTTTTGCCGCTGATGGGCAGGCGTAAGAAGTGGGCGGCTTTTTTCCTGTTCATTACTTTTACGCTCTCGGGCTTCTGGCATGGGGCCGCGTGGAACTTTATGATTTGGGGCGCTTATCACGGGGCGCTGCTGCTATTGCTGCGCTATGCGGGACGGCCTTTTGCCCGGTTTACCAATAAGTTTGTGCGGCGACCTCAGGTAGTGTCTTGGGCGCTGACCTTTGGGGCGGTGATTTTGGGCTGTCTTTTCTTTATGGAGACCAACAGCGAGCGGCTAGTGGCTAAGCTGCAAACGATTGTGACGCCTTGGGCTTATTCTCCAGCGAACTTTATGCAGGCAGTGAGTGTTTTCAATTCGCCAGAAGGGTTGGTACTAGGGGTGGCGCTAGGGCTGTCAATCCTCTTTTTGCTCCTGGAGCACATTGCCGTCTGGCAGGAGCGAGCTTGTGAGTACGAGTTGCTGACTTCTCCCTGGATGTCGAAGGTGCTGCTGGGTTTGACCATTCTCCTCGCCGCCAATATTCCAGCCGACTTTATTTACTTTGAATTTTAGAAGAAACACCTGAGGGAAGGGCAGAGCAATGAAGCCTCCAAAAATTTTGAGCTGGGTAGCGGTCGCGGGTCTCGCCTGGGGAGCCGGATACGTTTACAACGTATATATGGGGGGTGAGGCGCATTGGCTTAAAGGGCTGTATGAGAATAAGGTGGCGATCGCTGCTGAAACTGCCGACTCCAAGCTCATTATCACTGGCGGCTCGGGCGCACATTACACCATCAACTCCGATCTGCTCTCTGAGGGATTAGGTATGCCGGTGGTCAACCTCGGCATTGACGGCCCCGTCGGCCTAGACGTGATTTTGCCTAGCGTCTTGGAAACGGTAAACCCTGGCGATACGGTGTTGCTCATTCCTGAATATTTGCTTTTGCTTGATGAAGATGGCTATGGCCCCAAGTCCGGCTTGTTTGGGGTGGCCATTGGCAAGCCGGGGCTTGGCGGCGTTCCGGCCAAGCAACTGGCGCTAGAGACCTTTCAGCTAGGCATTCCCTCCCTGCGGTGGACGGTGAAATCGGCTGTAGACCTGAGCGAAGAAGGGAGACTAACCGGTTATTATGACGGCCCTTTGACAGAAAGAGGCGATCCCACCGAAACCAAGCAGAGAGAAGGCGCGTGGTGGCCGTTAAAAATTAGAGAATCGGTGTCGCCTCATGCGCTCAAGCGCATCAAGCAGTTCAAAGCAGAAGTAGAAGCTAAAGGCGGCAAACTGATTTTGTCGATACCCTGGGTCTACGGCGATGTAAATGACCCGCGCACCCTCGAGAGCGTGCAGCAAACAGCAGATGAGCTGAGTATAATTGCCCCCCTGCTGGTCGATGATAAAACCCTGAATATTCAGACCAGGCCGGATTTATTTGCAGATACGCATTATCATCTCAAACCAGAAGGGAGAGCCGCGCGATCCGAGCAGCTTGTCCGCCAACTTAAGCCCCTTTTAGAAGAGACGCAATGAGCCCGCTCCAAAGTTCTGCTACCCACAGGCGCACTGCCCCCCACATCTGCATTGTTGGGGGCGGATTTGGCGGACTATACACCGCGCTGTATCTGCAAAAGTATCGCCATTTACGCAACAGTCACATCACGCTGATTGAGCCGAAGGATCGGTTTTTGTTCACGCCGATGATGTATGAGCTGATTACTGACGAACTCAAAGAGTGGGAGATTGCGCCCACCTACAGTAGCCTGATCGCCGGCACCAATATTGCATGGCAGCAAACTCGCGCGGAGGCAGTAGACTTGCACCGCCAAACCGTCACCATCACTGGCGGCAAAGACATTTCCTACGACTATTTAGTCCTGGCAACCGGCGCTGATAACCGCCCGGTAGATATTCCTGGAGTCGATCAGCACAGCCTGACTTTTCGCTCTTTGGAAGATGCGCAGAGACTGAAAGCGCGTCTCTTGCAACTCGTGCAGGCACAGGCGATTCACCCTCAACAGGGCGACCAGACACCCATCTATATCAACGTCATCGGCGGCGGCGCTAGTGGCATAGAACTGGCAGGGAAGGTGTCTGATTATCTCGGTAGGCGGGGGCAGATAACTCTAATAGAGCGCGGCCCAACCATTCTTAAGCCATTTGAAAAGGGGCTCAGACGAATTGGCCAAAAGGCGTTGGCTCGAAGGCAGGTGAGCGTTCTAACCGAAACATCCGTAGCGTCAGTCAGTGCTGATGCGGTCACAGTGCAAATGGGGGAGGAGGAGAGATCACTCCCTAGTCATCTGACGCTCTGGGCCGTCGGTACTCAGCCTCGTCCCTGGTTGGGCAATCAATCGGTCGAGCATAACGATAGAGGGCAGCGGCTGACGCGGCGATCGCTGCAACTCTTAGACTACGACAACGTATTCGTGCTGGGGGACACCGCCGATGTGAGGGGATCACGGCAAAAAACAGCGCCCGATACCGCTCAAGCCGCTTTTCAGGCTGCGAGCAAAGTCGCAGCCAATCTAGCGGCGATAACCAGGGGCAAGCCGCCTAAAGCTTTTAACTATCTGCATTTAGGAGACATGGTCACGCTGGGGATCGGTGACGCCGGACTCTGGAGCTTTGGCATTACCCTGGGCGGCAGATTCGCGGCCCTCTGTCGGCGCGGCGTGTACATTTTTCGGATGCCGACTCGCCGCCATCAGTTTAAGGTGGGTCGCCGTGCGCTAGGCGAACTGGGCAAAGCTATCCTGCGGCCCCGGCGCGGTCGCAGCCGCCCTAGTTACGAAAGCTAGTTCGCCTTCCTCTGTTCAAATTTTTATCTCAACCCTTTCAGACATTAGCTATGACTTCTGTTCAGCCGAGAAAAGGCCAATGGTTCAATCCGCTGCACGGCTGGCTAGAGCGCTATAGCCTGGATGTGCGATCTCTGGCACTGCTCAGAATGGGTTTGGCACTGGTAATCCTGGCTGATCTCTGGACGCGCCTCGGCGACCTGAGCGCCCACTACAGCGATACGGGTGTGCTGCCACGGGCGGTGCTCAACGACGGCCTTTTGAAACCGGGCTATTGGTCAATTCATGCGCTCAGCGGCTCTTCCCTCTTTGAGGGACTGCTCTTTCTAATAGCGGCGCTTTTTGCCCTAGCGATGCTGGTGGGCTATCACAGCCGGGTGGCGACCATTGCCTCCTGGGTACTGCTGATTTCTGTGCAAAACCGCAATCCGCTGCTGATTTTTGCAGCCGACGATGTCTTGCGGGCGACCATGTTTTGGGCAATGTTTTTACCGCTGGGAGCTGCCTATTCTGTAGATCGGGCCATGAACACGGCAACTCGCCCGGTTCCTTTACGAATACTGTCTGGGGCCACGCTAGCGCTAATGGTTCAGCAGTGTTTTGTCTATATCTTTTCAGCTGTCTTTAAAACTACCAATGCTGCCTGGTGGCCCGATGGGACAGCGGTTTACTACGCTCTCAGCTATGACCAGTACGTCACGCCGCTGGGTCACCTGTTGCTGAACTTAGGGCCGTTGCTAACCGTATTTACTTTTGTAACGCTGGTGCTGGAGTGGGTTGGCCCGCTGCTGATATGGTCGCCCGTGCGCACCGATGTTTGTCGCCTGGTGGCGGTCGTTCTTTTCATCAGCCTCCACGCCGGATTTGGGCTGACGCTCAACCTGGGAATTTTTCCATTTCTAAGCATTTTTACCTGGCTCGCTTTTATCCCGACCTCGGCATGGGAGGCAATCAGCAAGCAAGTATACGGGCCCCAGCGGTCAGGACTGAGAATCTTTTACGACGCCGATTGTGGGTTCTGCAAAAAAGTAGTGCATTTGATTCGGATGCTCTTAGTCCTGCCGCACACACCCCTCGCGACCGCCCAGAGCATTCCAGAAATAAACCAAGCGATGGAAACTCAAAACTCCTGGGTCATTGTTGACTGGAAAGGGCGGCACCATTACAAATTCGAGGGCATTGCCTACGTCGTCAGCCTGTCTCCTGTCTTTTGTTTTCTGGCTCCTGTACTCCGCTGGCAACCAATTATGGCCGTCGGCACCCGGATTTACGAATGGATAGCCACCCATCGCAAAATAGCAGGCCGCTTCACCCGCCCCTTCAAGTTCACGCCGCTCGTTGTCAAAAATCCTGGCTGGCTAAACGCGATAGCGCTTTTACTGATAGCGCTTACTTTCCTGTGGAACCTACGGGGGGTCGTCAACCACCGGAGCTTTGTCGATAGCTCACAGCCTGCTGTCAGTCTCATTCGCCGGGTTACTAATAGCCGTACTGCCCAGCATATAGATTGGCTGAGCGAGGTCACGCGGCTCGACCAGTCTTGGAGCATTTTCGCACCAGGGCCACCAAAGGATGATGGCTGGCACGTGGTGACGGGCACTCCAGATAGCAGCGCCACAGATAAAATTGACGTATTCCGGCCTGAGCGGGCGATCGCGTTCGACAAGCCCAGTTTGGGCGATCGCGCTCAGTTCTACAAAAATATGCAATGGCGCACCTTTTACATCAACCTCAACCGACACGTCGGCCAAAAAGTTTTTCCAGACTATGGCAACTATCTCTGTCGACAGAGCGCCCAGAAAGGGCATCCGCTCCAAAATTTACAGGTTTACTTTATGGACGAGCGCACCACAAATCCAGGAGAGCCCCAACCCGTGGAGCAAAAGCTCATTTGGGAACAGTATTGTCAAAAATAGGCAGCAGCCTGATTAAATGGCGACTGAATTGACAGACACTCAGTCAGTCCTAATCTGAAGGATTATTTTTTGGAAGTGCCCAAAGATAGGTGATCGCCCTCGTAAGATAGAGTGACCTACTTTTTCAGTTTGCGGCGTCAGTTAAGCAATGACAAACTCTTCGCAGTGGCTTGGGCCATTTGGCAAGCTTCGACAGTGGTTTTCTAAGACACCGGATCGAGCCCTTGATCAGGCTTACGAAGCGGCCCTCAGAATTCGCCAGATCGAAGACAATCACTTCGACGGCAATCCAATTTCTGAAAGCTACGGCGGCTATAGCCGTAGCTCTTACCGGCTGCTGCAAAAAGATCTGAAGAGATACCTCAGCATCATCAAAAGGCGGATGGCCGAGTTTAGAACCAGCAGTTCGGTGTACCAGATCTCTAGCATGGGATCGCTGACCGGCCCGTTGACTAATCGTCTACCAGCAGACCTTCCCTTAGATCAGATCAATGGGCCGGCTGCTTTCTTTAACAAATTACGGCTAATTGACGAGGTTATAGAGCGCTACGAGAAGCCTTCGATTTTTGCACTCAACCAGATACAGGCGAGACCTCTAGCTGGTATATCAGAGCCTTCAAACGGTGCGCTACCGGCAGTCCCTCTATCTGGCAACCCGAAGGAGGCAAACTCCAATGAAGGCTTAAGCGGCGGTAGTAGCGTACTACCTCGTTCCATCTTGCGTACAGTTGATCGCATTAAGCAAGATCTCGATCCCGATGCAGAAGTCGAAGTCGTCCGTAACTTCCGCAACTCAAAAACTCAAACGACAATCGCTATTACCTTCGTATTACAGCTTGTCGTTATTCCCCTTCTCGCTCAATATCTCAGCAAGAACTTTGTCGTGGGGCCGATTGTAGAGTATGGCCGCGACACGACTCAGGCAGACGTGTTTCTCAACGAGGAAATGGAAGAAGATGCCCTTCACGAGCTACAGCAATACGAAGAGCGCTTTCGCTTTGAGGTGCTCATTGGAAAAGCACCTGAGATAGGCGAGCAAGAGATTGAAAATCGAGTCAGGCAGAAGGCATTCGAGATTGAGGAAGAGTACCAACAGCGCAGCGCTGACGCAGTCGAGAACGTCTTTGCCGATATTATTGCTGTTCTAACCTTTTCGCTGCTACTTACTCGCTACAAAGAAAAGGTAGCCACGCTCAAAGCCTTTATTGACGAAATTGTCTATGGCCTCAGCGACAGCGCCAAGGCTTTTATCATCATCCTCTTTACAGATACCTTCGTTGGCTTTCACTCTCCCCACGGCTGGGAAGTTTTGTTAGAAGGGATGGCAAATCACCTCGGGTTACCTGCCAATCGAAACTTTATCTTTTTGTTTATTGCCACCTTTCCCGTTATTTTAGATACGGTTTTCAAGTACTGGATTTTCCGATACCTCAACCGGATCTCCCCGTCAGCGGTGGCTACTTACAAAAACATGAACGAATGAAGCACAAACATGAACGAATGAAGGTCTTCAGGTGCCTGTTTTCTTGCTAGCCGTTTGGATATAAAGAATGAGCAAAAATACGGTTGGGACGAAAACGAACAAGACGCTGGCGACAAACCCTAATTTGTTGGTTTCCATAAGAGCTTACCTTTCTCCTGAATATTCAATAACTTCTATAGCTTTAGCATATCATTCCGGCGCTGTCTCAGCCTCAGAGGGCTCGGCCAGTCGATTCTACGGCGGTAGCGACTCTATTCAGCCGCCGCCGAAACCGGTTCATGAGTGTCGGGCTCGCTAGCTTCAGGCACAGCAGCCTTCCTAGCTGCTTCTGCTTTGGCCTTTTTCAAGCTCGCTTTTTTGTCTGGCTTGGTCTCAACGCTCACAGGCCCCTGAATCGTCGTTTGGCAAGCCAGCCGACAGCTAGAGGGGCGCTTACGCAGCATTTTCTCCTCTACGGCAGTGCGAGGAGACAGGTTCTCAGTCCCTTCAAGAATATCGACGACACAGGTACCGCACTGCCCATATCCACCGCACTGGGTAAGCTTCCCCATGAATGTATAGATATCAATATTGTTTTCTTGAGCTTTAAATCTCAAGTTGGAGCCGACGGCAGCTTCGACTTCCTTATTTTCTTTAACAAACTTAATACGAGCCATGGTCTGTGTTCTATTTGGGTTTTCGGGCGATCGCAGCCCTCTCTCAGGCGGGCAGCAGACCGCATAGTTCATCTCTGGCAGGGTCTTGCAAAGAACTTATAGCATGGCCACAAAGCGGGTATCTAGGTTCTCAACGACCCAACGACCTTCCAACGACATTTAAGGAGGCGATTTTGCTTGCGCTTGATGTTAGTAACTAGTTACACTTCTTTATACACCTTCATTTTTACACTTTTGCGAGCAAACATGGCAGAACGGGCGCTATTTCCCCTGTCAAGTGCAAAAGGGTTAGGAAGCGTAGGGCCTACATATCAGGTCTTACTAGGTTTGGAGAGGTTCTATATCTGGTAGCCTTATTAATATCTGAAGTCTTTTTATGAGACGTCAAATTTTGATGGATGAGGCTTTCGCTTTACAAAGCTCAGTTTTTGGCCAATTTTTCACAATTAGCAGACCTGAGTGGCGATACACAATTTTCGAAAAAACAAAAGCAAAACAAGGAGGAGCGTAGTCAATGGGTCTACCTTGGTACCGAGTACATACTGTTGTCCTGAACGATCCGGGTCGACTGATTTCTGTACACTTGATGCATACGGCGCTGGTGGCAGGCTGGGCAGGGTCTATGGCCCTGTTCGAACTGGCCACTTTTGATCCGAGCGATCCTGTACTCAACCCGATGTGGCGACAGGGCATGTTCGTATTGCCCTTTATGACTCGTCTGGGTGTGACGGGGTCGTGGGGTGGTTGGGATGTGACCGGAGCAACCGGCGTCAATCCCGGCTTTTGGTCGTTTGAAGGCGTGGCACTCGCGCATATCGTTCTATCGGGTCTACTGTTTTTGGCGGCCTGCTGGCACTGGGTCTATTGGGATTTAGAGCTGTTTCGCGATCCACGAACTGGTGAACCTGCATTGGATTTGCCAAAAATGTTTGGCATTCATCTATTTTTATCGGGTTTACTGTGCTTTGGCTTTGGAGCCTTTCACCTGACTGGCCTATGGGGGCCGGGAATGTGGGTTTCTGATCCCTACGGACTGACAGGTCATGTCCAGGGAGTTGCACCAGAATGGGGCCCAGCGGGCTTTAATCCCTTTAATCCGGGTGGGGTCGTCGCCCACCATATTGCAGCTGGCATTGTTGGCATTATTGCTGGTCTCTTTCACCTGACGGTCAGACCGCCACAGCGTCTGTATAAGGCTCTGCGCATGGGTAATATTGAAACCGTCTTGTCCAGCTCGATTGCGGCTGTGTTCTTTGCAGCCTTTATCGTGGCGGGCACGATGTGGTACGGCTCTGCGACGACGCCGATTGAGCTATTTGGCCCTACCCGCTATCAGTGGGACGGCAGCTACTTCGCAGAGGAAATTGACCGCCGCGTACAAAGCTCGGTGGCTAGGGGCGCTTCTCTTGAAGAAGCTTACTCCGCTGTGCCAGAGAAGCTGGCTTTCTATGACTATGTGGGTAACAGCCCCGCTAAAGGCGGCCTATTTCGCGTAGGGCCGATGGACTCCGGCGATGGTATCGCCACTGCCTGGTTGGGACATCCGGTGTTCCACGATGGTGAGGGCCGAGAGCTATCGGTTCGTCGTTTGCCGAACTTCTTTGAGACCTTCCCAGTGGTCTTAACAGATAGAGACAACGTTCTGCGCGCCGATATTCCCTTCCGTCGGGCTGAATCAAAGTACAGCTTTGAGCAGACAGGCGTTGTGGTTGACTTCTACGGCGGTGAGTTGGACGGTCAGCACATTGAGGATGCGGCAGCGGTCAAGCGCTATGCACGCAAGTCTCAGCTGGGCGAACCTTTTGAATTCGACCGTAAGACGTTGGATTCTGATGGGGTCTTCCGTTCAAGTCCGCGTGGCTGGTTTACCTATGGACATGCTGTGTTCGCACTGCTGTTCTTCTTCGGCCATATCTGGCACGGGGCTCGGACGCTGTTTAGAGACGTGTTTGCGGGTGTTGACCCCGACCTGTCGCCTGAGCAGGTTGAGTGGGGCTACTTCCAAAAAGTGGGTGACCTCTCGACTAAGACTGCAAACAGAGGCTAGGCACCAGGCGCTTTGACTTTCTTAGGGTTCGATCTAAACAATCGGTTGAAGATCCAGTCAAAGCGTCTAAACTGAAGACAACGCTGTTATTCATTGGGGATGAGTTATGGAAGCTGTCGCTTACATTTTGATTTTTGCCTGCATTATCGGAACTTTGTTTTTTGCGATCGCTTTCCGCGAACCGCCCAAAATTACGAAGGACTAAGTTGTCTGGGCAAGCTGAGCTTAACCAGCTATAGAGACCGATAGAAAGAGCCCGGTGCCATCTTGAACGATGACCTGGGCTTTTGTTTTTCCCTATTTTTCGACAGATAGGTTTTACGGCTCGTTTTACCGTAACGTTGCTTATAGAAATATCATCAGGTCACAGGTAGCGACTGCGACGTCCGTTGGCTAATAACGGCTGCTCAACGGCTTTCTATATTGAGAGGTCTTTTGGAGGCCGATTTTATGCAGTGTCCCTTCTGCCAGCATCCTAACAATCGCGTTTTAGAATCTCGATCTGCTGAGTTGGATCGCAGCATTCGCCGTCGCCGAGAGTGTCTTAACTGCGAACGACGGTTTACTACCTATGAGCGCATCGAATATGTGCCGATTACAGTGATCAAGCGAGGAGGCGATCGCGAGTCATTTGATCGTTCGAAGCTGCTGCGGGGGATTGTAACTGCCTGTGAGAAAACCGCTGTCAGCGGCCATATGATGGAAATTATTGTGGATGAAATTGAGGCCGAGTTGCAGCAGCAATCTGTCCGGGAAGTGACCAGCGAGGATATTGGGGAGCGCGTATTGGCGAGGCTGCGCCGGGTCAGTGAAGTTTCCTACGTCAGGTTTGCTTCTGTGTACCGACAGTTTCAGGGAATTCGCGACTTTACCGAAGCGCTGAGCCATCTGAAAGAAACCAGCGATCGCCCTGCTGATGACCACTCAAATCCTCTGACTTCAGAGCAATCAGACATATCTGCTCAGCCAGGGGAAGGACGCCTCGCTTCTGTCAAAGCATAGGGAAGTCTCAACCCAGGGCTGCCGAGCAATCCATCCAGCGCCAGAAATTTGGGCAGTCGACAAAGCGCTCAATAATAAAGTGACTTTTGTATGCTTCTTGATCTACAATTAATATCCTTGTGACCAGAGACCTCAAAGGCTGCTGAAGCCCTTTCCCAATTAAAATTTAGTAAGATTTTACTAGCGGTGCGCGCGCGCTCTTAGCAGATACCTGCCTTTAAGAACTGTGTGCTCGCGAGGTGTTCACTCGTTCGCGGAGAAAAACTGTAGGAAACATCAAGCATGGCCAACCCGGATACTCAAAGCACTGATATTGGTTTTACTCATGAGGACTTTGCTGCCCTATTAGACCAATACGACTACAACTTCAACCCTGGCGATATTGTGCCTGGCACGGTATTCAGTATCGAACCTCGGGGAGCCCTAATTGATATTGGCGCTAAGACGGCAGCGTATCTCCCTATCCAGGAGATGTCTATCAACCGGGTTGAAGGCGCTGAAGAGGTTTTACAGTCCAACGAAACGCGCGAATTCTTCATTCTGACTGACGATAATGAAGACGGGCAGCTCACGCTGTCCATTCGTAGAATCGAGTACATGCGGGCATGGGAGCGCGTACGTCAGCTCCAGCAGGAAGATGCTACTGTGCGCTCGATTGTTTTTGCCACCAATCGAGGGGGCGCGCTGGTTCGAATTGAAGGATTGCGCGGGTTTATCCCGGGCTCTCATATCAGTACTCGCAAGCCCAAGGAAGATTTGGTGGGCGAAGAGCTGCCGCTAAAGTTTTTGGAAGTAGATGAAGAGCGTAACCGGCTGGTCTTGAGCCATCGCCGGGCGCTAGTCGAACGGAAGATGAACGGCCTTCAGGTCAGCGAAGTCGTTATTGGTACGGTTCGTGGCCTGAAGCCATACGGCGCGTTTATTGATATTGGCGGCGTTAGCGGCTTGCTTCATATTTCCGAAATTTCTCACGATCACATTGATACGCCCAATTCGGTACTCAATGTAAATGATGAGATTAAGGTGATGATTATCGACCTGGATGCAGAGCGCGGTCGGATTTCATTGTCTACTAAGCAGCTTGAGCCCGAACCGGGTGACATGGTGAAAAATCCTGAGCTGGTTTACGAAAAGGCTGAAGAAATGGCTGAGCGCTATCGCGAACAGCTCAGACAAAAAGCGATGGGAGAAGCGGCAGACGCAGGCGACGAAGCCGACTACGTCGTAGAAGAAGAGCTGGCGACCGTGGAGTAACACCTCGCGAGTGGACAGATTGGGCATAGGCTCAAATTAATATCCCCAATTAATCTAAAGGGAAAGGCGTGTTTGCTTTTCCCTTTTTTGCTCTTTATTCTGTTCAGTACCGTCAGAACAGTCCAAATGGCCACTATCAGATGTCAGCATCAGACCTTTGAAAATATCCGGGCGGTGTTGTTTGATAAAGATGGCACGCTGGCGGACGTAGAGACTTATTTGAAGCGGCTGGGGGAGATGCGATCGCACCTCACAGCCGTACAGGTGCCCGGCATCCAATCTGCTTTACTGTCAGCCTTTGGCTTACAGCACGGTCAAATTGACGCGGCGGGGCTGATGGCTGTCGGTAGTCGTAACCAAAACGAAGTCGCAGCAGCAGCCTATGTAGCAGCCACAGGAATAGGCTGGGTAGCAGCGCTCAATATTGTGACCCAAGCCTTTGAGCAAGCTGAATCCGCCCTGCCGCTGAAGGTCACTCAGACACCCCTGCTGCCGGGAGTAGCCCCGTTTCTCCAGCAGCTCAAGTCCGCAGACATAGCGCTCGGCATTGTTTCTTCAGATACTCACCTGGAAGTCGCTGCCTTTGTCGAATACTATGACCTCACCGAAATTAGCTGGTACTGCGGTGTTAGCGCATCAACGATCCCTAAAACACACCCTGATTTTTTACAGGTTGCCTGCGAAGCTTTGGCAGTTCCTGCCGCTAGCATTCTTGTCATCGGCGATTCTGCTGCGGATGAAGCCATGGCCCAGCAGGGTGCGGCTGGTTTTATTGGGGTTAGGGGAGGCTGGCAGCGATCGCCCCGATTCAGCGCAGATACAGTCAGCGTCGAAACGCTCTCACAAGTTGAAGTTTTCAACTAGATCTCTATCAATCCTTTAGATAGGTAGATACTGAAAATTAGTCAATACTCGTACAGAGTTAATTTGCTAGGGTATCAATCTGTATAGAGCTGCTGCAAGCTAGCAATTCATCCTGTAGGCTAGGTGAACATTGCAGGCGCTAAGCAGCCTAACAGCCGGGCTGTCATGCCCTATAGTTTTGAAGTTAAGGGAATGGAGGATTGGCTTTTGTCTCGTCGCTACCTGTTTACATCGGAGTCGGTTACAGAGGGGCATCCTGATAAAATTTGCGATCAGATTTCTGACACAATTTTGGATACGATGCTGACGCTAGATCCCAGCAGCCGAGTGGCCGCTGAGGTGGTGGTTAATACGGGATTAGTCTTGGTCACAGGCGAAATTTCTTCGCAGGCAAAGGTGAACTTTGTCGAGGTGGTGCGCAAAAAGATTGCTGAAATTGGCTATACAGACCCGACTAATAACGGGTTTTCAGCCAGTAGCTGCTCTGTACTGATAGCCCTGGATGAGCAGTCGGCGGACATTGCCCAGGGCGTAGATGCCGCTCAAGAAACTCAGACCAGCGACGAGCGGTGGGACGCTATTGGCGCAGGTGATCAAGGCATTATGTTTGGCTTCGCTTGCAACGAAACACCTGAACTCATGCCGCTCCCTATCTGTCTGGCTCATCGGATTGCCCGTCAGCTCTCAGTGGTGAGAAAGAACGGGCGTTTGCCTTATCTTGGCCCCGATGGCAAAACGCAGGTAACAGTTGAGTACGAAGATGGTCGCCCGGTGGGTATCGATACTGTACTGATCTCCACACAGCACACCGAGAATATTGGCGAGCTGACCAGCAACGAAGCAGTTCAGGCCAAAATCAAAGCCGATCTTTGGCAGGCAGTGGTTCTCCCTGCTTTTGCCGGATTAGAAATTCAGCCGAGTGAACGAACTCGCCTGCTGGTAAACCCGACCGGCAAATTTGTCATCGGGGGACCGCAGGGTGACTCGGGGCTGACTGGTCGCAAAATTATTGTCGATACCTATGGGGGCTATTCTCGTCATGGAGGCGGTGCTTTTTCTGGGAAAGATCCGACCAAAGTGGATCGCAGCGCTGCCTATGCTTGCCGGTATGTCGCCAAAAATATTGTAGCAGCAGGTCTTGCTGATAAATGTGAAGTGCAGTTGAGCTACGCGATTGGAGTGGCCCGTCCGGTCAGCATCTTTGTCGAGACCTTCGGAACAGGCAACGTGCCAGACGAAAAGCTGCTGGAGCTGGTAAAAGAGCATTTTGAGCTGAGACCAGCCGGTATCATCGATACGTTTAATCTCAGAGGGCTGCCTGCCGAACGCCAGGGCCGCTTTTACCAGGAGGTGGCTGCCTACGGTCACTTTGGTCGCAGCGATATTGACCTGCCTTGGGAAAAAACGGACAAGGCGGCGGCGCTGAAAGCAGCCACTGACAAGCTGGCGGCTGTCGGCGTATAAGCTAAGCTGCGCTGAGAAACCGGCTCAGCGTCCGATTAATCCGATCCAAAAGCTCCTCTCGAACGGGGAGCTTTTTTGGTTGCGCGCTCAGTTTTGGTTTGGTGATAAAGTTTAAAGCAGATTCTACGGTAATGACCGGCATGGCTTCTCTTCCGCCTTATCAGCCAAAAACACTGTCGCTGGGGCCACTCGAAGCAGAGATTGTTGAAATTTTGTGGCAGATAGAACCGACTTCGGTAACGGCGATCCATCAGCACATTCTGGCGGATATTGACCGGGAGCTGACCTATTCCTCAGTTTCAACGGTGCTTAAAAGGCTGGCTAAGAAAGGGTGGGTAGCCTGCGACTCCAGCGATCGCCTGCATGTTTGGAGATCGCTCATCTCTCCTCAGCAAGCCGAAATTCTCAAAGCTCACGAGCGACTGCATCGGTTCTTAGCGGTGGGCAGTCCGGATATTGTAGCGGCGTTTGCCGACACGCTCGACGATGAGAGCCTGGCTCAGATTGAGGCGATCGCGCTAAAAATTAAGGCCGCTCGTGCCGCCAGGGAGCAAATGCCATGATGCACCTGCATATGATTGGACTAGCCGGGGCAATTGCTTTCCTCTGCCGGTTTTTAGGACAGCCGACTGACCAGAGTGATCGCTGGCAACTGCGCTGGCACCGGGCGCTGATCGCGTTCGTCATTCCACCGCTGCTGCTGTTGGCGACTGCGGTAGCGGTTGTCACGATGGGCACGAGCACTGCTCATGCGTGGGAAGGGCGACTGAGCTACGGACTGGCTGTCAGCTTTGTGGCGATCGCCTTGGGCCGCTGGATACAGCTCGGCTGGCAGGCGCTGAAGACCCGGCGTGAAGTTCGGCGCTATCCGCAACGGCTGATTGAGACCGAGGCAGGCCAGACCAGTGGCCGGGTGATGGACGTGTCTGCTGTTTTTAGCGCGCAAATTGGCCTATGGACATCCGACTTGGTGGTGAGTCAGGGTTTGCTCGCTCATTTAGATAGCGAACATTTGGCTGCTGTCCTGGCACATGAGTCGGGTCATGCTCACTACCGCGATACCTTTTGGTTCTTTTGGCTAGGCGGGCTGCGGCGACTGACGGGGTGGTTGCCTTATACCGAAGCGCTATGGCAGGAGTTGCTGCTGCTGCGTGAGGTACGCGCTGATCGCTGGGCGGCTCGCACTGTCGATACGCTGGTGCTGGCTGAGTCGCTGATGAGTGTGATCACCGCGCCGCTGATGGAGGCGGAAGCGGTTTGCGCCGGGTTTAGCTGCGCGGCTCCTCGCAGCCGCCTGTCTCAGCGAGTCGATGCACTGCTGGCGGAAGATTTGTCCGCCGACTCGTTTGGGGTGGAGCCGTGGCAATGGGCGGCGATATCGCTGGCGCTGAGCCCGTTATTAACCATTCCCTTTCACTATTAAATGAGTTTGAGCAGCGAGCAGAAGGATTGGGTACAGCCTATTTTGCAGGCACAGCGGGCGTTTTTTGGGGGTGGGGAAACGCGATCGCTCGATTTTCGCCGGACTCAGCTCAAGCAGCTTAAAGCAAGTATTTCAGCAGCAACTGACGATATTTCAGCGGCGCTAAAGGCAG
>JBBQAC010000291.1:0-5194 GCA_038315915.1 Phormidesmidales cyanobacterium
AAATCACGGTCTGAACCGCATCGGCTGAAAAGTTTTGTCGCAATTCTACGGGGCTTTGGTCTGCGAAAGGAGCGGTGCCCAAGCGAGTGGACGCGGAAGTAATAGCCACGGACTGTTCTCCTGAATAAGGGTGTAATGAGACAATTGATTGCCTAGAGCATTTAAGTAGTCAAGCAAAATTAATTACAAAATGCGAACAGGCTGTTCAACTCACTTGTGAAGCCCCCCCGACCCCCAATACTGGGGACTCTGAGTCCGGTTCCCCCCAAACTTGGGGGGCTAGGGGGGCGTCGCAATGTGGTAATCAATAATGCCTACGTACTTAGTATGTACCTGCGCGAGCGCTTAAGCGGGCGTGATATTCACAATCCGACTGCCCCGCTTATTCAGGCGCTGCAAGGTCGGCGATAGCTGATCGTAGGAAACTACATATTCCTGAACGCCCAAGCGCACTTGCGGGTTGCGACCACTGGCCGA
The DNA here is from genome assembly GCA_038315915.1 of Phormidesmidales cyanobacterium. GTDB lineage: Bacteria > Cyanobacteriota > Cyanobacteriia > Phormidesmidales > Phormidesmidaceae > Phormidesmis. The sequence continues at coordinate 478 of JBBQAC010000291.1, forward strand.
TTTTTGGGCTGACTGGGAAACGCGTACCCGGTAGAGCTGTTCGCGACTGCCGCCCGTGACGCTCTGAAGTTCTTTGCCACCACTGGACGTTCTCACCGGGCTAGCAGAATTGCGGGCAAGCTCCTGGGTAAGAAAGGCTTTTTTGGGGTTGGCGCGATCGCTGCTCGCGGCCCCCCGATAGAGCTGAAACATTCTGGCAAAGCCAACGGTCTTTTGGCTGAGCTGCGTGGCAAATCCCCGGTAGTAAGGAACAATGCGATCGCCAAAGTTGTCCTGGTACTCGCGCGAATCGAGATAGCTGTTAATTTCAGCCTCGTAGCCCTGCTGAATATAGAGATCGACATGCTCAGAAATCTCTTGTTCATCGTAAGGCGCGCGGCCCAGCAGATGCTTAAAGTTCAGCTCAATAAAGCGAACTTGAGGCGTACTGTAAAAAAACTTTTGCTTGTAAAGCTCTGAAAGGGCCAACGCTCTCACAAAATCAGAGACGCGGATATTGCCCTGCCGAAGCAGCGATTCGGCGCTGGTCAACCGCTCCGCCTGCATCACGTGATCATTACCTAGTACCTGGCGGTAAGCTGCCCGAATGACGGCTTGAACATCGTCTTCAGAGGCGGTAGCCCGCAGCTCAGTCGGCGATCGCTCGGCAACGGTTTCAAAGCCTAATAGTCTGGCGGAAGTTTCACTGGTCATGGATGGCATCCTCGTTTGACAGGGTGGGGAGGGGGCTTTGGCTACGCTCAGCCGCCGGGGGAGCGGGATGAAGGGCAAAGGGAGAACCGCTACAAAAGCATGGTTCCTTTGCCTCCTCTCCCACTCATTTTTAGACGTAACAGAACACTAACTCAGCGCATTGATCGCATAGTCAATGTAAGAGTTGGCTTCTGTGGCAGCATCCCCGCTCAGTCCGTGATTCCCTCGGATGTGCTTGAGCGCTTCTACATACCAGCTTGGAGATAGCTCAAAGGTGCTGTTAATTGCGCCAATGCCTGAGATTAGGTACTCATCCATGGGGCCAGTGCCACCGGCAATCAGGCAGTAGGTCACCATCCGCAGGTAGTAGCCAATGTCTCTGGCGCACTTTTCTTTGCCTGTGGAATTTGAGGCGTAGTTGTTGCCCTCCATTTGGGTGGTGTAGGGAAACTTTTTGTACACGGCTTGGGCAGCACCATCTACCAGGCTATCTGCGTTTTTGCTGAGCGATTGCGCTGCCGATAAGCCCGCTTGTGCCTGACGAAAGCGGCCAAAAGCGACCTGAAGTTCTGAACTGCTGAGGAAACGGCCTTGGGAATCAGCGGCTGCAACAGCCTCGGTTATGGGAGTTTTCATTGAAAAATTCTCGTTAAAAGGGTACAAAAAAGAGGGTGATCAGAACCGATCAATCCAACGCTGGATCGGTATAGCTACGATCTAGCTAACGGCGGCGGCGGCTCTGTCGAAGTAGCCACCGAGTTCGGACATCAAAGAGCTACAGTCGCCCTGAGTAACGCCTTCTCTGTTGTTGGCGATCGCGACTGCTGCCTCTTTCATTTTGTTGACGCCAGTGGCCACCGAGTTGCCCGGTACGCCCAGAGCAGTATAGGTCTCACGCAGGCCGTTCAAGCAGCGGTCGTCCATCACACTGACATCGCCAGTGAACACCGCGTAGGTGACATAGCGCAAAATGATCTCCATATCGCGCAGGCAGGCAGCCATGCGACGGTTGGTATAGGCATTACCGCCGGGCGAAATGAGCTGGGGCTGGTCGGCAAACAAAGACCGGGCCGCATTCGCCACGATCTCAGAAGAGCTGCTCGTGATTCGGTTCACCACATCAATGCGCTTGTTTCCCTCAGCTACCATCTTGTTGAGCGCGTCAATCTTGTCATCGCTGATATATTCGCCCCGGGCATCGGCCTGGGAAACCACCTTGGTAAAAACATCGAACATGTGAAAAATCTCCTGCTTCGTTGCTGATAATCGAAAACACAACTGTTCCAAATCCTGGTTCAAAACTGACCGCAGCCTCTCAATGACGGGTCTGCTTCAGAACTGGGTATTTCGAGCGAGTAAGATAATTTAATCAATTGGCTTGTGCAGATCCTGTGCACAACTTTGTTTCTGACCAGTTACAATCGCCTTAAAAAGGCCTTACATCCCTTACATGGAAGTGTGTTTAGGGATTCTGAAAGCGTCTTCATAAATCTTACAAAACTTCACACTTGATCACAGTTGCCAACTCTTCGCCATCGCTCAAAGCGACTAGAGCGACTAGGGCGAGTCGAACAACATCGTTTCCAGATACCGCTGCGCCCAGTCTGGTCCGAAGGCACGGGCTAAAATTCGCCGCGTCTTGTCATTTTTCTGCTGCTGCTGGCAGTAATGCTGCTGTCCTTTTAAAACTCGGGCTCGCTCGTCGGCTGAGGTGATCACGCTCGCCTCGTTGGCAAATTGGCAGTGAAGCGAGACGTATTGCGTCACCCGGTCTAAAAAGGCGTTCTCTTCCCGCCGGGTGACTGGGCGCACAAACAGGCAAAACTCTGAAAAAATGCTGCCCCATTCTGGCAGATCGCGGGGCTGCGAAAACTTGGCAGGCGGTAGGTTGCTCAGTGCCTGCCCATAATTCGCTGGCAGGGCAGGGGACGCTGACGAAAATTCCTCTCCAGCTGCGCAGACGGGTGAGAGATCGAGAATGGCAGCGCTGATTGCCTTCGGCCCAGCGATAATGTCTATCCCCAGAATCGGTAAATGAAAGCAGGGGCGCGGAAATATCACACAGTGAAGAATGTCCAGGTTGTCACCCACTTTGGCAAATTCGAGATGAATCTTACGAAACTGAAAAGTCTGATAGCACCTGTTCTGAATGGTCAGGCGATCGCCTTCAAGCATCCCCTCCACATAGCCCAAGTCCTCGGGCATGTGATAGGGAAACAGCGTGAGCTGGTTTTGCCAAATGCTCTCCAGAATCTCCGTAAGCTGACCAATTAAAGGATGTTGTTTTTGTAGCGTCTGCTGACGAGCTTGAACCATCGTGCAGTAAGATCCTTGAGAAGAGTTCTTCTATCACCTTGCCTTACTCACTGTGCAGACCCTGTGTAGGCCGTATCTACAAGACCCGCTAGCTGGTCGCCTGCTGCCAACGGAGCTGCGCTTGATAGCGTCTCAGCCGGTTCAGTAGCCGGGAAGCCAAATCTCTTGCCTGAATGGGCTTTGTAATATAGTCGTCAGCGCCCAGCGCAAAAGCCTGATTTTGCTTTGCAAGATCGCTGTGAACACTCAAAAAGATAATCGGTAAGTGCTGCCATTGGGGATGGCTACGCAGCACCTGACATAGCTCAAAGCCATTGATAGAAGGCATTTCAATATCGAGTATGACCAGATCAGGCAGTACCTGATTGAACAGCGTCCAGAAACGCTGCGGGTTCGTCAGTGGAGTAATTTGCAAATCCCATGGATGTAGTAGCTCAATCACCTGCTGCAAGTAGTGAGCGTCATCATCGACAATCATAATTTTGCTAGCGCGATAGCTCATCGCCTGGGCGATCACCTGCAGCACTTCTGACGGCACTACCGGATACTCCAGCACCATCGCCCCGCCTCGACGAATCAGATCCAGCCGGTTGCCAAAGTCAGCTTGAGGCGTAATCACCAGAACCGGCAGATGCGGCCAGTGCGCCGTGAGGGTTGCTACGAACTGTAGCAGCATCTGCGAAATGGATTCGTCCAGTACCGGGTCAGCTTCACCCGCTACAAAGTTGACCACCACTAAGTCAGGCAGGGTGGCAGCTAGCTCTAGATTGTGGGGTTGCCCAGCGGGCGTTTCCAGAGACAGCATCGCCGCTGCCGTTTCCACGGAGGCCGCTATCTGAGTGCCAAAGCCTTGCCCCACAGCCAGAGCCATAAGCTGCTGCATGTAAGGCATGTGATTCACATCCACCATCACAATGGCCGCTATCTGCGCAGTTTCTTCAACGGGGTCGATTAGCTTAGGCGCGTCATCCAGGGTATGTCCGAGCATCGTTGCCAAAGCATAAACCTGCTCGGCCTGAGCCGGCAGAAGCGCTGCCTCAACCTGAAAAAGCGCCTCTAGCTGTAAAGAAAGACGATAGCCTTCTAACAGGCCAAAAGTGCCCAGCGTCCCGGCTAGCGCGTGAACGAGCTGTCTGGCCTGACTTTGTTGCTGTTCGTTGAGTCCTTGAGTCTTGAGCGTTTGGGCGATATGTATCAGCTTTTTCCAACGCGCAATATTCTCTCCTTTATGCGCCTCCCACGCTTGCGTCAATCCTTCTAGATAGCGAGTTTGGCGATCGCGCTGAGAACTGACCGCTTTTGGGGGGCTAGCGGCGGTCTGCGACTTGAGCCGATAGCCTAAGCCATGAACCGTTTCAATAAAGTCAGTCGGAGCCCCGACCAGCTTCAGCTTTTGGCGGAGCCCGCGAATATGAGAGCGCACGGTCGATTCGCTCGGGAATTCTTCTGAAGACCAAGTTCGATCTAGCAGCGCTTTAGCATTAAAAACCTGTTTGCTGTGGCGCAAAAACAGTTCCAACAGCGAATATTCTTTGGCTGTGAGCGAAACCGGCTGACTGCCATAGGTCACCTCGCAGCTCGCCGAATCCAGAGAGAGATCTCCCCAGCTAAAAATCGGCGCTGAGTCGGCAGGCGATCGCCTCAGCAACACCCGAATACGAACCAATAGCTCTTCGATATCGCAAGGCTTGACGACATAGTCATCGGC
>JBBQAC010000253.1:0-6399 GCA_038315915.1 Phormidesmidales cyanobacterium
TTCGGCGCTGAGCTGTTCGAGGGTGCGATCGCCTAACACTTCACCTACTGCTGGTAGTCGCTTGAGCTGACGACGCAGCTTGTCGGCCAAACTCTCTTTTTGATACTGCTCCCGGCTGCGGCCCCAGGTGCGGTATAGCCAAAGGCTGCTGGCGATCGCTACCACCGTCTGAAAGCCAAACTGAGCGGCCAGAGGCCATCGGTCAATTTCTGGGCGACCGCCGTAGATAAAGAAACCGTTGAAGGCGAGGAATGTACAGACCGAGAACATCCGGTGCAAACCTTGTTCAGCCGGTGCGGTTGGCCGCTTACGCTTCAAGTAGCCCCGGTAATAGCGTTCTACATGCGTACACAGCCAGCAGCTAGCGGCGGCAAATGCGGCTAAGGTCAAAGGGGCCGCGACGAGTTTGGGAATCGCGACTTCCTGACCTGCCACATACAACCCAGGCTTCAGCAGCGCTGCGATTGTTCCAGGCTCATGGCTCCACACGCCCGAAAAGTAGTAATCGAAGTTACCCGCATACAGCCCGTAATAGCAAAAGTAGCCAATCACCAGGCCCAGGTAGCCATACTGCACCAGTCGCCTGCCGGGTTTGTGCAACTGCTCCCAGTAAGCCTGCTCAGAATCAATGTCCATGCAGGCCGACTTGCAGGAAATGCAGGCACTTTGTTCCTGGCCCTGGTCATCCACGGTGCGACACATTGACTGAGTAAGGCTACAGGGTGGTGCCTGGTGAGCGGCGCTATCGAGCAGGCCACGCGGCCCGGTAAAGACAGTTTGCACCATGCCAAAAGGGCACACATAGTGACACCAGCTGCGGCCACCGTAAAGGGCAACAACGCCCGCTGCCGAGAGCAATGTGAGAATAAAGAATAGGCCGAGCGCTGGTCTGACCGAGTTGACCAGTAAAATTCGAGCGGTAATCCCCCAGAAAAACAGAACAAACTGAACGTAAAAGTGATTGTTCCGTAGCCAGGTATTCTGCTCAATATTAAGTAGCGGCTTCATTCCTAGCGCTCTAGGAAGCTGCGAGAAAAAGTACAGCGGACAGATCCGCCGCCAAAATTCATGCCCAAACACCAGCACAATAAAGATGGCGCTAGGAATTACCATTCCCCAGAAGACTCTGGTGCCAATAGCGTAAGGCTCTAAAGGAATGCAGTGATTCTGAACGCGAATGCAACTGGCCGGATCAGCCGCTCTGTTAATAGTTGAATCTGCCAGCCAACTCCAGGGATTATCCGGATGGGTCAATACTGTCGAAACAGGATCGTAAAACAGAGAGATAATGAGCAGAAGCCACGCCAGGAGAACGCCCCAGCGAACAAGGTGCATTTTTTTTTCGGATAGGGTAGATAGCATTGGTAGTTGCCTGTGCTTGCATACCAATCTATCGGAAAGAGGAGGGGAGATTCTGCGAAGAGAAGCCAGGAGAGAGTTTGCACAAAAAAGATGAGGAGACTCGTTGAAGCTTCCTCACCTTAGGAATGATTAATAGGGGGCTTTGCCTGCCTGAATTAGCGAAAAATCGCTAACCGTATGCAGCCGACCCGCTTAGCCAACCAGGTGTGCTTCCAGGAACCACAGGCGTTTGTCGATAGTCCGAGAGATTTCAACGTACAGGTCGTTGGTGTCCTGGTCGCCAAGTTCATCGGCCTTGTCGATATTTTCGCGCAGGTGCTTGGCGTAGGCCGCGTAGCGATCTGCCAGGGCCGCGACATGCTCCATCCCGCCGACGGCCTCAAAGTCGTACTCCGGTAAGATGGACTTGCTGGCGGCGACGCGCACGGTGCCCATGGCAGTCCCGGCTAGGGCAGTTACTCGCTCAGCGACTAAGTCACTATACGCTTCTAGCTCACTGGCCATTTCATCAAACAGCAGGTGTAGCTGATAAAAGTCTTTGCCTTTGACGTTCCAATGTGCCTGCTTGGTTTGGGTGCGCAGATCGGTCGTCGCAGCCAGGGTGCCGTTGAGCAGCGTCACGATTGACTGGCGAGTCTCTAACGGTAGATCAATTCGGGTGGGGTAAAAGGAAGTTTTTGACGTTGTTGCAACCATGGGTTTCTCCAGGTGTAAAAGGTCGATGTGAGCGCCCGTTGTTTGTCCAGCGCTACTGAATTATGCGCAGATTTTTCACATCTTGCTATTGAACTTCTATATTATACTCATAACGACTTCGCTTTAGCGTGATATCCTATTAAAAGCAGCTATTGAGATTGGGGCCAGGTGAGCGATCGCCCGTCCGCTCGTAAAGCGAGTTGATATACTGCACTGTAATCATATAGAACCCGACCAGAACAGCTATGACTGCCGCCGCCCCTGCCAAAACTCAGTACGAAGCGATTATCGGCTTGGAAACGCACTGTCAGCTGAGCACTGAGACCAAAATTTTCTCAACTAGCTCAGCCGCCTTTGGCGCAGATCCCAACACCTACATAGACCCGGTGACGATGGGACTGCCGGGTGTGCTGCCCGTGCTCAATGAAAAGGTGCTGGAGTACGCCGTCAAAGCGGGCTTGGCGCTGAACTGTGAAATTGCCCCCTACAGCAAGTTTGACCGCAAGCAGTACTTTTACCCTGATCTGCCTAAGAACTATCAGATCTCTCAGTTTGACCTGCCCATTGCCGATCATGGCTGGCTAGAAATTGAGATTATTAAAGACGGTAAGCCTGTGCGCAAGCGGATCGGGGTCACCCGGCTGCATATGGAAGAGGATGCAGGCAAGCTAGTCCATGCCGGTAGCGACAGTCTGTCCGGATCGGCCTATTCGCTGGTGGATTACAACCGCGCTGGGGTGCCTCTAGTCGAAATCGTCTCTGAGCCTGATATTCGCTCTGGGGAAGAAGCGGCTGCCTACGCCGAGGAAATTCGCCGGATTATTCGCTACCTGGGTGTGGGCGATGGCAACATGCAGGAGGGATCGCTGCGCTGCGATGTGAATATCTCCGTCCGCCCGGTGGGCCGGGAAGCGTTTGGCACGAAGGTCGAGATTAAGAACATGAATTCTTTTAGCGCGATCGCCAAAGCCATTGACTACGAAATTGAGCGCCAGATCGCCGCTGTAGAAGCAGGCGAGCCGATCTACCAAGAAACTCGGCTGTGGGAAGAAGGCCCGCAGCGCACCAAAAGTATGCGCATGAAGGAAGGATCGAGCGACTACCGCTACTTTCCTGAACCTGACCTGCCGCCGATTGAAGTCTCAGTCGCTCAGCTTGAACAGTGGAAGTCGGAGCTGCCGGAATTGCCTGCGGCCAAGCGAAAGCGCTATGAGGAGGATCTGGGGCTGTCGGCCTACGATACGGGCGTCATCGCCGATGATCGGGCGGTGGCTGAGTATTTTGAAAAGGCGATCGCCACAGGCGCTTCGACCAAGCTGGTCGTCAACTGGATCATGAGCGACATCGCTGGCTACCTGAACGCAGAAAAGCTGAGCATCGACGAAATTAAGCTCACCCCTGAAGCCCTGGCTGAAATGGTTAAGCTCATCGAAGACGGCACTATCAGCAATAAGATCGGTAAAGATATGCTGCCGGAATTGCTAAATAATGGCGGATCACCAAAAAAAATCGTGGAGAGTAAAGGACTCAGCCAGATCTCTAATCCGGCTGAAATTGAAGCGATGATTGACGAAGTGCTTGCCGCCAATCCTGACGAGCTTGCCAAGTTCCGAGCCGGTAAAACAAAGCTCAAAGGCTTCTTTGTCGGTCAGGTGATGAAGCGCACAGGCGGACGCGCTGACCCCAAGCTGACCAATCAACTCTTAGGCAAAAAGCTAGCGGGCTGATGCCTCAGCTCAGCTCTGAGTTCAGTCAAAACGCATAGAGAGATACCCTAGAATTCTAAAATCAGTACAAAAAATTCTAGAATAAGTACAGTAGGGGGTTACGCCCCCCACCCCTCTCGTGCAATAATATGTTCATGTAGATGCACCCTGATGGTAGGGAGAGCCACCAAATTGATTTGGGGCTCTCCTTTTTTCTTTTTAAAGGGGCGCTGGTTTCAGCCCGCTTCGACCATGCTCAGGGCAACAGCCTCAGCCACCTTGATCCCATCGACGGCGGCTGAGAGAATTCCGCCCGCGTAGCCTGCGCCCTCACCGGCAGGGTAAAGCCCTCGGGTGTTCAAGCTTTGATAGCTGTCGTCGCGCTTGACACGCACAGGCGAAGAGGTTCGCGTTTCGACTCCGGTCAGTACCGCATCGGGCATCGCAAACCCTTTGATTTTGCGGTCGAATACAGGAATGGCTTCGCGGATGGCGGCGATCGCATACGCCGGCAAGCTCTCACTCAAGTCGCCCAAATGCACCCCCGGACGGTAAGAGGGCTTTACTTCTCCAAGCTCAGTGGAAGGCCGCTGCGCTAAAAAATCGCCGACAAGCTGCCCCGGAGCCTCATAGGTTTTCCCGCCTAGCTCAAATGCCCGTGTCTCTAGCTGCCTTTGAAAAGCGATACCCGCTAGCGGGCCTTGAGGATAATCTTCTGGGGTAATGCCGACTACAATGCCGCTGTTTGCATTTTTGCCGCTGCGCTCGTACTGGCTCATGCCGTTGGTTACCACTCGCCCCTCTTCAGAAGTGGCGGCGACTACTTGCCCGCCCGGACACATGCAAAAGCTGTACACCGTCCGCCCATTCGAGCAGTGATGCACCAGCTTATAATCTGCCGCGCCTAATATCGGATGGCCCGCTTTTTCCCCAAACCGGCACTGGTCGATTAGCGGCTGCGGATGCTCAATCCGAAAGCCCACCGAAAAAGGCTTAGGCTCAATGTACACTCCCTGCCGGTGCAGCATTTCAAAGGTATCGCGAGCACTGTGTCCCACCGCCAACACCACCTGTTCACCCGCGACAAATTCTCCGCTTTCTAACGTAATACCTCGCACCTGCCGGTGTTCTCCCGCACCTGCTATCTCTACGGCTGCTACCCGCTGCTGAAAGCGAACTTCACCCCCTAGTGCAATAATTTGATTGCGGATATTTTCGACGATTTTGACCAGCCGGTAAGTGCCGATATGAGGCTTGTTAATGTACAGAATTTCTGGCACAGCGCCATGGTTCACCAGCTCCATAAGCACTTTACGCCCATGGTGATCGCCATCTTTAATTCGGCTATACAGCTTGCCGTCCGAAAAGGTTCCCGCCCCGCCCTCGCCAAACTGCGCGTTCGACTCCGGATTAAACTTGCGTTTGCTCCAAAAGCCAAAGGTATCAACTGAGCGCTCGTGAACCGCCTTACCCCGCTCTAAGAGAATGGGCCGAAACCCCATTTGGGCCAGCAGCAGACCCGCAAACATTCCGCAGGGGCCAGCGCCAACCACAATCGGGCGGTTTGTTTGACCCGCAGGCGCTTGAGCCACATGCCGATAGCGCGTGTCGGGGGTCGGCCCGATGCGGTTGTTTTTCTTGAACTGCTTGAGGAGCTGGTTTTGCTTGGGCGTTTCTACATCAAGCGTGTACACCAGAGAAATCGCATCCCGCTTGCGAGCATCATAACTGCGCCTGAATACAGAAAAGCCAGTCAGCTCCTTTGGAGAAATTCTCAGCTTTTGAAGTATCGCCGCCTGTAGATCATCCTCAGTATGGCTAAGCGGGAGCTTAAGGTCGGTAAGGCGTAGCATGGGTTCTCTGAAGTTTCACTATCTGTCTTAACGCTGGGTCGCAGTTATCCTATTTGGCTCCAGATATGCTGTAGGTACTACCTTTACCGCGATTCCATTCACCGTTACGAGCGCCCGCCGAAAGAATGTTGGAAATTCGGTTGCGCGCCTTCAGGTACTGAGACTTAGGAATACCTTCTTCAAAGAGAGCTTCCATCACCTCAGCAATTTTAAAGGATTTTCCGGGCTGCGTTTGCAGAATTAGGGTGACCGCTTCGGGCATGGGCTGCTCCTCAACGCCGCTGCGGACATACTTTTGCCAGCTAGCAAGTCGGCCATCTTTCTTCTTTTTGGCGGTCGTTGTCGTCTTCGTTTTTCTTGTTTTCCGCTCTGCTTTTACCGGGACGGCGGCTGTGGGTTCACCTGCTGCGGGTTCAGCGTCCTCAACTGTTTCTTCAGCGTCTTCAGCAACGGGCGCTTCATCTATTGGCGTGATTTCAATATCTTCAACGTCGAGGCTGCTGACAAATCCGTTTGTTGATCCTTCAGTAGATCCTTCTGCGAACATGGGCAGAACCGCTCGCACGCCTTTGAGCTTGGCTTTGACCTCATTGAGCTGAGCTATCAGGCCGGCTTCTTGGGAAGCTAGCTCAGTTTCAATTGTTTGGAGCTGGGGTAAAATGGTATCTTTCATTCGATGTACAAAAAGAGAAAGTTCAGATTAATGATTCTAGCTCATTAACTCTGCCATAACGCTTTTTTTCAAACAAGTCTTCCTCAGGTGGAGGCTGTCCTCTCTCCCA
>JBBQAC010000372.1:0-2983 GCA_038315915.1 Phormidesmidales cyanobacterium
TAGGGTTGCCCAATGGGACTTTCAGCAGATTTTTCCCTGTCATTTCAGTGCGCCCATCACCGCGACCCCTGCTGACTTCCGCCAAGCTTTTAGCTTTCTCGAACAGCCGGATGCACAGAGCTGGTCGGGGTTCGACCACAACTTACCTGAGGGAGATTTGGCCACACTCGGGCAGATCGACCGGCAGCTGACTGGCAGCGTGACTGCTTCACCCCATTGATCGTCTCTAGTCACCGACTTTCTCTAGAATTACCGCCTCGTAGGGAATGACGCCCGTTTGAGCACTGCCCAGACAGTCGGCAGCGGCTTTGGATAGGTCGAGAGAGCGATCGCCCGCATACGGCCCCCGGTCATTGACTCGCACGACGACGGTGCGGTCATTCAGCAGGTTGCGAACTTTGAGATGTGTGCCAAAAGGCAAAGACTTGTGAGCGACTGTCAGCTCATTTTGATCAAAGATTTCCCCATTGGCGGTGCGGCGTCCGTGAAAGTAAAGCCCGTACCAGGACGCTTCTCCCGTTAGCTCCTGATCTGAAGCCTGTAAGTTTTGCATTGTCATTTGAGCCTCACCGGGATCGAGCGGTTCAGCGTCCAGGGCAATACGCAAATTGTTGGCCCAAGCGATCGCCGCCCATTCCTCGGAGTAGCCCACCGCTGCTGCCATCGACTCGTCGACAGAAAATAAGGGCTGCTCAGCAGTCACTGTCCAGTCACCGGAGGAGTGGTCAGCCGTCTCAAGCGGTGACTGACGAAAAGAAACTGTCTCTCCCTCAAGCGACGACTGCCGGATTAGCCGCTTGAGCTGTCGGGCTAGCGTATAGGCCCGATCTTCATCAGCGATGTAGCCCAAGGTTTTATCTTTGAGACGGAGGCGATAGCGAGGCGACGATTTTAGCCTGCGTTGCGCTTGGGGCAGGCACTGCGGCACAAACGGAGCCGACCAGGTTTCGTTTTCGGTTGCCGCCGTCTGAGGTGTGGCGATCACCAGGCTGACTTCGATGTCGGCAGCGGTGGCCCGGTGCTTCCAGTCGGCGCGATGGGCCCATCTAACCGGTACCGTGGTACTGCGCTGCGGGCCGAAAACGCTGTCTGGCTGAGCGGATGTAAACGCTTTGCCTACAAAATCAAACGAACGGACAAGCTGCGAGAACGCCAGCCAGCTCACCGGGCCAGAAGCAGTTGGACTGTCAGTAGCCGTAAAGGCAGGAAAGGAGGGCTCAAGGGCTCGCCTGTCTGCCTGGGTCGTGGCTGCGCTATTTGTCGTATTGGCAACGACAGTGAGCAGATCACCTTGATTGGGCGGCAAGGCTGGAGTATCCATATTTTTGGGGGCAGATCTTCAGGAATGTTAATTGTCCGATTTTTCTGTATCAAACTTCACAATTATACAGGCTTAACCCGACCTTAATGCCCCCTGGGGATCGCTTGTAATCAGGGCGAATTTATGCAGGATCGTCTATCGGCTCTACCGTATGAAATTCGGCAAAGTCGATATAGCGATCGCCATTTTCCATCTGGTGAAGAATGTCTTTGAACTGACGCTTCCATAAAATGTCGCCAGCGTAATAGGTATGGCGAGTGTGAATGGCCTGCACCACCGTTTGATCAATGCCGCTAAGCGACACCAACAGGGCCGCGTTCGTCCGCATCAGGTCGCTGTGGGAGAGGCCGTAAAGCGGACTGCTTTCATCAATGGGGTGCAGCGCCGTCCAGGAGAGAGAAAAGCTGGGGTTGCGATCGCGCCGTAGTCCCAACTCATAAAATCGCCGCATCATCCGACCGTTGCTCACCTCATCTAAGATGAGATACAGCCGCATCTGCGCTTCCCAAATTTGATTGCGACGCTCGTTGGCCGCCCGGAACATCAGGGTCGGAGTTTCTTGAAAAGGCGCGACTACAGCGACCCGACTGAACAGCACCTGCGCCGTGGGCCGCGAAAATCGGGTATAGGTGAGGCCAGTGAGCACCGCAATCCCAATTAAAGCCGAAATTGCCTCCAGCGTGACCAGCAGATGGCCATAAGTATTGCCGGGTGACATCACCCCATAGCCAATGGAGGCGGACGTTTGTACGCTGAAGAAAAACGCATCCCAAAAAGATCCGGGCTGCGCATTGAGGATGGTGCCTTCACCGCCGAGTAAAAACAGCAGCGCGCAGCCCGCATTGGTGATCGCATACAGCCCAACCGTAATCGCAAAAAATCCCTGCCAGGGCACCGTCAGCATCAGATAATACGGATCGCGCCAGTAAGAATGCCAAGCGCCTAAGCCCAAAATTTGAAATCGGCCATGCTCCAACCGAATACGCACTCGGGACTGACGTGACCGGTGGCTTTCCAGCGCAGTGGAGCGCTGCTCAGATCGCTGGTTGTCTTTGTTCATATTGCCGCAGCCTCCAGCCAGTGCTGTACAAAGTATCTGATGGGAAGATCGTACACAAAGGTGAACCATGCAAGCACTCGCTGCAATTGCCGCTCAGCTCAATGCTCATTTGCGATCGCTCAGCGGCCCCCGCGATCCCTATTTCAGCTCAGGCAGACACAAACTCGTGCAGCAGTATATCCGCGCTGAGCTGAGCCGGTGGGGTGAAGCCACCAGTCAGTGCTTTTATGTGCAGGGCCGTGAGTATTGCAATTGGCAAATGATGGTAGCAGGCAGGCAACCGGGGCGATTCCCTTGGAAGGCTGCGCCATCGCCGATCTTAGTCGGGGCTCACTATGACACGGTGCCGGGGTCGCCCGGTGCCGATGATAATGCCAGTGGAGTCGCCGTTCTGTTAACGCTGGCCGAACTCTTGTCAGCTCACCCGCCCCGCCGGTCGATTCACTTAGTTGCGTTCGATTTGGAAGAATACGGACTGGTGGGCAGTACGGTCTGCGCCGAGCAGTGGAAATCGCAGCATCACCCTCTACACCTGATGCTCTCTTTGGAAATGCTGGGCTACTTTTCATCCGCTCCCCAGTCTCAGCAATACCCGCTCGATG
>JBBQAC010000207.1:0-8514 GCA_038315915.1 Phormidesmidales cyanobacterium
CCCTCGACCCAACCGTTTTAGAAAGCTGGGCCAGCCTCTGCGGAAAATCAGAAGCTGAAGGCAGAAATTTACCGGTGATCGATAGCCTGATCGCTGCTACAGCCAGCTATCACGGCATGGTGATCGTCACTCGGAACGTCATCGACTTTGAAAACTGCTCTGAAGATTTAGAGATTTTCAATCCGTATTGAAGCTGCGGTTTATGGCTTTGTTTGGGTGAGGCCGTTTGCGATCACATCCGCATCATATTCCAGCAAATCTAAAAAAGTGGGCACCGGCCCCGATGCCGTCGAGAGCGAATCAACATACAGGTTGCCTGCAAAGGTCGCGCCGGTGGCCCTGGCAATTTCCTTTTGAGACTCGTCGCTGACGGTGCTTTCGCAAAAGACCGCCGGTACATCGTTCGCCGTCACCTGATCGATCACTGCTTTAAGCTGCTTGGGGGTAGACTGCTGCTCGGCATTGATCGGCCAAATGTAAATTTCCTTCAGGCCGTAGTCACGTGCCAGGTAAGAAAATGCGCCTTCGCAGCTCACTAGATAGCGCTGAGACTCGGGTACGGCTGCTAGCTCGGCTTGTAGCGCCGCGTCGATGGCTTCAATTTCCTGACTGTAAGCGGCGGCGTTGGCATTGTAAGTCTCCGCATTCTCGGGATCGAGTTCGACAAAGGCTTGGCGAATATTCTCGACATATACCAGCGCGTTTTGCGGCGACATCCAGGCGTGGGGGTTGGGCTTATCAGCATAGGGGCCTTCGGCAATGGGGATAGGCGTAAGGCCATCGGTCAGCACCACAGCAGGGACGCCCTCTAAATTGCCTAAAAACTGATCGAACCAGCGCTCCAAATCCAGACCGTTGTACAAAATCAGGTCGGCGTCTTGGGCTTTGGCAATGTCGCTAGGAACAGGCTCATAGCCGTGAATCTCTGCGCCAATGCGGGTGATAGACTCTACCGTGAGGGCATCACCGGCTACGTTTTGAGCCATATCAGCCAGGATAGTGAAGGTGGTGAGCACTTTCTTTTGGTCAGCCTGAGGGCTCTCAGAGTCAGAAGTGGGGCTACACCCTGCTGTGAAAAATAGAGCAGCGGCAAGCCCCAGAGAATACACTCCCTTCCTGTCGGTGAAAGCCGATAGTGCACGATCCACAAAGGCCATATTGAGTTTCTACAAGAGTTAATGCCGGTTTATTTCATAATTATTTCATAATCTGATGAGAACGACAAACGCAGAAGCTATGAGACCTGTTTACATGAGGAATCGTCCAACCACGTAGATAGCGGCTACTAATAGCTGCATGGTCATCATCGGTATGCCGTAGCGCAGGAATAGACCAAAAGGAATAGACTGGCCGTGGTGTTCGGCAACGCCAGCCGCCACGATGTTAGAAGAAGCCCCCATGAGCGATCCATTGCCGCCCAAGGTAGCACCAAACATCATGGCGTAAAACAGCGGTAGCACTTCAGGGGGCAACTGGCCGTGGAAGTCAGCGCTGAGCACGTCTGAACCGACCCAGCCAACATTGACCAAATACTGCTTGAGCAGCGGTACCATCGCCACTACCAGCGGAATGTTGGGAACCAGGCTAGAGCATATGCCTACAAAAAATATGAGCAGCAGCACTCCCCATAATAAATTCTGCTGCAAAATCACTGCGAGTCCCACTGACAGGCGGGCAATCACCCCTGTTTTATCTAATCCGCCGATTAAGACAAAAGTAGACATGAAGAAGAGCAAGGTACTCCAGTCTAAGTCGCGTAGGATATGGTTGATAGTGTCAATCTTACTCTGATGCGCGAGCAGCAGCGCCAGCCCTGCTCCCATTAAGCCTGCGGTTGCAGGCTTAATGGGAACTGGCAAAAACTCACCGACTACAAACAAGGTCAGAACCATTGCTATGATCACCCCGCCCAGCGCTAAGACTTTAGGGTGATTGATCTGAGGGAGACTTTTTAGCTCGACAACAGGCATCTTGAGCTGCCAGATAGGTGCAAAGAGATAGGGCAGCATTAGAATAATTGTCAGGAGCGCCAGAACACCGCCAAAGCTGAGATTGTACAGGTAATCAACAAAACTGATGTTAATGGCATCCCCCACAATATAGGTGGCCGGATCACCCACCAACGTCAGCAAGCCAGCACTGTTAGCAACAAACACCATCAAAATTAGCAGCGGGACATAGTTGACACCTAATTCTGTTGCGAGCGGCGGTATGAGGGGAGCTAATAGCATTACAGTGGTGGCATTGGGCAAAAAAGCACAGATAGGGGCTGTAATGAAGACAATGCCTAACAAGAGCCGCTTTCCCTGACCTTTTGCCTGAACTAACATTTGCGCCGCTAGATACTCAAAAATTTGAGTGGGTTGAAACGCTCGGACTAAAACCATGACGCCAAAGAATAAGGCTAGCGTCTCATAGCTTTTGCCAACATAAGCGGCGGCCTCATCTACGCTCAAAATATGGACAAAAATTAGCAGCAAAGCTCCTAAAAAGGCTGCAATGGTTAGGTGAACCCATTCCGCCATAATCAATAGAATGACGCCCGCGAAAACTGCGGACGCCAGCAAGGGCGAGGTATATTCCACAATGAACTCCTACAGGTTAATTCTGAGAGGCTGGAGGGTTCATTGCACTGTTTATCAATGCTTTCCCTACAAACCTCCCCTCGGTGCCGACGAAGTTAGCTGACGGGCTAGGGCTGAGAGGTGCCCTTCCTGTGAGTCAAGCAGTGCTTAGCTCACAGAATACGCCCCAAGAAGTGGGTCCTCCGTTCTAGAACGACTTAGCACTGGGCTAGTGCCGTTCTAGGATTAGGCTGGCTTGGGTATCTGATTTAATTGTTTGGCTGAACTAAAAAGCAATTATAAAGTAGAACTCAGGCGATGAGAAAGCCTTTTGCATAGATTTTAATCTATGCGTCAGCTCTGATGTACTCTTTGGAGTGTGCCCGAATAGCAAAGCGATCGCCCTACATAGGCTTTAGAGATATTCTCTACTTCTTCCGTAGAGCCAGTGACGATGTTAATGTCTCCTAATAGCCGAAATTATCCTCGAATCACCGTGATCGCCCGCCCTTAGCGTCATGTTGAAACAGCGAGACTTTTAGGTTCTCTCAACAACGGTTCCTCTAGTGGCTGAGCAGCGCTGACCAGGGAGAGCAATGGCCCCATCTGTTCTTGTCCGGTCAGAGCCAGATCGCTGTGGCATAAGAAAACTCGCTCGGTCGTCCGACCCAACAAGTCTCTGATTGTGCGGCCTAGCTGAACTTCATTGGCTTCCTCAATTTCTGCCAGCGTAATGGGCCGACCGGGCCAGCTTTGTAAAAAGACCGGTGCGCCAAAAAGTTCCCCGGCGCTCATTCCCCACAGCGGCGAACCCGCATCGAGCCAGAACTGCCAGCGGTGAGTGAGCCGCTGAATGCGGTACTGGTAAATGGTGGAAAGGGTAACGCCCTGACGGTCAGAACTGAGCGGTTTTACAGGATAGGGATTGGCAGAGACGGTGCCTTTTTGCAGCAGTTGAATGAAGCGACCAACCGCGCTCAGTCTAGTTGCATCCGATGAGCCATCGACCAGGCGCAGACGCTCTTCTACCTGCCAAAAGTACTGTGTGGTCTCCATTAGTTCGCGCAGGGTAGCAAGCTGGTCGTAAGGGAGATGATTGCCGCGCCATAAAAAGTCTTGAATAATTCGGTCAACCGAGACCACAGGGCTGAGAGTCAACCGCTGCTGGCGAAGCTGTTTTTGCGCCTCGACCCACTGCAAAATGCGGCTGTAAGTACCGACCGCCTGATGGCCGAGCCGATCCCAGCGAGGGAATGTGTCGGCGGGCAGCAGGTGCGGATTTTCAATATCGGGGACGAAGCAGTGGTCGGCGATGAGTTCGGCGCGGACTGGGTCGATAGAGACCAGGTCGAACCA
Source organism: Phormidesmidales cyanobacterium (assembly GCA_038315915.1). Lineage (GTDB taxonomy): Bacteria > Cyanobacteriota > Cyanobacteriia > Phormidesmidales > Phormidesmidaceae > Phormidesmis. The sequence continues at coordinate 3,921 of JBBQAC010000207.1, forward strand.
GGGCTGGCTGCTGGGGGAGAGGGGGAAAGGGGAAGTGTTAGGAGCTGGAAGGAGGTCGGGGGTTTGGCTGAGCACGACTAGCATTTCAGCGATCGCATCTCGATCCACCAATCGCCCTAACCCCGGATAAATTAGCGCCAGCAGTGACAACAAGGCCCGCACCATCGGCGAACTGACTAAAGGCCGCTGATCGCTGAGCGACTCAATTGCAATGCCGCGACTGCTGAGGATTTCGATCAGGCTATAGCGACCGATGGCATCCAGCCCTGGGCCAATGACGGCAATTTCGTGCGGAGCCACCTGTCCCGATTCGATGGCGCGGGCGATCGCCTCTGCTGTCGTCCGCAGCATATGACCGCGCGAGGTCTCTTGAATCAGCGCCACCTGCTCAGGCAGATCGGGCATTGCCAGCGGATCTTCAACCCAGTGGGCAAAGCGGTCACCAAATCGCGCCAGAGAATCGGTTTTAGGGAGTTCCATCTCAACAACCTGGCAATGCTCAGCCAGCGGCAGCAGCGCCTCGGGGTCAGCGCCCAAGCCCAAACGCACCTTGCCTTGAGGGTTGTATGTAAAGGCGCAGGGCCGCTCAGCCGTTAGGAAAACAGAAAATAGGGGATGGGCGATCGCTGGATACTCATCGACATCGTCAGCGAGCACTCCGCAAAACCGGGTTAGTAGCTGCGACTGGTAGCGCGCCATCGGCAGCAAATGCCGCCAGTAAAGCGAACTCATCAGGCCGTAAGTTAGCAATCCTCTGCGCAGGCACCAGGTTTGCCACTCGACCAAGGCATCTCCTACCGTTTGCCAAAGAGCTAGGGGTGCCAGGGCTCCCGGCATTCCCGACTGAAGCCTGTTCGGAATCTCCTCAATCGGCACGCAGGCTTGAGCGGCAAGCTGCAAAAAATCAAGGCTGCGACGCACCATCCGGGCTTCTCGCCAGCCCTCGACCTGGAGGGTACCGTCATCGAGGCGCGATCGCCAAAGCTGAGTAGCCAGTGCTTGCTCGTTTTCAGGCCGTAGCTTGAGCGGAAACTGAGCCTGCAAGTCGAGCTGCTGCACTAGTAGCGGCCAAAATAAAATGACTTCGTCTTGAATGAAGCCAGCCGGGGTAGTGGTGAGAGTGGCGACGCGATCTCTCAAGGCTTCGGCCATGCGACTAGCCAGCACCATTCGGTTATTGCCGTTGGCTGCAACCGCTAGCAAAGGCTGACGCTGCTCAGCCCCAGTCTCGCCAGCAAAGTCGATGAGCTGCTGGGTTTTACCACTGCGAGTAGGCCCACTTATCCAACGCGCTGCCATAAAATTCCCCCGTAGAAACCACAGTACAGATCGTTTGCGAGCATCTGTACTATATCTTTTCTCCACAGCACCTGATCAAAGCGCTGTAAAAATAAGACACAAAAAAGCCCACTCAATGGTGGGCCTTTTCCAGAAAAAGTTTTTCAAAAAATGTCTAGAGGAGAGTCTACACTCGAAAACCTTTTACTCGATCTAAAAACTCAGAATCTAAATACTCAGATTCTGACAGTCAATTTTTAACAGACTACGAAACAGCGGCAGCTACAGCGAACAAGCCAACGACTAAGCTGGCAGCAATGCTACCTAAGATTAGGTAGTTACGCTTCTCATTGCCAGTGGGGGGCTCTGCTTCGTACATTTTGGGCTCGACTGCGAAGTTATTCATCAGGCCAGTCTCGTCTTCTGTGTATCTCATATTAAACTCTTAATAAACTTATATTAAGTAATATAACAAGCCGTCGCCTCTTTTTCCAGTGAATCGAGAGATATCTGTCACAAGGGATAAATCGTTCGGGCCTCAGCTCGTGACCGTGCCAGTGGTGGGAGAGCTAGCAGCGGCATAGGTTTTTACCGGGATTCGCCCCGCCAGAAAAGCGATGCGACCGGCTTGCGTGGCCATTGCCATGGCCTGACCCATGGCAATGGGGTCTTCGGCTAGTGCGATCGCGCTATTAATCAGCAGCGCATCTGCTCCTAGCTCCATCGAGTAAGCCGCTTCACTTGGCGTCCCAATGCCTGCATCCACTACGACCGGAATGTTCGCATTTTCAATGATGATTTGAATATTCGCCGCGTTGCGAATGCCCTGTCCCGAGCCAATCGGCGATCCCAGCGGCATCACCGTCGCGCAGCCCGCTTCTTCTAAGCGCTTGGCCAGCAGCGGGTCGGCGTTGATATAGGGCAGCACCGCAAAGCCTTCTTTGACCAGTTGCTCAGCCGCCTTGAGCGTATCTATCGGGTCGGGTAGCAGGTACTTAGCATCAGGGATGACTTCGAGCTTGACGAAGTTATTGTCTTCCTGTCCTAATAGCTTGGCCATTTCCCGGCCCAGTCTGGCGACCCGGATCGCTTCTTCGGCATCTTTGCAGCCCGCCGTATTGGGCAGCATCCAGACCTTTTGCCAGTCAATCGCCTCTGCAAGTCCTTCGTGACCAGGCGCATTCGTCTGCACGCGTCGCACTGCCACGGTGACAATTTCGCTACCGCTAGCGGCGAAGCTGCGGCGCATTGTGTCCAGATTTTTGAACTTGCCGGTGCCGGTCATCAGGCGCGAGTGGAAGGTTTTACCGGCGATGATGAGGGTGTCTTGGGCATCGGCGGCAGTGAGGGTGGTGGGGCGGGGGGTGTCTATTAGTTGCATGGCAGGGGCTTGGGGGTTGGGGCTTGGGGCTTGGGGGGTTGTGGGATGGCGGAAGCGCTGGTAGCTGAAGGCGTTTAGCAGTGGGTCGGAGTGGCCTTGGAGGTGGGCGGCAATGAGCTTAGCGGTGATGGGGGCCAGTAAAATGCCGTTGCGGTAGTGGCCGGTGGCCAGGGTCAGATTTTCGCAGGGGCCAGCGCCCAGGATCGGTAGCTCGTCGGGAGTAGCGGGCCGAAAGCCCCACCAGCATTCCTCAATCGGGAAGTTTTGCAGTTCGGGGTAGAGGGCGATCGCCGCGTTGAGGAGCTGGGCGATACCGGCTGGGGTGTTGTGCGGGGTAAAACCGACTGTTTCTACAGTAGCGCCTAAAATAATTTGGCCGCTGCGCCGGGGCACGATGTAGACCTTTTGGCCATAGAGCACGCGGCGCAATGGTTGGCTGTGGCCGTAGCCCGTCGGGACACGGACAGAGAGCATTTGGCCTTTGCAGGGGGTGACGGGAATAGGTAAAACTTCTTCCGACCAGGCACCGGTTGCCAGAACGTAGTGACCCGCCTGCTGTTGGCCAGCAGAGGTGCGTAGTCCGACAATCTTCTGCCCCTGCTGAATCAAGCCTTCTACGCTTACCCCAGTTTGAATATTGACGCCCAGGTCTTGGACGGCGGCGCTCAGGGCTTTCATCAGGGCGCGATTGTCTACCTGAGCGTCTGTAGGGTAAAAGTGAGCACCGGTAATCTCCGAACTGAGGCCAGATTGGTAGCTGCGGGCAGCGGCGGCGCTGAGGCTAGGCGGTTCTGGGCAATTGTCCGAGGCGAGTTGGGGCGCTAAAATGCCGCAGGGCCAATAGCCACTCACCAGACCGGTCAGCGCTTCTAGCTTGCTGATCCAGGCGGGGTAAAGGTCAAGACTGTGCTGGCATAGCGTAGCCATTGGGCCGAGGGCAATTTGCTCTGCATTAGGCGCGAGCATTCCGGCAGCAGCATGGCCCGCAGCGGCGGCAAAGTCTCGGCTCAGAACGGTGACCTGAGCGCCGTTCTGCTGTAGTTCAAGGGCTAAGGCCAACCCTATTACACCGCCGCCTACGATCAAGACGTCTGCCTGCTTCTCTGCCTGCCTCATAGTTGAAAATAGTTAAGTAGCACTTCGTCAATCGTAACGCCCGGGGTCTTACCAGAGGGCCGGGACAGCTGTGGGTGTCGAAGCTGGCGGGGCGGGCGCTGTCGTAGGTTCTGACTCTGGAGCGGTGGGCTGAGGATCGACAGTAGTATCGTTTTGCGCGGACGTGGCACTGTCCTCATTGACTGCAATAATGTTAACTGGCGTTCCGGCCACTGTCCCGTCTTCCCCAAGGCCCTGCTGCCTTTGAATGTAGGTACCCGCTTCTTCGACGGGCGAAAGTGCCGCATTGGGATCTGCTGTGCCCTCTGCCTGGCTGATAAATGAGTCGTCGGGTTGACTGGAATTGCTGACGGTACTGCCTTCTGGGAGCGTTTGCGCCGCTGAGTCAGGTGTCCAGGTGACCGCTCGCCTCACGCCCCAAATGGCCATCAAAAAGATGCTCAGGACGATGCCACCGAGACTGTATTTATTGACCATAGGTTGGCTCCTCACATTCCTCTGGTTAACATCTTTCTATCATCTCTTATTGTGTCTTGCGTTGGTTGCTTGGTTTGGCCAATCATCCTCTAGCTAGCGAATATTCCAGCATGAAGTGGAAAGATTTTGACTACTATAGCTTTGGCTACATAGCTGGCAAATAGTCTTTAGCCATTTCTTTAACTCCTTTTCCAGTCATTCATTATTGGCCCGCACACTGTAGCGATTTTGTCCCTATGCGACTTTGGATCTGGCAAACCTGGCAAGATAAACCCTTTCTCACCTGCGGTTTGCTGCCTCAGCCTCACGGTTTTTTTACTCAGCACTTTTATCCGGCGCTGC
>JBBQAC010000249.1:0-6500 GCA_038315915.1 Phormidesmidales cyanobacterium
CTGTCTGAGAATGTTTGCGCGATTCATCCGATGTTTTACCGCAAGCTCAACGTTCGCTACGATCCCCCGGTGAGGGTATATCCCTTCCCAGACCATGAAGACTTCAATTCCTGGCGCATGGATCGGTCTGGAAAATAGCCCTGCGTATACTCCTTTAAGCTGATCTCATGAGCTTGATTGCCCTCCTGATAGTGATGCTAGTTGCACTCCTATTCTCGACTGTAGTAGATGGCTTGCCCGAACTGCTCTTTGGCTGGATTCACTGGCCCGAGTGGCTGCTGTGGATAGCCTTACTCGCGCTGGTTTCTTGGTGTATAGAGGGCGATTAGTGTATTCTAAAGCGAACGATTTTCAGCGTAGCGCAGTCCTCAAAGTGGCACAGCGCATGAGCATCGCTGGACTCGATTGTCTTCACATCGCTTATTTGCAGAGTTGTTCTCAGTTGTTTTCATAGGGTTGATGAGCGATCGCCCTCGGATATCTAATGTTGAGAAATTCCTCGTCAGCCCAGCTCGATTTTGATTGGCATCAGCTCAGACAGCTAGCCAATGGAGATACTGCTTTTGAGCTAGAGCTGATGGCGATTTTTCTGGAAGATACCGAAGGTAGCCTGACCCAGCTAGAACAGGCGATCGCTCATCAAAGCATTCAGGCGATCGCCGATCTGGCCCACGCCTTACGCGGTTCTAGTGCAAATGTCGGCGCGAGAACCCTTACCCAAACGGCCAGTCAGCTAGAGCGCCTGGTTCAAAGCAGTCCGCCTGCTGACTCATTTGCAGACCTATTCGCAGAGGCCAGCGGGCTGCTTGCTCAGATGCGTCATCACTGCCAGAGCCTCCAGGATCACTTCCAGCCTTTGCGATAAAAACTAGAGGGAACTGCCTTGAGAGTAGGACATCGTGGCGTTAGCCAATCTTGCATATTTGTTAACGATTTGCATGATCGCCCCTTTAAGTGGTTGTCTTGACTCAGGCAAACTGCCACAATTACAGCGGTTTCATGAGTGGCCAATTTCGACAAGGAGTGTCAGTGTGAAAAGAATTGAAGCGATCGTGCGCCCCGAAAAACTACAGGATGTCAAAAATGCACTGGTAAGCGTGGGTGCAACTGGCATGACGTTAGAAGACGTGCGCGGATTCGGTAGGCAAAAAGGACAAACCAGCACCTACCGAGGAATTTCATACACGGTCGAATTTTTGACTAAGAAGCGGCTGCTGCTGATCGTCGCCGACGACCAGCTCGATACTATCCTGGAAACCATTGCCACCGCAGCGGCGACGGGCACCATCGGCGATGGCAAAATCTTTGTTTCTTCAGTCGAAGAAGCCATCCGTATTCGCACAGGCGAAACCGGTGAAGTAGCACTGTAGTGACCGTCAGCATTGATAAGTTCGCTATGCGGCTCCCAGGCTATGGGTCGATTTTTCCTTCGGCACGCTTTAGACCATCTGCCCTAGCCAAAAGCACACTGCTGCTGCGCCCAGCGGCACGCTCAGGTTGTCTATTCCGTACTTAGAAGCCGATTCCAAAGCGGCGGCTGTCACAGCAGCGACACCGGCTATCCACCAGGTTGAGGCGATCGCCCCTTGCACCCAGAACAAGATCCCTGCGCAGACCACGTAGCTCACTAGCAGCATGGTTAAGCTCCCTTCCCAGCTTTTCTTCTCGCCCCAAATTTGATACGGGTGCTCGCCGTAGCGCTGACCGACCAGCGCCGCTAGCCCATCTCCCCAGGTCATCGTCAAAATACCGATGGCCGCGTACTGAGGCTGCTGCAAGGGCCAAAACCAGAAAATCAGCAGCCCAATACTCAGCGCATAAAAAAACGTGCCCAGGCTTTTGCGACCGACGCTATTGATCCCCGGCAGCAGGGGAAACCGGTAGGACAGCAGGGCCACCCCGCTAAACAGTACAGAAGCGGCAATTCCGATCCAGGCAGGTACCGCCAGCCACCAGGCCAGTAATATCACATGCCCCGCGCCAATATGGACGGCTTTGCGCGTCACCTCGGGGCCATAGCCCAAGCGCCGCAGCCCTTCCGAAAGGGCTCCAACAGCGGCCAGCCAGAGCAAAACAATCGCGCATTGAATTAAAAGAGGAAACACTGGAAAACCATATCGGCGGCAGAATGGGGTATCGCCCAAACACTTTCGCTGCTATCTTGATGTAGAAATTACTGACTTATACTATAGAGCACGTATGGGTAAACCCTATCAGCGAGTACTGCTAAAACTCAGCGGTGAAGCCCTCATGGGTGAGCTGGCTTACGGCATTGATCCGGCGATTGTTGATGCGATCGCCCAGGAGATTGCTGGCGTGGTAGCCGAGGGTATCCAGCTAGCGATTGTCGTGGGGGGTGGCAATATTTTTCGTGGGGTCAAAGGCGCTTCTGCCGGGATGGACAGAGCCACCGCCGACTACATCGGCATGATCGCCACGATTATGAACGCCATGACCCTACAAGATGCCCTAGAGCGCATCGATGTGCCCACCCGCGTACAAACGGCGATTTCCATGCAGGAGCTGGCCGAACCCTACATCCGTCGCCGCGCCATTCGCCACCTCGAAAAAAAACGAGTGGTTATTTTCGGTGGCGGCTCAGGTAACCCATTTTTCACTACCGACACCACCGCTGCCCTGCGCGCCGCCGAAATCAGCGCCGAAGTCCTGTTCAAAGCGACCAAAGTAGATGGCGTATACGACAGCGACCCTGCCACCAATCCCAATGCCAAACGCTATAACTCACTCACCTATAGCCATGTTCTCGCAAAAGATCTTAAGGTAATGGATGGCACAGCCATTGCGCTGTGTAAAGATAACAACATCCCGATTATGGTGTTTAACCTCTCTGTCAGAGGCAATATCAACCGCGCCATAATGGGCGAATCTATTGGAACAATTGTGGGAGAGTCCTGTGAAGTTAGCTGATATCAGTGAAGTCGAAGAGGCGATGCTCAAGGCCGTCGAATCGACTCAGCGGTCTTTTAATACTATTCGTACCGGGCGAGCGAGCACCTCGCTGCTAGACCGGGTGATGGTGGAATACTACGGCAGCCCGACCAGCCTCAAGTCGCTAGCCAACATTTCTACCCCTGATGCCAGTACGCTGATGATTCAGCCATTTGACCCAGGCACCGTCTCACTGATCGAAAAGGCCATTTCCTTCTCTGACATTGGCCTGACGCCTAACAATGACGGCACGCTCATTCGGCTTAATATTCCGCCGCTGACGACCGAACGCCGTCAAGAATTCGCCAAAATCGCCGCTAAGTATGCCGAAGAGGGCCGTGTCTCTGTGCGCAACGTTCGCCGCGACGGAATTGACCTAGCCCGTCAATTTGAAAAAGACGGTGACATTTCTGAAGATGAGTCTCGCGATATGCAGGACGAAGTGCAAAAGCTCACCGATAAGTACATCGCGCTCATTGACAAAGCGTTGGCAGATAAAGAAAAAGCAATCCAAACCGTATAAGGATTGCCCATGTTCGACTGTATTGTGGTGGGCGGTGGCCCAGCCGGAAGTTCAGCGGCGTATCATCTGGCTAAGGCAGGGCTATCGGTGCTGCTGCTGGAGCAGGCTGCGCTGCCCCGGTACAAGCCCTGTAGTGGCGCGGTGTCGCCCAGTGTGGCGCAGTGGTTTGATTTTGACTTTGCCCCGGCAATTGACGCTCAGGTGCAGCGGGTGCGCTATACCTGGAAGCTCGGTGACGCCGTGGATGCGCAGCTAGAGACGGAGCCGATCTGGAGCGTCAAGCGCGAGATGTTCGACCAATTTTTAATTGAGCAGGCGCAGGCGCAGGGGGCTGAGGTTCTCGACCAAACGGCGGTGACGGGGATTGAATTTAAAGGGGATAGCTGGCAGGTCGAGACGGCGCAGACGGTGTTGACGAGTCGCTACATCATCGCTGCTGATGGTGCGAAAGGGCCGATGGCAGACTGGCTAGGGTTTAGGCGTCATAAAGTCCGCGAGGCGGGCGTATTGGAAATTCTGACTGATGTTCCGGTTGAGAACGGGGCGTTTAGCTTTGAATTTGGCTTGGCTAAGCAGGGCTGTGTTTGGAGCTTTCCAAAGCAAAAGGGCTATTCCGTCGGGGTGAGTAGCTTTATCGGTGGGTCGCTGAAAGATCTTAAAACGCCTTTGAGGGAGTACGCGCCTGCTTTGGGCGCTCGCTTTGAGCAGGGCGCGTTTTACACTCATCCGCTCAAGCTGTGGGATGGCAATTGCAACTTGCACCGCGACCGGGCACTGCTGGTGGGCGAGGCGGCGGCGATTGTCGATCCGCTGACGGCTGAGGGCATTCGGCCTGCAATGTTTAGCGGGGTGATGGCGGCACGGGCGATCGCGCAGGCACTAGCGGGAGATACTGGGGCACTAGCGGGCTACACGCAGACGATCCATGCGGAGTGGGGAGCCGATATGCTGTGGGCTCAGCGGATTGCCAGCGTGTTTTTCCGGGTGCCGAAGGTGGGCTACCGGGTGGGGATTAAGCGGCCCAGTGCGACCAAGCGGCTGGGGCAGATTTTGGCAGGCGAGGTGAGCTACGCCGATATTGCGAACCGGGTGATTAAGCGGATAGGGAGTAGCTTTGTGCCGGGGATGGGGAGATAAGGAGAGAAGCTTGGCTTGGGTTTACAGGTCTTAGGGGGAGTGTGGGCGACTTCTACGCTCTGGTTTTGATTGGTAGTGAACTGGGAGGAAAATTCCGTCAGCCCTTGAGCCTGCGCCAGATTAAGGCTCTACACGGCTTATGCAGGTGAAACAGTTAGCGGCTTGTCGATGGCTACCACAAGGCTGTTGCTTAGGCTTGCGCTTAGATCAGCAACAACTATAGAAGCTGGTGTATCGGCACTTCTTTAAGAGCGTCAATGATTCACATAGAATCCTCACAATACTCAAACAGTTTGCAGCGCTTTGCGTTTGGCGGCGCAAGCAAAAAGCTCTCTTTGATCGACCAGCCTGATACTGAAAAAGTGATATACGGTAAGTGAGGGATTTACACTTTTTGGGGCAGGGGTTATGGAGCCGATTACTTTAGCGATCGCCGCGCTCAAAGCAGTCGCAAGCGGCATCACCGCCGGAGCCACCGGCAAAATTGGCGAAGGCGTCGTGACTTCAGCACAGCGATGGCTAGCACAGCTACGGCAACATTCGCCAGAGACAGTGAAGCGTTTGGCGGCGGTAAGCGATCCGAATGTGATTGATGTCGAAATTTTAGAAGAGTAAAGCAGGTGGCCGCGCAGCAGCCAGACGTGCAGGCAGCGATGAATGAGACAGTTTTGGCAGCAGAGGTAGATAGCGGTTTATAGTGGACCCCAAAAACTAGACAGGTCGTTAAGCTCTGAATCACTCAAAAAATGATAGGAGTTATTCATGAGCAAAAAACGCCGTCAGTACAGTCCAGAATTCAAATCGAAAATAGCGATTGCAGCCGTCCGAGGCGATAAGACTGCCGCCGAATTAGCCGCGCAGCATGAGATCCATCCAGCGCAGGTAAACACCTGGAAGCGAGAGCTGCTGGAGAATGCGAGCGAGTTGTTTGACAAAGGAAAGTCAGCCGATAACACGAAATCAGCAGCCAAAGCTGAGAACGATGAACTATATCGTCAAATCGGCAAGCTGAAGGTGGAGCGGGATTTTTTAGCCGAGCGCTCAGCACAATTGGGCCTGCTGCCCGAAAGTCCCTGGTAGATGCTGAGCACCCTGAGCTGAGTCTGGTGCGTCAGTGCGAGCTACTCGGCATCAGCCGCGCTAGCCTGTACTACCAGCCAGTGGGGCCGTCAGACGAAGAACTAACGCTATTGCGGCTGATAGATGAGCAGTATCTGAAAACGCCTTTCTATGGCAGTCGTCGAATGGTGGCGCATCTCGCTCAGCAAGGCTATCAGGTGAACCGCAAGCGCGTGCAACGACTGATGCGACAGCTTGGCCTGCACACGGTGTATCCCAAGCCCAAGCTAAGCAAACGACATCCAGAGCATAAGGTCTATCCCTACTTGCTTCGCGGGGTCGATATCGGCTCAGTCAATCAGGTGTGGAGCACTGACATCACCTATCTGCCGGTACTGAAAGGTCATTTCTATCTCGTGGCTGTGATGGACTGGTTTAGCCGGAAAGTCTTGAGTTGGCAGGTGTCTAATACGATGGACGGTTATTTCTGTATTGAAGCCTTGGAGGAGGCTCTACTGCACTATCATAAGCCGACGATATTCAACTCTGACCAGGGCGCTCAGTTCACCGCAAATGCTTTCACCGGCGCTCTTCAACAGGCGGATGTGAAGATCTCAATGGATGGTCGAGGGCGCTGCTACGACAACATTTTCATCGAACGGTTATGGCGGTCATTAAAGTATGAGTTGATCTATCTCAAAGCCTTTGAAGACGGTAAACACTTATCGCAGGAGGTGACGACCTGGTTCCATTGGTATAACCGCCAGAGGCCACATCAGTCGTTGAATTATCGGACACCTGATGAAATTTATTATGAATGCCAATCTGAAAA
>JBBQAC010000032.1:0-24275 GCA_038315915.1 Phormidesmidales cyanobacterium
GGCTGAATGCCGAGTGCTTTCATGCGGGTGTTAATGGCAGACCTGACTATGCCGTAGCGAGTGGGGAGCGCACCAATCGAGCGTGAATTATCGTCTTGGCTGCTCATACGCTATCCTCTGTACAGTCCTCAGGAAATATACCTACAAGATATCCTATGGACTATCCTTAGGACAAGGTTTTGGAGAAAACTCAGTATATTTGTACTATATCCAATGAATGTAGATCAAGATAGGCAGGAAAAGCAACTGATGTAAGGAAGTCAGTGCTACTCGCTGTCATGATTTGCAAGCCAAGTGAACAACCAAATCGATCTGACCCAGCTTCCCCCACCCGACTCAGCCGTCGAAATCAACATCACCAGCAGCTCGCTAGATCGCTTCGTCATTTACCAGGCCCTCGGCGTCCCCGAGATCTGGCGCTACGACGGCACCCGTTTAGAAATCTACGCCCTGCAAGCCAATCACTATGCCGCTCAGTCACGCAGCAATGCCCTACCCTTGCTGGCAGTAACCGATATCTTGCGATTTCTCAGCTTGCGGCAAACCACCGGAGAAAACGCCCTGGTCAAACAATTTCGTCAGTGGGTGAGGCAGCGCGCTTAGGATTTGAGGCCGGTAAGACTATTGGGCATCACCACTCAAAAATTTCAGGCCCAGGAAATCTATCTCGCACAACGAAGGTGCAGTATTCTCCAGCTCAAGTCATCCTAAGCTGTTCAATGACCCAATTGTAGAACTCAATAAAAGAGTGCAATGAACCCGGGTTCAAGGTGGCATACTCTACGCGAACGAAAAGCTCCCGCCATTCCGCTTTAGCGGGCTCAATTCCCTCAATACCATAGAGCTTGTCCAGTAGGGTCGAAAAGTGAGTAGCCTCCTCAAAAGGCGACTGGTGACGGCGCAGAAATTTGAAGTAAATTTCCAGATTGTTTTCCGACCAAGCTCTGAAGAGGCGATACTTCGCAAGCACGAATCTTCTCGACGGGCCAATACCTAACACCCTTAGCCGCGTAGTCTAGCATCTGGCCCACCACCTCTCGCCGAATGCGGGTATCGCTGCTCCTCTTCACCTCGACGAGTGTCGGGATCGCATCCTGAGATTTTCCAGCCTTGAGCAGCTCAAACTGGCTTCCATCTGGGTCTTCATACAGTTTTTAGTTAGTATCCGTAGCTCCAGCGAGCATAGTATCCGCGCGTGTCGATATGGGTGAAGATCGAGGAGCTTGCCAGTCCGCCCCGAGAACCCCACCAGCTATTAAGCTCGGCGTATACGGTGTAGGCGTTCACGCCGGTCACCACGAAGTCGATGGCATCGCCAGCCATATGCCGGGAGTACTTGGCCCCGCCTGCGGCTTTGTTGGCGGCGGGCGTTCGGTACCAGGAGTTGACGCTGATGGGGCGATCGCCTACCCTCTCCCGCACTTCCTCCATTACCCGAGCAACGCGAATAATGCCGTACACAATATCGCGACTGGCCGGAATCCGACTGCCGTTTTTAGTTGCCTCGGCCCAGGTAAAATTCCCATCTGGAATAATCGGCTCGGATAGGAAAAAAGTGCTGTTAAAGCCGGGTAGACGAAAAGGGCCTGTAGGATTTGAGGTAGTGGGCGGAGTGGGATCGGGATTGGGATTGACAGGGTCGGGATTGACAGGATCGGGTTTATGAGGCGTATTGTCGGTAGGATTGCCTTCGACCACGATATCGGGGGCGTAGGCATACCAGGTCTTGAGGTTGCGATCGCCCAGCCCCGTATTAGCCAATACAACGCGCACATGATTGCTCGCCGCTACCTCACTCTCTACCAGCTCAAACTCAGTCCCGTTTTTGACAAAGATTTTTTCTGCGCTAGAAAGCTGAGAAGAAAGGATAGGCTTAAGCTTAAACAAGGTATCGCTGACGACCTTGAGCTTGACGATAGACCCGCTTACTCGCACATCCGGCTCATAGACGTACCAGGTATTTCGGTTAAGCGGCCCCAAAAACTTATTGGCGAGCGCGACTTTGAGATGATTGCCCGCCGCCGGTAGATAAGACTGTAATTCGAACTGCGTCCCGTTTTTGACAAACACTTTATCGGCGTCGGCTAGCTGAGAGGATAGGACAGGCCGCTGCTTGAACAGCGTATCGCTAACGACGACGAGCTTGACGGGTGAGGATTGAATTTCAATATCGGGATTGTAGGCGTACCAAATTCGCTGGTTGTTTCCCAGGGTTTGATTGGCCAGCACCAGCCGCGTATGATCATTCTCAGCTTCACTATAGGAAACCAGCTCAAACTCTGTTTGGTTCTTAACAAAAACCTTTTCTGAACTGGCAAGCTGACTCGATAGCTTGGGGCTGAGCTTAAAAAGCGTATCGCTAACCACTTTGACTTTCACTGTAAACTCAGCTCCCTGGTAATGAATGCGGTAGATGACCCTCTCACACTTGGAAGGCGTCTCAAGGTCAATTTAAACCTGCGGTTACCCAGTTAAAATAGCAAACCTTGTTTTATTTATAAACTTTTGAAGGTTTGAAAGGGGCAGAGTTGGTCGAATGGGGGGTGGTTGATCGCCGTTACCAGCTCGGGTACGACTGTAGGAGGCCATTCGCCTTCGCCTCGGCGACCACTGAGTAAAATAAAGCGCAGACTGTATTGTGACGGAAACCCTTCGGCTTCGATCCAGATAGCTGCGGTTTCTTGCTCACAGGTGAGGCGTTCTTCGGCCATGAGCTGCTCGGTCATAGCCTCCATGGTTTGCGCTAGCTGTCGCACGCCCTGACAAAAGTCTGTCAGCTCAGCGGCGGTGAGTTCGATTGACCAATGTTCACCCGACACCATGCCACAAAAGTCAGCGGTAGGATTCCACCCTAGCCGCCACCCCACGCCTGAGCGGATGTGAGGGCTCATGACTCACCAGGATTGGGAGGGATCGTAAAGGTTTCGTAGAGGGTGTCAACTAGGCGATCACGCTGCTCACGCCTGAGCGATCGCACGACGGCAATATCCTCTGCGATCGGATTAGTCCGCAGTCCGTAGTCGGGATAGTCGCCAGCAGACATCCGCTCAAAAGCGCCCAAATAGTCAGCCAGCGTCAGCTTCCAGTCCAGCCGAAAGTTAGTAGGCCGCTGCCGTATGTAAATGTGATAGCGGATCAACCGAGAAACCAGCGTGTTGTCTTCGGCAGCGGCTCCCGTTTCACTGCTAATGTACTGGTTTTCTAAAGGCACATCAGGCAGTTGCTCATATATTTGAGCTGAAATAGCGGTTGGGTTCACGCGGCGCAGCGGTGCGGGCTGCGCCTGAACAGCCGGGCTACCTAGCCAAGGTAAAAAGCGCTCAGCACTGAGGTCAACGCTTCCCAGCCCAACGAGTATGACAGCCGCCACCACTGCGCTCAGCAGACGATAGCGTTTCAAGTGCTTCATAAGCGTAGTTCTACAGACTCACCCGTTGGTTTTGCTCTACTGCTTGCCGACAATCTATTGCTTGCCGACAATCTACTGCTTGCCACAATCTACTCGCCGATAATTTCTGGCTGAGTCAGCTCGTCCGACATTTCAACGATGGCCCGCAGTACTGGCTTCATCTTCGACTCGTCCAGACTGTCAAATTCTTCAAAACGACGGCGCTGAGCCCGGTTAGCAACCTGTACTGTAATGCGATAGCGATTGGAAGCGGCGCTGATCAGGTCTTCAGTGCGGCGCATTACTTGCTGGTTGTCGAAGGGAAGTCGCTTCATATTGTTCGCAATAGGTACTAGCTGCCACTATAGCAAATTCTATCGTCGCTCTGACTCGTCACTGCCTGGGAGGTCGTTGCCCGGGCCCAGCAGATGCTCCCGGCTCGATGGCTGCTGCTGCCTGGTAAGCCACCTCTGCGGCTTCGGACTGGCCCAGGACTTGCAGCGTCATCCCGAGCCCGATATGGGCATCCACAAAGTCAGGATTGATCCGAATCGTTTCCTTCTCTCTCGGTCTCTTCCAAATGTTCTAGCAAGGCCAGCAGCTTCATTCGCTTAATGTATGGCCATCCGCCCTGCTGCTCGATATCTCTTAAGAGTCGGTAGAGACGTTGACGGTTATCAGGAAGTGCCTCTCGAAATAGCGTGTCTCTAATCTCAGAGTGCAGCTCATTAAGCAGCCTTAAGAGTGCCAGCAAAGCCAGACAGTTCCCCTCACGCCCCTCAGCCGCTGCGTAAACTACCTCTGCAAGCTGTAAAAGATCTGCCGGAAGATCTCGCAAAAGAAGGTCAGAATCGCTCACCTTATCCAATTTTTATCACCTGCTCTCGCTTGTTTTGCTCAGTTCCTTGGCAGCCCGATGCTCCGAACGCTACCAGTCGATTATCGTCCCAGCTTGCATTCGTCAACCTGTCAGAGCCTAAGTGATCAGTCGATAGGGATGCAAGCTATCGGCTCAAACTGGGCGATCGCGGTGTAAAATGACTACTAAATTCCCTTTGTTTGTTCAGCATTTATATAAAAGTCTTGAGGTTGACCATGAGGTATCGCGCCCTGCTTGCCGCGTTTTTTGCTCTCTGTCTAGGTGTTTTAACTGCCTGTAGTGAAGCCCCTAGCGCCACCAGCGACATTCCACTTACCTACGACCAGATTCGCAACACAGGGCTAGCCAATAGCTGCCCTCAAGTAGACGAGACCCGTCGCGGCCAAATCCCTATCGAATCTGGCGCATCGTACAAACTCGTCGACCTTTGCATGGAGCCCACCAACTTCTTTGTGAAGCAAGAATCTACCAACAAGCGCAAAGAGGCCGAATTCATCTCAGGAAAGTCATTGACTCGCTACACGACCTCGCTAGAGCAGGTGAGTGGCGATATCAAGCTTCAAGACGACGGCAGTTTGACGTTTGATGAAAAACTGGGCATGGACTTTCAGGCGATAACCGTCCTGCTTCCAGGCGGTGATCAAATTCCTTTCCTGTTCACCATCAAGGGGCTCAAGGCCAAATCCCAGCCTGGTCTCAACGCAATTACAACCTCGACCGACTTTATCGGTGACTTCCGGGTGCCTTCCTACCGCACCTCTAACTTTTTAGACCCCAAAGGCCGGGGCCTAACTACGGGCTATGACAATGCCGTGGCGCTACCCGGTCGCGCCGATTCTACCGACCTCAGCCGTGAGAACGTCAAAGCATTCGACATGGGTGAAGGCACAATCTCGCTACAGGTTTCCAAGGTAGACAGCAAAACGGGTGAAATTGGCGGCACGTTCATCTCCGAGCAGCCCTCCGATACCGACATGGGAACAGCCGCCTCAGACGACGTCCGTTTGCAGGGTGTTTTTTACGGTCGCATTGAAGAAGGCTATGACGCCTAACGCCTAAAGTCTGACTGCCCCATCGATAGGCCCAAAAGCAACTCAAACAGCTAAATATTTGATTGAAGAAATCACAAGCTCGAGAGGACATTCTAAAAATGTCCTCTTTTTTTGTCTTTAAATGCCGATCAGTGCTGGATTTACAAAATGTAGTTTCCTGGTCAAATCTTGACCGCCCTCTGAAACGGTCAGTTCCGTAGAAACTCGATTGCTTGGCGAAAAAACCTTAATTAGGCTAAACGTGTCGGCCTAGCACCGCTATCCCTCATCCGGATCGTTCACAGAGAACTTTACAAAGCTCCCGTAATGGCGGGGCGCAACTTTTGTCCCATCTGCCAAGAGGCCTTAACTAAATCCTTATAGGCCCTTTTAATATGCGTTCCTCGTCTAATCAGGTCATCAAAAGTCAGTCACTTGAAATCTTAACCAGCTATCAAAAAAACCCATCTCCCCAACTGCGAAACCGCCTGGTGCAGATGAATATAGGCTTGGTTCGCCGGGAGGCCCACCGCTGGTTACACAGCTCCGGAGAAGCCTTCGACGACCTGATGCAGGTAGGCAGTTTGGGACTCATTCGGGCCATCGAACGTTTCGACCTACAGAAGGGCTGTGCCTTTAGCTCCTTTGCAATTCCCTACATTCGCGGCGAAATTCAGCACTACCTGCGAGATAAAGGCACGGTCGTGCGGATTCCCCGCCGCTGGCAAACCTTGCAAACTCAGTCAGCGAGAGCTATTCGTCAGCTACAGAGCGATCTCAACCGCAAGCCCAGCGACCAGGAGGTGGCTGATGTGCTAGAAATCACTGTCGACGAGTGGCAGCAGGTGAGAATTGCCAGCAGCAACCGCAGTCTGCTGAGCCTGGATGCTCCGGTGAAAGAAAACGACAGCGGCATGTCGTCGCTGGGCGACCTGCTGCCGGATTCTCGCTACCGCAGCTTTCAGCTTGCTCAAGAAGATTGGCTGCGCCTACAGCAAGCGCTTTCGCAGCTAGAAAAGCGGACGCGTGAGGTCGTAGAATTTGTGTTTTTGCATGATCTCACGCAAAAAGAAACGGCTGAGCGTCTGGGTATTAGCTCTGTGACGGTCTCTCGGCAGATTAAGAAAGGCCTCAAGCATTTACAGGTGATTATGCGGTCTAAGGGGGAAACATAAATCTATATGTCCACCTAACAATTTGCTGGGGCGGTGTTCGTGCTGACAGCACGTAGCCTGTGCGCCTCTATTCATTTTGCTCAAACAGTCCTGGGAGGGATTCAGACATGTGGCGTCTACTGCTCATTTCACTGGCAACAATATCACTGGCCGGTTGCCAGTTTTTCAACCGCGAAGACGCTGCGGTTATCGACCCGCTGGCAACTGTCGCCGACAGCGGTACTGCGGCTGGAGCCGAAGCGTTTCCTGAGCCGATTGTGGAATCGCAGCCGACGGTTGTGGCCTCGCCCGACTTGATTCGCTCGACCGACCCGGACGCCCGTACCCGTCAGATCAATCGTAACCGGGTCGATCCTTTTGCTAGCTTACCAATTCCGCCAGCGCCCGATTTGGTGGTAGTGCCAGCAGTGGCGGCAGCAGGGAATGGTGGAGTATCTTCCAATAGTGTTAGCCAAAACAGCGGCTCCGCTGTTTCGGCTTCTGGATCATCTGCGGGGGCTTCTGGATCATCTGCGAGGTCTTCTGTACCCGCTATCCGAGTGGCAACTGCTCCTTTACCGCCACCAGTGCGTATGCAGCGCAACAATGCGCCGCTAGTGAATCCGATTGGAGCACTACCGGCGATTCCCAGACCCGTGATTGCACCCACGATCTCTGTGTCGGGGGTGATTCAGATGGGGAATGAACCCTATGCAATTGTGCGGATGGGCAGTGAGCCTGAGCGATATGTTCGAGTCGGCGATCGCCTCGCGGGTGGCAGTGTTAGGGTCAAGCGCATTGAGACTCTGGCTTTCGAGCCGCGAGTGATTTTGGAAGAAAACGGCATTGAGGTGGTGCGGCCAATTTCCTCAGAACCAGCGGCGGAACCTAGCAGCACGCCGCCTGGCGAACCGGTCGCAGCCGCCCCTCTACCCACGGCAACCAATGGCACTCAGGCTACTGTGCCGATGCTGCCTTTCCCCAGAATCCCGTCTCTTCCTTCTCCGGCTGGTTAGTCTGATTCTATTCTCCTGACCTGTCCGGTCGTTTGATAAGCTGGCGAGCTGGGAGAACACCCCAGCTATCGTTGCAAAAGTTATCTCTTTGTAGCAATAAAACTTAAACCGCAAAAGTGAGAGTTCGGCCCAGCAGAGTAGTACTCTAAGATAGCAAGTAGCTTTTAATTAGCTGCTTTTATCTGACATTTTGAGAGGGTTAGTATTCATGGTTCAGCGTGGTTCTAAGGTCAGAATTCTGCGTCCAGAGTCTTACTGGTATAAAGAAGTTGGCTCTGTCGCTTCAGTGGATCAAAGTGGAATCAAGTACCCTGTCGTAGTCCGCTTTAGCAAAGTGAACTATGCCGGTGTCAACACCAACAACTTTGGCGAGTTCGAGCTAGTAGAAGTGGAAGCGCCTGCAAAGAAGAAGGCTTCTAAATAAGCCCTTTTATCTGGTGTTTTGAACCTCTCTTAAAAGCAGTTGTTCATGGTTCAGCGTGGTTCTAAGGTCAAGATTCTGCGTCCAGAGTCTTACTGGTACAAGGAAACTGGTACCGTCGCTTCAGTGGATCAAAGCGGGATTAAGTATCCGGTGGTGGTGCGCTTTAACAAGGTGAACTACGCTGGGGTGAGCACTAACAACTTTGCTGAAGCCGAACTGGTGGAGGTGGAAGCGCCTCCAGAGAAGAAGCTAGAAAAGACACCTGTCAACAAAGCGTCGAGTAACAAAGCGTCGAGCCGCCCGCCCAATTCGCCTGCTCAAAAGTCTGCTGAAAAGCCCGCTGACCCATCGGTTGCGGAAAGTTTGCCTCTGAAAAGGAACGCCGCACCTAAAGCTAAGCGGAAGAAACCTGTTGAGGGCGGATAGCGAATGGCAATGACTCAACAGATACCCGTACAGTCTGTATTAAGCGATCGCAGTGCCTGAGCTACCTGAAGTAGAAACTGTTCGCCGGGGGCTTACTCGGGTCACGCTCAATCAGCCGGTTCGAGGCGGTGAAATACGCTTAGCGCGTACGATTGCTTACCCTGAACCGGCTGATAAATTTTTGGCGGGAATTGCCGACACTCAGATTGTCGCCTGGCATCGACGCGGTAAGTATCTACTGGCTGAGCTTGAGCGGTCTGACGGTGAGCGAGCAAAACCGGCGGGTTGGCTGGGCGTGCACTTGCGCATGACCGGTCAATTGCTGTGGGTGGATCGAGATGAAGCGGTGCAAACCCACTGCCGGGTGCGGCTATTTTTTGCGGGAAACCAGGAGCTTCGATACGTTGATCAGCGCACTTTTGGGCGGCTGTGGTGGGTGCCGCCGGGTCGCCCGGTCGAATCGGTCATCACCGGACTGAAGAAGTTAGGGCCGGAGCCTTTTTCCGAAGATTTCTCGGTTGCTTATCTGGCGGCTGCGCTAAAGGGTCGTCAGCGTCCGATTAAGAATGCGCTGCTCGATCAGCAGCTCGTGGCGGGAATTGGCAACATCTACGCGGATGAGGCGCTGTTTATCAGTGGGATTCGGCCACGGGTGAGGTGCGATCGCCTTGGCAAACAGCGGATTGCTCGTCTCCACGCTGCCATTGTGCAGGTTCTGACAACTAGCATCGAATCGGGAGGGACAACGTTTAGCGATTTTCGCGATATTCACGGCACCAACGGTAACTATGGCGGGGTGGCCTGGGTGTATGGCCGCGAGGGTGAGCCTTGCCGGGCGTGTAATGGCGAAATTGTTCGCTTGCAGCTAGCGGGACGTTCGGCGCACTACTGTCCCACCTGTCAAAGGTAGGGCTTTTCGGATGAGACAATGGCGATACAATGACGGTTGGTAACTGAACCTACGAGAAAGCTATGCCGGTAAAGAAAGGGGATTTTGTCCGCCTGGTGCGAGAAAAATTTGAAAATAGCCTGGAGGCGAAGGCGAGCGATCGCCGTCTTTCAAGCTATTTGTTTGACACCAAGGGAGAAATTCTGGAAACCCGTGATGACTACGCGCTCGTCAAGTTTGGCCGCGTGCCGACGCCCAATGCTTGGCTTAAGTTGGAGCAGCTAGAGAAGTTTGAATAGCTGCGAAAAGTCTTTATTTAAGTACACAGGCTATCTACAGCGACCTGTCATTAGCTCTGAGCCAGTGCTTTCTCCATCAAAATTTTGTGTGTGCTGCGCTCGGGCTCACCTTGCTTAGGATGTCGTTCGCTGTAGGTTCCATCGGCATGCATTTCCCACGCCTGACGGTTGTCCTCTAAGCATATTTGCAGTAGCTCCATCAGTTCGTTTTGTAGGAGCGGGGCGTCGATGGGCACGAGTGCTTCTACCCGGCGATCCAGGTTGCGGGGCATCCAGTCGGCAGAGCCGATGTAGTAGCGAGCCTCGCCATCGTTGTGGAAGTAGAAAATTCGGGAGTGCTCCAAGAAGCGACCAATGATGCTCACTACCCGAATGTTTTCGCTGATGCCTTCGATACCAGGCCGCAGGCAGCAAATGCCTCGAATAATCAGATCAATTTCTACGCCCGACTGAGAGGCCCGGTAAAGCTCAGCAATGATGTCGGGATCGACGAGCGCATTCATTTTGACGATGATGCGGCCAGTTTTACCGCTGCTGGCCAGCTTGGCTTCCTGACGGATGAACTCAGTCATTTGGCTGCGCAGGTTAACAGGTGCAATCAGGAGCTGTTTGTAAGTTTGCTGACGCGAGTAGCCGGTGAGGTAGTTGAAGAGGTCGGTCAGGTCGGTACCAAATTCTTCACGGCAGCTCAATACTCCCAAATCGGTATACAGCCGGGCGGTTTTGGGGTTGTAGTTGCCGGTGCCAATGTGGACATAGCGGCGAATACCAGTTTTCTCCCGGCGTACGACCAGAGAAACTTTGGTGTGGGTTTTCAGGCCCATTAATCCGTACACCACATGAACCCCTGAGCGCTCTAGCGTCCGCGCCCAGTTGATATTATTTTCTTCGTCGAAGCGAGCCTTGAGCTCCACCAGGGCAACGACCTGCTTGCCATTTTCAGCCGCTTCGATCAGAGCGTTGACAATCGGAGAATCGCCGGAAGTGCGGTACAGCGTCATTTTGATGGCCAGCACATCCGGGTCGCTCGCTGCCTGCGTGATAAAAGTTTGAACAGTGCTTGAAAAGGCGTGGTAGGGGTGGTGGACGAGGCGATCGCGCCGCCGAATCAGCGAAAAAACATCTTCGCCTTCTGGATGTTGAACGTTTTTCCAGGAGCCGGGAATGACCGGTGTCCAGTGAGGATCTTTCAGGTTAGGCAGCGGCAGCGCCATCAGCGCCATCAGATCGGTCAGACCAATCAAACCTTCAATTTCATAGACATCTTCTTCTTGAATTTTGAGCTCATTCATCAGCGTCGCGCGCATGGCCGGATTCATCCCTACTTCCAGCTCCATCCTCACTACCGATCCGCCTAACCTACGCTTACGCAACTCCTGCTCAATTGCCAGCATCAAATCGTCGGCTTCATCTTCTTCTACGGCAAGATCGGCGTTGCGGGTAATGCGAAAGGCGTAGCAGTCTTTTACCTTCATGCCGGGGAACAAAGCAACAATATTGTTGGCGATGATTTGCTCCATAGGTACGCCTGTCCAATGACAGTGCCTGTCTTCGGTGGGGCACAAGTCATCTGGTAGGGACACAAACCTGGGGAGAACTTTGGGTACTTTTACGCGGGCGAAATGAGGCTCGGTCGACTCGCGGTCTTCAATTTCGACGGCAAGGTTAAGGCTCAAGTTGGAGATGTAGGGAAATGGATGCCCAGAATCGACGGCCAGCGGCGTCAGAACAGGGAAAACCTGCTCATTGAAATACGCATCTAAGTGGGCACTTTGGGCTGGGTTTAGATCCGCGTAATCAAGTAGATAAATGCCATCTTCAAGCATTTTGGGTCTGAGTTCAGTCTGAAAGTGATGGTGCATCTGCACAATCATCGGGCGCAGCCGCTGACTGATATCCTGCAGGCGCTCAGTAGGGGTGCGGCCATCAGGGGTGCGCTTGCTGACATCGGCGTCGATTTGCTGCTTGGTAGCGGCTACGCGCACCATAAAATATTCGTCCAGGTTTGAGCAAAAGATGGATAGAAACTTGAGTCGTTCTAACAGGGGCGTGCGCTCGTCGAGGGCTTCGGCCAGGACACGGCGATTGAATTCTAACCAGCTGAGCTCGCGGCTAAGATACCACTGACTGTCCTCTAGCTGAGCAACGTCAGCGGAAGCCGTTTTTTGAGGTTTGGCGGCGGCGGTGCTAGGGGTTGGAGCCTCAGATTTATCTTTGGTTTTAGCAGTGTCTTTGCTGTCAGATTTAACGTCAGATTTGCCGTTAGATTGGGCATTGGCTTTACGGCTAGCGGAAGCTTTAGTCATTCCTCGTTCCTTGAGATCTCTTTAAAAAACGTCTTCTTCTTGACCGATCCACCACTGGCCTAGTTTCATTAGCTCTGCGTGCAGTTCGGCAATTTGAAAATTGAACTCTTCGGCGCTGATTTCACGGCGGCGCTCTTTGAGCTTGGCTAGTCGTAACTGAATCAGCAGCCAGGGCTTACCAATGCCGTCGGTTGCTTCTATGTACTTAGCGAGATCGTTGCTGTTCATGCGGCTGTGTAGGCGTCTCAGTTATAGTTGCGCTCGTCATTTGGCCGATTACACGGGATATGCCCGGTGCCCATATTGTATAGGAGACTTCCAAAAAATATTGTGTGCTGCCAGACCGGTCGGCTTTGGGGAGGGTTCGATAGACCCCGAAGCCAGACCAGCGCATCGCATGACAAAGCCCGCAGTCCAAGATTCAGTTCCTGAACGGCGGGCTTTGGTTGCTAGCTGAGCGAATCTAGTCACTGAGGGCAGTGCGCTCAGGCCAGATTTTCAAACCTAGTATCAAACTATCGCTTGAGATGCTTGATCCAGTCTCTAAGTTCTTCACTGGCAACATCGCGGCCACCGAGACCAAAGGCAATGGCGATCGCGACTGCTACCGCACCCAATAGCAAGCCAAAGGTCAGGTTCACGATATTAGGCGCAACGCCCATTTGAGTCAGCGCCATCGCTCCGACAAAGGCCAGAATCGCAATTCGAGCCGCTTGAGCCAGCGTGTTGGAAGAGGTACTGCTGCTGCTGCTGATCAGCCGGAAAGCCAGGTTGGCAACGTACAGACCGATGGCGAAAATTACCACCCCTACGAGCACCTGTCCGGCAATTTCAAGAATGGCAGCGACAATGAGCGTGAGCTGGTCGAGCTGCAAAATCTCAACGGCTGTCACTGCCCCAAAGAGCACTACGCCTACCAGGACAATCAGACCCACAATTTCGGAGGGCGATTTACCACTGCTGACAGCCGTTGTGGATGATTCCATTCCGCCAGGAGGCTGAATGGTGGTGGAACCGGGCTGTACCGCTGTACTGCCAAAGTCCGATGGCTGATAAGCCGGGGGGGCTGATGTCGTTGTAGCGCGCGCGGCAGGAGAAATGTCAGGTAGGCCGAGGGCTTCAAAGATGCTGTCGAAGCCAGCGCTCTCCAGCAGGCTGGTCACCAATTCACCGATAAACTTACCGATGAAGTAGAACACCGCTAGTACCACACCGGCTGCGAGTAGCAGCGGGATATAGTTCAAGATCTGCTCCAGCATACTGATTGCTGGATCGGAGATGGCGTCAATATTGAGCGCATTGAGAGCGGCGATCGCTGACGGAATCAAGATCAGCACGTATACAAGGATGCCGACCAAGCTGGACACAGACTGGCCGCTACCAGGCGTATTTGCTCTGGCAAGACCCATGCGATGGCCCAGATTATCTACCCCTGTAGCCGACAGGAGGTTGGTCACAATGCCTCTGGCAATTTTGGCCAACAGCCAGCCAGCGCCGAAGATCAAGAGCGCCTTAAGAATTTGAGGAATGGCGGCAAAGAACTGGTCAATCAGGTTCTGAACTGGCCCCAGCAGACCGTTTAGCTCTAGTGCGTTGAGAATCAGCGGCAAAAACAGCAGAAACACCAGCCAGTAAAGGGCGTTTCCTAGCGTTTCGTGAATTCGTACAGAGCTTTGCCGGGGATCGACGCCTGTATTCTCAGCTAGTCGATCATCTAGATTGAGCCGTGACAATCCTTGATTGACTAGAGTTCTAACTATCGTTGCAACGCCCCAAGCGACTGCTAGCAAAATAGCCGCGCTGAAAATCCGAGGCAGGTACTCCAGGACAGTACTGACCAGATTGTTCAATGGCTCAGATACTACGGTCAGATTGAGCGTTTCTAGAAAGCCAATAATGGCCAGCAGCGCAATAATCCAGAAAACGATACTGCTAATCCATTTAGCAGCAGGAACTTCGTGCGCCGGACGACCGGTCACCGAAGCGGCTAATCGATCATCTATGCTGGTTTTGTCGAGCAGGCTTTTAATTGCCCAAGCAACGATGTAGGCAGCAATCAGGCCAACCACCAAAAGGACAATTGCGCCTAACAATCTGGGCAAAAATTCGCCTAGACCAACGCCAAAGCCACTGGTGATGCTGTCAATGCTAAAGCCATTTCTTTCGGCCCTGTCGGTAGTAGCTTGGGCCAGAATTGGCGATAGGCCAACTCCAGCGAGGCTAACACCTGTTCCTGGGGTAGGTATTAGGTTGAGCATATTTTGAATCGTGTATTAGAAAGTTTTCGAGCGTCGCTAATAGTTAGAAAATTAGCAGGCTTACCGGGATTTAGAGACAAGAGTACAGCTTCAAGGCGATTTATAGAGAAAAAGTACCGGCATTGGCGATTTTTTTTACAAAATTGCCGTCGTTGCCTCTATCAACAGGTCGTTACGGAGGGTCATTTTCGGCGGGTCGTATCAGAAGCTTAGCTATTAAATATCGCCTGCTTGACGTCCTCAGGATACAAACACTCAGTACCGGCGATAATACATCTAAAGGCGGAATAATGATGTCAATTGTTAACCGATGAAAAAAGCTGCCGGTGATAGGCGACAGTGCGCCCTTCCAGCAGCCTGATTGAGAGATGCTTTGCAATTGAGCCAATCAAACCCGCCGCTTTCAGAAGGGGGATCTGATAGAACGCCCGCAAAAGCTAGCTTTCGATCTCGCTATCTTCCTCACTATCTGCTGACTCGCTCTCTGAAATCGCATCGGCAATTTCTTCAGAGACGACTTCGGGGGCGTCTTCTATGGCGGTGATAATCTGCGCTTCAGCAGCGGTTTCGGCGACGGCTTCAGCCACCTCTTCTGAGGGCAGATCGTCGGCCTCTTCCTCTTCTTCTAAGTGGGGAACGAGGGCCACCGCAGCGATCGCATCGTCACTATCCAACCTTTGCAGCTGTACCCCAGTAGCCATCCGCGACTGAATAGAAATCGCGTTGACCGACTGCCGCATGATGATGCCGCGAGTGCTGACGATCATCAGCTCGTCATCGGCTTCGGCAATCCGCAGCGCCACCAGTTCGTCGCCGTCTTTGCGGAACTTGATCGCGACTAGCCCCATCCCGGCCCGGTTTTGCAGCCTGAAGTTAGAGACGGGCACCCGCTTGCCCAAGCCATTGCCAGAGACCACCAGCACCCATGGCCCCTGATCGCTAATAACGATATCGTCTTCTCCCTCGTCACTAGCCGCTTCACCCGCTGCTTCAATGGCCGCTACGATCTGCGAGGACAAAATGTCCATGCTGATGAGGCGATCGCCATCCCGCAACGACATCGCCCGCACCCCCTTGGTCGGCCTACCGAGAGGACGCAGCTGCGCATGATCGGTCTTGAAGTGGATGGTCATCCCCCGCTGAGAACCGATCAAAATGCTGTCCTCCACTCGGGCCAACCGCACCCATCTGAGCTGATCGCCTGTTTCGAGTGAAATAGCGATCAGGCCGTTGGTGCGAATGCGGCTAAAGGCCGATAGCGCTGTCTTTTTGACGAAGCCTCCCTGAGTCAACATGACCAGGTATTCATCTTCTGTGAAGTCGCTCACGCCGATCACCGAGGTGACTTTCTCCTCTTTGGGAATTGGCAGCATCTGTACCAGCGGATAGCCCTTGGCCGTGCGAGAGCTTTCTGGGATTTGATAGGCCCGCAGGGAGTAAGAAACGCCCCGGTCGGTAAAGAAGAGAACATGGTCATGCGTACAGCAGGTGATGAAGTGCTCAATGCCGTCATCGTCTTTCATGCGGGTGCCCGACTTGCCTCTAGTTGCCCTGTTTTGAGCCTCGAAGGTGTCGACTAACATGCGCTTGATGTAGCCCTGCTCAGTGACTAAAATAGCCACCTGTTCATTGGCGATTAGAGAGATATCAGAGAGGTCGTTTTCGTCCTGTTCAAGTACGGTACGGCGCTCGTTGGCATGGGCCTCGCGAATTTGGGCGACCTCTTCTCTGATGATGGTGAGAATGCGATCGCGGTTAGCCAGAATATCTTCTAAGTCGGCAATCCTAACTTCGAGATCTTCATGCTCCTGCTGAATCTTTTCAGCTTCTAAAGCGGTGAGGCGGCGTAGCTGCATCTGTAAGATGGCATCGGCCTGAGTCTCAGAAAGGCCATAGGACTCGACCAGCTCAGCCTTGGCGTTGGCCGCATCCGCAGAGCCGCGAATCAGGGCGATGACCGCATCCAGGTTGTCCAAGGCAATCAAATAGCCCTGCAACAGATGGTCACGCTCTTGCGCTTTGCGCAACTGGTAGCGCGTGCGGCGGGTAATGGTCTCAATGCGGAAGTCTAAAAAGACCTGCAAGAACTCTCGCAAAGTGAGCAGCTGTGGCTCACCATTGACCAGCGCTAGCATGTTGACGCCAAAGTTGTTTTGCAGCGGCGTCTGCTTGTAGAGATTGTTAAGAACAACTCGGGGGTAGGCGTCGCGCTTGAGTTCGATGACGATGCGCATACCGTCTCTGTCGCTCTCATCGCGCAGATCGGAAATTCCTTCCAGTCGCCGCTCGTTCACCATATCGGCGATTCTTTCAATCAGCGCCGCCTTGTTGGTTTGATAAGGCAGCTCGGTAATGATGATGGTTTCTCTGTCCGGGCGACCTCTGTTTTCCTGGGTTTCAATATTGGCGACGCCGCGCATGGTCACCGAGCCCCGGCCAGTGGTGTAGGCATCTCGAATGCCCTGAGAGCCGATGATTTGAGCGCCAGTTGGGAAGTCTGGCCCGGGTATATGTTCCATCAGCTCAAGGCTGGTGATCTCCGGATTATCAATCAGGGCAATCACGCCGTCGATCACCTCGCCCAGGTTGTGAGGGGGAATGTTGGTAGCCATCCCAACGGCGATCCCTGAAGAACCATTTACCAGCAGTTGGGGAATGCGCGCTGGCAGTACCACCGGCTCTTGCTGAGAGCCGTCGAAATTATCGGCAAAGTCAACGGTTTCTGCTTCGATATCTTGCAGGAGGGCCGCACCTGTCAGCGCTTGCAGGCGAGACTCGGTATAACGCATGGCGGCTGGCGGATCGTTGTCGACCGAGCCAAAGTTCCCGTGGCCGTTGATCAGCGGATGCCGCATGGAAAAGTCCTGGGCCATTCGCACCAGGGCGTCGTACACCGCTGTGTCGCCATGGGGATGATACTTACCGAGCACTTCACCGACGACGCGGGCGCATTTGCGAAACGGTCGGTCGGCGGTCAGTCCTAGCTCGTGCATGGCATAGAGAATACGCCGATGTACTGGCTTGAGGCCATCCCTGGCATCTGGCAAGGCTCGACCGACGATCACGCTCATCGCGTATTCGAGGTAGGATCGAGACATCTCATTGCGCAGATCCGTCGGAACGATGCGCTCTTGAGGACTACTCATGTAGGAAGCTCCGGAGATTTGTGAGGGAATTTAGTTGAAAGCAGCAGTGTCAGAATCCTGAGTTTTTGGCGACAAATTCTTGAAACTGTTGAAGTTTGCTATAACCGTAAAAAGCAGACGTTCTGATTAACTGGCGGCTTTAAAGAGACCTGAACCAAGTAGCCAAAAATCCGACTAAAGTTTTGGCTGAGATTTTATTCGGGTTTTGACGCTATTGGCAGGCTATAAAATAATCGTAAGTACGCTCATAATTCTATCACGTTTTAGCCTTTTTTGACGGCACTAACTGTCGTTAAATGGGGAGTTCGCTGATATTCTCAAACGCTTATGGACTACCGTTTTCCTGTTTTTTATAGCGATCGCTTTGCCGGACACAACACGGGTGTTGGTCATCCTGAGAATGCCGGTCGTCTGAGCGCGATTGTTGAGTACTTAAAGCGCTGTCAAGAGGCGACCGCAACTGAGCATGAGTGGGCCGATAAAATAAGCTGGGTAGAGCCTTCAAATCGGGCGGTAATGCCTCATATTCATCGCGTTCACAGCGCGGCGTATGTGAGCGCGCTCAAAGCTTTTGCTCAGCAGGGGGGCGGTCACTTAGATGGCGATACGGTAATGTCACCTGAAAGCTATGATCTGGCTTTGCTGGCGGTAGCGGCCTGGCTTGACGGAGTGGACTGGGCGTGGCAGCAGCGAGCTTCTGCCTTTGCTTTGGTACGGCCACCCGGTCATCATGCCGAAAAAGATCGGGGCATGGGGTTTTGTTTGCTTTCGAATGCGGCGATCGCAGCTCACTACGCCTTGAGCTGCCTGAATATTTCTCGGGTGGCAATTCTCGACTGGGATGTACACCACGGCAACGGCACGCAAGCATTGGTAGAGACGAATCCCAACATCGCGTACTGTTCATTTCACCAATCACCCGCCTACCCAGGTACAGGACAGGTCGGCGAAACTGGGCGGCATAGAAACGTGCTCAACCTACCACTGCCACCAGGTAGCCACATCAGTGACTACACACGGTGCTGGGCCACGCACGCTCAGCCCTTTCTGACAGAGTTTGATGCCGACCTGATAATTGTTAGCGCTGGGTATGACGCTACTTCAGCCGACCCTTTGGCAGAGATGTTACTGCAGCCTGAAGACTATGACTGGTTCACACAGGCTTGTTTAGAGTTCGAAGTACCCCTGATGCTGGGCTTGGAAGGCGGCTATGACTTGGCTGCGCTAGCCCAATCGGTAGCCGCTACAATTCGCTGCGCTATTCAGCATCAGGATCACTCACACGGGCCGTAGGCTGACAATTTCAATCCCTTAGCCCGCTTGCGTACCGCGATCGCAAGTGCCTATGCCTTTGCTCCTTTAGTAGCTTCCTTCAATGGATCGGCAATGTAGCGAAAGTTCTCATCTGAGTTCCAGGGCCCGCGATGGTCTGCGTCGCCGTTGGTAGAGAGATTGTAGTAGATATCGACTGTTTCATCCGGCTGCACGTTACCAAAGAAGGGATCGGTCAGCTTACCAAGCGATTCCAACGCATTCATAAACATCTGCGTGTGCGCAATTTCGCGAGTTAGTAAATGTACTAGCGTCTCTTTAGTGCCGGCATCAGGGGCAAGCTTGATCAGAGATTCGTAAGTCTGGCGAGCACCGGCCTCAGCACCGATGTTGGCGCGCAGGTCGCGCACTACGTCACCGCCTTCGTTTAAGTAAGCTGCCGTCCAAGCCGACCCTTGAGAATCTAAGAAATGGGGACCGACACCGCGTACTGCAAAGAGACTGCTGTTAAAAGCAGCAGCCTGCTTGGACTGATCGGCGTTCTTGGTGTGGACTTCGATCAGCTTGCCAACCATTTCTAAATGACTGAACTCCTCAATAGCGATGTCTTGCAGCATGTCTTTGATTTCTTGATTTTCGACATGAAAAGACTGAACCCAGTACTGCAAAGCAGCTGTCAGTTCACCGGTAGCACCGCCGAACTGCTCCAGCAAAAGCTGGGCAAACATAGGATTGGGTTCGTCAACTTTGACTTCCTTGGCAATTAATTCTTTTTTGTGGAAAAACATGGATAAAACTCCGAAGATTTATACAGAAAACCTTTGACACTGAGTACGGCCTTTAAACATGGTTAACATGGCTGTAGAAACTCAGTTTTCAACGTTTTTTGTAAGTAGCTTGCTCAGCGTAGAAACAACGGCGCTGCCCTTCATCTTCCTAGGGAAACATCTGAAACTAAGTATGCCTATAGGGATAGCTCAGTGCAGCCTTATCCCTTAAAAAGCAAACGGTGCCAGCTTGTTCTTCCGTTTCGTTCAATACTGTTAAATTCATACATCTAAAGCTAGATCAAAGCTAAAAATGCTTATAATCAGGGTCTATTTTCGTCAGTTCAATCAGGTGTCACACCTGTTTCTAAGCCACTTATTAATGTGAGCAGGCAGCTCTAAATTGTTTGGAACTGCTGCGATTTTAGGGTGAAACAGCTCAAATATAGGCAAAGTTGCTAAAAGCATAAGACTCGTAGAGGTCTTACAACTTAATACTAGATGTAGATACTTTTCTGCTGACCTAAGTGCAATAGGGGAAAAAGCTGTCGATGTTCTATTGCAAGCCTTTTTAGGTATAGTTTCACAATAGTTTCTGCGAAAGGCAGGCAGATTGTACGATCTTCAGTATTCTGGCAGTATTCTGGGATCGCACTTACGCCATTGTATTTTAACTTAAGCTTCAGTTTTCAACGCTGGGGAGAGAGCCATGTTTCAATCATTTCGTAGGTTGTTGAGCACATTCCGGCAACCGGAGGAAGATCCGTCTGAGCAGACTGTCTCTGCTGACGCACCAGCCCAATCGGGTGAGTTTCTGACGGTAGAAGAGGCTCTAGCAGAAACTTCCTTGGCGGCTCCCCCTTCCCCCAATTCTGATAATGCTGATGAGCAGCCTTCAGATAGTTCCACCTTTGATCAGGTGGTGACATCGG
This sequence comes from Phormidesmidales cyanobacterium, assembly GCA_038315915.1. GTDB lineage: Bacteria > Cyanobacteriota > Cyanobacteriia > Phormidesmidales > Phormidesmidaceae > Phormidesmis. The sequence continues at coordinate 20,189 of JBBQAC010000032.1, forward strand.
CGCGTACCGCGTCAGATCTCCCGGATCAAGCGCCGGCTGCTCGTCATTCCAAGTTTGAGAATTTGAAGCAGGTGCTCAATGTTTTGCGGGCCTATGTGGTGTCTTTTGGCCAACCGGGTTCTGAGGCTGAACTGCGGGCGGTGATTGGCGCGGTGGTGGCCAATGTTGAGACGGTGACAGTTGAGCACAGGGATTTGGAAAAGTTTACGAATGAGGCGATCGCCGCCTTTAAGAGCCTGGGCATGGAAGCCTCTCTGGTTGATGTTTCAGCGCAACTTCTCGCTGAGCAGGTAGCCGTGTGGTTGAAAGATCGAGAGGCGATGGTGAAAAACGTGCTCAGCGCTTATTTGCAGCAGTTTGCGCCGGACAATGCAGACTGGCGTTCTGGGAATCTTATCGCGCTGACGCAAACGATTATTGCCACCTTGAATGATGGTTCGCTGAGCCGGTCGGTCGGTCGGGCGCTGGTAAGCCGGGTAGTTGACACTTTTGATTTGGACGCAGCGCTGAGTCGATGGGTGGCCCCAGAGTGGATAGCCCTGGCTCAGCAGGTGGCGAGCTATCTCGAAAAAGGCTCTTTGCAGACGGAATTGCGGTCGATCTCCTGGGCCTACGTTCAGCAGTTTCAGGCAATTTTGAGCCCGCAGCTAATCGAGCAAATTATTCGGCAAGGGCCGATCAACGTTTCTCCGGCTGAACTGCTCAGTGGGGATTTGACCGATTTTTCGCAGATGCTGTTCTATAAGTTTCAACTGCTAGAAGCCGATCCGGTGGTGACCAAATCCCATGAGGCGATCGCTGCCGATCTGCACCGGGCCGTGGCTGACCTGCAAGCTCGCCGCCAACCGGGACTCGATGTCACAGCGGGTCACCAGGAAGATCTGAGTGTGTACAGCGTTTTTGTGCGCCCTAACAATCCGGACGTGGGGTAAGGCCGCGCTGAAAGATCGCCGTTGAATCGCCGTTGACAAATATAATTTGCGGATGCTCTAGTCATAACGCCTGAAGGGTGTTAGATTGCTGCGATGTTGGGGCTATATGCACAGCAGGGGTGAGTAAATCAGTCTGTAGCTGTCGTAAAATCTGCTGGTAGGTAGGTTTTCCTAGCCATAGTGTTGCCCTTTGCAGTTTGTTGACGATTCCTTACAGGTTTAAAGATGGCCTTTTTTGAGAACTTTACGTCGGTTATTCGAGACAAGTGGCTCGACTACTTTCGTGCCAACCGCACTTGGCTAGAAGTGCAGATGGCGACGACGTCTGTGCGCACGCCTGAGGGCGGTCGTCGTCCCTCTTCATTTTTGATTTTGGGCGTTGTCAATGCTTTGGAACCCAAGCTTTCCAATCTGATGGTGCCGTTTTATCAGCTCAATTCGGATGAGGATGCGCTGATTGACGTACTCGGGCTCAACTTTGATCCTGAGGCGGTGCTCGACAATGGCGAAGTGGGTAAAACCATCGATGCTTCTCCCGACAACGGTACGCCGCTATTGGAGAGCGAGCCATCGCCGCCGCCATTGGAAGATAGCTGGTCTCAAGATAATTGAGCGCCTTTAAAAATACACCTTTGTATGTGGTGTCTTTGAGGGGGCTTTGAGGAGGTCTTGAGGGAGCATTAGGGGACATTGAGCGGATCTGGCCGCTCTCAATCCCGCGTGATACGATTGGTTGGCAATTCAAGTACAGGCGGATAGATCATGGTAGAGCGTCCTATCAAAAAGAGTGAGCGCGAAGCTGCCAAACAGACTGACCAGAGCGGGATGGCCCCAGCCAGCGAGGTGGCCCCAGCCCAGGTGGCCCCAGCCGCCAGCAATGTTCCTAAGCCGGTTAAAAAAGGCGATCGCCCAGTCGGCAGTGAAGCAGGCAGCGAAGATCGCAGCGAAGACCGGGGACGAGGCGGTAAGGGACAGGGCAAAGGTCGAGGCAAGGGCCGAGGCAGAGACAGTGACGACGCTCCCAAAGCGCCTTTTAACCCAGCGCTAGTACGCGGACCCAAGCCCACTGCCAAAGTCGAAGCGCCGCCAGTCGCTGAAGAAACACCCTCTGAAGAAGCACCGGTTGAAGATACCGAGGCAACTGAAGCACCGGTTGAAGATACTGAAGCAACTGAAGTACCGGCTGATGAGACACCGGCTGAGACCGTCGCTGAAGCATCTGCCGAGGAACCAGCCGAAACCTCAGATGAGAGCGAGCCTGCATAGAGGCTTAGCTGCGTTCATCCATAAAAAAGGTCGCTACTCAGCTAGCGGCTTTTTTAATGGGTCAAATCGAGTGATTCCAGGGCGATCGCTCCCAGCGGATAAAAAAATTCCCCAATACTTAAAAAGCATCAGGGAACGGTCAGGGTGCATCTACCGGTTAACTATTCCGTCGCGATACGCCTGCTCAGGACAAATGTAGCTAGAAGATAAAAAATCGTTTTGCTGAGCGGAATTCTTGGGGATGAGCGCTTTTATTTGGGGGCAGACCCATTTGGCATGGTCTCCTATGGCACAATGAATAAGCTCTGTCATACATGAACTTAAGCCTGTGAGTACCGCAACGCCATCAGCCCGCCGCGCCGTTTTTCCCTTCACTGCGGTAATCGGTCAAGAAGATATGAAGCTCGCGCTGATCTTGAACGTGATCGATCCGAAGATTGGCGGGGTGATGATTATGGGCGATCGCGGTACCGGCAAATCCACCACTATCCGGGCGCTCGCTGACCTTCTCCCCGATATTGAAGTTGTCGCCGATGACCCTTTCAACCGCGATCCACAAAACCCCGATGTCGCCGCAGAGCGCGAAGGACAGGAAATTCCAGTAGCTGCGAAAAAAGTGCCAATGGTTGATCTGCCTCTAGGTGCGACCGAAGACCGGGTCTGCGGCACTATCGACATCGAAAAGGCGCTATCTGAAGGGGTCAAGGCATTTGAGCCGGGTCTACTCGCTAAAGCCAATCGCGGCTTACTGTATGTAGACGAAGTGAATCTGCTCGATGACCACCTGGTTGATGTGCTGCTCGACTCTGCTGCCTCGGGCTGGAATACGGTTGAGCGGGAGGGCATTTCTATTCGCCACCCGGCTCAATTTGTGCTGATTGGTTCGGGTAACCCTGAGGAAGGCGAGCTGCGGCCTCAGCTTTTGGATCGCTTTGGAATGCACGCCGAAATCCGTACCGTTCGCGACCCTGAGCAGCGCGTGCGAATTGTCGAGCAGCGCACCGAATTCGATCAAAATCCGGCGGCGTTTTCGGCTCAGTGTGAAGGTGAGCAGACAGCGCTTCAGCAAAAAATTATTGAGGCTCAAAATCGCTTGGGCGACGTCACGCTCGAATATGAGCTGCGGCTGAAAATTTCTGAAGTGTGCGCTGAGCTAGATGTCGATGGACTGCGTGGCGACATTGTAATCAACCGAGCAGCGAAAGCGCTGGCTGCTTACGAAGGCCGTAGCGAAGTCACCCTGGAAGATATCCAGCGAGTGATTGTCCTTTGCTTGCGCCATCGGCTGCGGAAGGATCCTTTGGAGTCGAGTGATTCTGGGGTTAAGGTGGAGAAAAGCTTCAGCAAAACCTTTGGCGTTGCCGAGCCTGCTGCCCATGCGAACGGTCGTCAGCCCGCTGGGGTGAGATAGCAATTTAACTTTGTCCAACGAACTGCAAATGCTCCCCAATCCGCCCGCCCAATATGACTAAACGCATTCTGGGGCTCGATCCGGGGCTGGCTATTTTGGGATTTGGCGTGATTGAGTATGACCCGGCTGAAATGCGGGCACTTGCGCCCAACATTCAGGTCATAGACTACGGCGTTGTGCAAACCCCGGCGCGAACCGATACCGGCGAGCGTCTGTGCACTATCTACGACGATCTGCACAGCGTGATCGACGAGTACAAGCCTGATTTGGTCTCGATTGAAAAGCTGTTTTTTTACCGGATGGGCAATACCATTTTGGTGGCGCAGGCTCGCGGCGTGGTGATGCTGGTGTTAGCTCAGCGCAAACTGCCCTTTGTCGAATTTACCCCGGCGCAGATCAAGCAGTCGATTACCGGGCATGGCAATGCCGATAAGGTTGAGGTGCAAGATGCTATAGCCCGCGAGCTTAAGCTCGAAAG
>JBBQAC010000132.1:0-12232 GCA_038315915.1 Phormidesmidales cyanobacterium
CGAGGAATAAGAGAAATCTCTCCGAATCTGTACAACCAAATAACTCAAAAAGATGCGTTTGGGTTTTCGAAGAAGCTAAGAAACGATATCACGCACAACTTCCTTCCGAGTATGTTGGGTGGAAGTATAGTGGGTAAGAAAAGTGGAAATGTACAAACTACGGAATTTGGTGTCGAGAAATACACTCCGTCAGTAAAGATTCATCAGACTGCCATTGAAATGCTCAGCATACTTGCCAAAGTGATAGCCTCGATCAGCATTGAGGTATAAAATCTTTTAAAACGTCAGTTGGGAGGATTGCCTAACCGTGTGCTGGAAAGATCGCATCCATCAAACCATAGACACGCCTACCCGCAAATCCCACGATTGCCATCCTCCTCACAACCTCAGTCCAATGGCTCTAGCCGAACATTTCTATAAAGCTGTTCGATAGGGAACTCGACGCCCATGCTCGCAATAGAGACTTTCTCACCTACTTTATAAGGGAAGTACAGCCACATCCGCCCTTCTCCCCGGCGATAGCATTCTACCTGCATCCGCTGAGAACTAATCAGTACATACTCTTCAAGCGTCGGAATTTGGATATATTCTTGGAACTTGTCCTCTCGGTCTACTGCCTTAGTACTGGGAGAGAGCACTTCTACAATGAGCTTAGGAAACTCATAGAAACTGTCATTAGCTTCGTCTCTATTGTCACAACTAACAGATAAATCAGGATAGCGGTACGAGAGACCGCCTTGAACCAATACCTTCACGTCCGAACCGCTCATGTTACAGCCCTGTTCCTCTACGCGCTCAATGAGCGATCGCCTCAAATTAAACGCTAGCTCATCGTGATTTTTTGTACCGCCTGACATGGCAAAGACTTTGCCATTGCAATATTCGTAACGCAGTTCCTGGCGAGGCTCCCACTCCAGATATTCTGGGACAGTCATTTGCTGAGGGTAAGGAGAGGCAATCATGACACGATGAGCTGATTGATGTGTACTTGCATTCTATTCTAATCGACCGTTTTATTCTCCTGGCCGATCACAATTTTCAGGGCAAGCAACCCATCCTTCACAACCTCAGTCCGATGGCTCTAGCCGAACATTTCTGTAAAGCTGTTCGATAGGGAACTCAACGCCCATGCTCGCAATAGAGACTTTTTCGCCTGCTTTGTAAGGAAAGTACAGCCACATCCGCCCCTCTCCCCGGCGATAGCATTCTACCTGCATCCGTTGAGAACTGATTAGTACATACTCTTCAAGCGTCGGAATTTGGATGTATTCTTGAAACTTTTCATCTCGGTCTACTGCCTTAGTACTGGGAGAGAGCACTTCTACAATGAGCTTAGGAAAACGATAAAACGCTGCTTCCTGTTTGTCCCGCTCGTCACAGCTCACAATTAAGTCTGGGTAGCGGTACGAGAGCCCGTCTCCTAATTCGACCTTCACATCCGATACGTTGATCTCGCAGTCCTCTGCATCCACACGATCCACTAAAGCGCCGTACAGGTTAAGGGCCGCTCGATTGTGACCTTTGGTGCCACCAGTCATCGCAAATACTTTACCGTCAGAGTATTCATAGCGAAGCTCCTGGCGTGGCTCCCACTCCAGATATTCTGAGGCAGTCATTTTCTGAGGGTGAGGAGAGGCAATCATGACGCGATGAACTGCTTGATGTGTACTTGCATTCTATTCTAATCGACCGTTTTGTTCTCCTAGCCAACTGACATCAGGGGCTTAGCTTTTTCTGAGCAGGACTAAGCGATCGCATCCGCTAAACTTAAGACACGTCCACTCACAAATCCCATGGTTGCCAATCCCATCCGCTGGACAATTCACGATCTAGATGCCATGCCCGACGATGGCGGATGGAAACGCTATGAAATTATTGAGGGAGAACTGCTCGTGACCCGTGCGCCTCATATTTGGCATCAAGGTGCCGCTGGCAAAATCAGTACAAGGCTCGAAGTCTGGTCAGAAAAGACAGGGCTAGGCAGTGCTTTTCAGACCCCTGGCGTAATTTTTACTGAAGTCGATGCTGTCATTCCTGATGTGGTCTGGGCCAGCAAAGAACGATTAACTAATGGCATAGACGAGTCAGGCCATTTCATCGTTGCACCGGAACTGATGGTGGAAGTTCTTTCAGAAGGCGAGGCTAACCAACAGCGAGACAAAAGGCTCAAGCTCAAGCTCTATTCTCTGCATGGGGTACAAGAATATTGGATTGTGAACTGGCGACTGAAAGAGCTAGAGGTGTATAGGCGCGAAGATACGGTACTCAAAAAGGTCGCTACTTTTACGGTTAAAGATAGGTTGACATCGCCCTTACTGCCGGAGTTTGACTGCGCGATCGCCAGTCTTTTCCCAGCATAAACCGGACGTAGGCGATCGCTGCTACCCCAGTCGCTAATGCTACGACGAAATTATAGAGAGACCCATACCGTATAATACCGTTGAACCCCCACCGTTATTTAGGTAAGGACAATTCGCACTATGGGACTTTTCGACCAGGTTTTGGGCGCGATCGCCGATCCCAGACGTCAGGCCAGCACCGGCAAAATGGCGCAGATTTTAGGATCGGCCAAGCAGATTGCTCAAGAGAACAACGCCGATACCGATACCATGCAGCAAGCGATGTCCATAATTGGAGGATTTGTGCGCACTTCGCTACAGGAAAAGCGTCAGCAATCGGGCGATGATGCGGCCCAGGCACTGATCGACGAAGGTGCCGCCAACGGTGCCGCCGTGATTCCGCAGCTATTCAACAGCGCCCAGATCAATGAAATGGTCACAGCAGTCACCCAAAAGACGTCTCTGAACAGCAATCAGGTACAGGGCATCCTGCCGGTGGTGTTACCGCTGGTAATGCGTTTTCTCAGCACCGGTAACGCCAAGCAGGGCATGCCCGCCGATGGCAATCCTATCCTCACTGCCTTTCTCGATGCCAATGGAGATGGCGAAGCCGATATGGGCGATATGCTGGGCATGGCCGGTAAATTTATGTAGGGCTCATAGGCAGGGCTAAGACTCCGACAAATAGGTGTAGCGATCCATCCCGGCCTTGTAGTTGGCCATTAGCTTACGGGCCTCTTCAATCGTGATTTGGCCATCTTGCAACGCCTGCTCAGAGCGTCGGCGAATCTGTTCAATCATATCTTCAGGGTCGTACTGCACCTGCTGAAGCACTTCATCAGTTGTGTTGCCGCGCACGACCTGTTCAATCGTATAGCCCTGCTGAGTGGTGGCCTTAGGTGCCAGGTGGATATGGACAGTGTTGGTGTCGCCGAAGAGATTGTGCAAATTGCCCAAAGTCTCCTGGTAAGCGCCGACTAAAAACATGCCCAGGTAGTAAGGCGAATTCTGTTGTAAAGAGTGCAGCTCCAGAATGTCTTTTTGGCCCTTTTTGCCGATAAAGCGGGCAATTTTACCGTCGCTGTCGCAGGTCAGGTCAGCCAGGGTGGCGCGCTGAGTAGGTTCTTCATTTAGCCGGTGAATGGGCGTGATAGGGAAAAGCTGGCCAATTGCCCAGCTATCCAGCGCCGACTGAAAAAGAGACATGTTGGCATAGTAAAGAGAAGCCATATCGCTCTCTAAATGCTCTAGCTCTGCGGGAACGTCATCCTGGTGGCGCAGTAGGGCGGCGATCTTTTGACAGCAGGCCCAGTACAGTCTCTCTATCCGAGCCCGTTCGGATAGCCGCAAGTAGCTGAAGTTGAACAAACTTGCCGCCTCTTTTTTGAACTGAACAGCGTCTGTAAAAGATTCTTGATAGTTCTCTGCGTTGATGGCGGCGTACACGTCCCACAGTTCTTGAATTAGTCGGTGCTCGCCTTCCTGGTAGGGGTCGGGCTCGTTCTGGCTGACTTCGCTGGTGCCCAACACGTCAAAAATTAGAACAGATTGGTGAGAGGCGATCGCTCGCCCGCTCTCACTCACCAGCGTGGGCATCGGCAGTTCGGCGGCGGTGCAGGCATCTTTGACATGGGCGACGACATCGTTGGCATAGTTTTGAATGCTGTAGTTTTTTGAGCCCTGAAAGCTGGTTTTCGAGCCGTCGTAGTCCACACCCAGTCCGCCACCCACGTCTAAATAGCCCATCGGCGCACCGAGCTTGGCCAGCTCCACATAAATCTGACAGGCTTCGCGCATAGCCTCTTTGATCACGCTGATCGCCGAGACCTGAGAACCGATATGAAAGTGCAAAAGCTCTAAGCAGGGAAGCATGTCAGCCGCCTGAAGCCTTTCCACCACGGTAATCATTTCAGGAATGCTGAGGCCAAACTTAGCCCGATCTCCGGCGCTTTCTCCCCAGCGGCCTGAGCCTTTGGCCGCGAGCTTGGCTCTGATCCCGAGCACTGGCCGGATGCCTAAGCGTTTGCTGGCTGCGATCGCCACCTCCACTTCCTCCACCTGCTCCAGCACAATGATGGTCTTTTGCCCCAGTCGCTGGCCCAGCATGGCCGTTTCAATATACGAGCGATCCTTATAGCCATTGCAAATAATCAGCGCCCCCGGCGTATCCAGGCTCGCCATCGCAATCATCAGCTCTGGCTTAGTACCCGCCTCCAGGCCAAATCGGTAGGGTTTGCCAAAGCGCACGAGATCTTCGACGATATGGCGCTGCTGATTGCACTTAACCGGAAATACCCCCTGGTAGACGCCTTCGCAGCTATAGCGGGCAAATGCTTTGGCAAAGCAGGCATTAATGCGCTCTAGGCGATCCGCCAGAATATCTGAAAATCGGATCAGCAGCGGGAGCTGAACGTCTCGCTGTTTAAGCGCTTCTACCAGTTTTTTGAGGTCTAGAGAGCCACCGCGATCGCCCTGTGGAGATACCGTAATATTGCCTGCCGCATTAATCGAAAAGTAAGGCTCCCCCCATCCTTTAATCCGGTAGAGTTCCTCACTATCTTCGACTGTCCAACGGCTTTGCTCGCCGCTGTCAGGCTTCGAGTGACTCAAGATAGCGCCATTCGTAACGGGGGGCGACTGGCGCTTAGAAGGGGTATTGGTAGGGCTCACGGTTGCTGTGATCTCCTTGGGGATGAGTAGGCAAGTAAAAAGCGGTGGTTATTTCTTGTGAATAGTGTCACACAGTTACCTATTCTTCCACAGCTCAGCCTGCCCTCGGGCGTCAGTGATGACCGTATCAGTACTGCCAAAAGCGGACTATGCCCCTCCAGTAGATACGCAGAGGCTTCAGTGGATATGCAGAGATATGATGCAATCTCTGTGAATTGAAGATGAGGATACCTGGGCTCTACAGGCTTGAATATGTAGACATTACGCAGATTTGGCATCCGACCCTGACAGATCTACTGCAAGCTTGGTATCTATATATTTGTAGCGATAGATACCACGAGCGAACCGTTTGCCGAGAGAATACCTCCGACGAACTGCGCTGCGACCTATGGAAAGAGCAATAGTGGCCTGTCACTCTGTTCCCTCTGATAGTCAGACACCGCAAGCCTACAGTCGTGACCCTATGATCCATAATCTTAAGTACTTCCACCCCCCTTATGAGACAGTCCTCTCCTTATCTGCTTGATACCCTGGTTATGCCGACGATGGCGGCGTCGGTTCCCAAAGCTTCGCCTCACCATTTTCGCGCTGCGATTAGCCAGTCTTTAGGTCTAGACGGGTTGCTCGCGCTTGTGTCGCTGTCAATAGGCATCCTTCTCAGTAGCACGGTCCGGTCAGTAGAGATCGCAGAGGGTCTGAATAGGTCTGCTTTAATCCCGCCGCTAGGAGTTGTTGTTCTGATCTGCGGGCTACCCTCTCTGTTCTTTTTGTTTATCGACGTGCTGAGCGCTGTGAGCAATCCGGCTACGCTGCCCTTCGCGCGATCCAGGGCGGGCCTGAGAAAGGCGTATGCTCAGCGTGTGCATCTGCTGTTGATGGCCGGTTACTTCGCTTCGATTCTGGTTGCGCTCTGCTGGTCGGCGGTGAATATGCTGCTGGTGTCAAAGCTGTTCATATCAGCAGTGTTTGCGCTTGCTCTCTATGCTTTGGGCCAGAGCATTCCTTCCAAACGGCTGAGCTTTGCGGTTTCGGGTGTGTTGTTTCTGATTGTGTTACTGAGTATCCAGGTCTTCATGGTGACGCAGGTAGAGGCTAATTCCAACCGATCTCGCCAGAATGATGCTGACGAGCTGGCTGTACCTGATCTCCCAACTGCTGACAGGGATGAAGTCCGTTAGGTAGCCCGGCTTCTAACCTCTATAGAGACGCTAGCTGAGCTGCACGACAACCTGGTTGTTCATCAGGGTTTCTGAAGTGAGCAGGTCGTCAACGGTCATACGGAGAAAGCGATCGCCGTCAATGCTGAAGCAGATGCGAATGCGATCGCTCCCTGGAACCCCCGGCGGCGTTAGCGTGGCAATGGTTCGCGCCCCTTCGCGGTCATTGAGCGCCTGCACCTGAGGCTGACCGCCCGCGCGATCGCCCGCTTGACGGGTCACTAGCTGGTCGCCTTCAAAGTACACTTCAGTGCTCGTAGCCTGCACTTCACCCAGCTCGCCGAGCACGAGTTCGATACTGGGCTGTTTTTCGCTGGAGGCACCTAAGAAAAGCTCAATCGGTTCGGCGGTGGGATAGGGCTGGCCGGAGGAGACAATCGGATGCCAGCTATGGCGGTTTTGGCGGCGATCCCAATAGCGAATGCCGTAGCTGTGATAGAGAAAATCTTGAAGCTGAGTGGTCTGCAAGCGCAGCGCCCCCTGCGCCACAGCCTCAAAAGGGCGATCGCTGCGAATTTTGTCCGAATCGAAGTGACGACGCACCCAGTCTTGCACAGCGGGAATCTGGGCGCTGCCGCCAACTAACAGCACCGCGTCGATATCTTGCGCCCTGATATTCTGACGCTGCGCCTGCTGAAGTAGCTGATCTAAACGATTGTCGAGGCGATCAAAAAAGCCCTGTTCGGTGAGAATTTTTTCGAGGTGACTGCGATCTAAAGAAAGCTCGTAGCTATCAAGCGTCTCTTCATCGAAGTAAGCTTCTGTCGCCGACTGAGCGCTAGAAAGCGCAATCTTGAGCTTTTCGACCAGCCGCAGGGTCACGGCTGTAATCGGCAAATCCTGAACCTGATAAAAGTGCTCAGCCAGCCAACGGTCAACATCCGCGCCGCCCAGGTTTTCGCCCGCCTTGGCCAGTACCTTGACCGTTCTAGCGGTCTGAGCAGTGCCGGTGCGAGCCGATGGCCGCAATTTTCCCCACTTGAGCAAAAATCCAACGGGCCGATCCACACTCACCGTCGGCTGAACCAAGGAAAAGTCCAAAGTGCCCCCGCCAAAGTCAATCACTAGCAGCGTTCGCTGGTCGGCCCCTAGCTGATAGCCCAAAGCCGCCGCTGTCGGTTCATCCAGCAGCCTGACCTGAGCAATTTCTAAGCCCTGACAGACCTCCCCGAGCCACAGCCGGTAGGCTTCAAAGCTATCGACAGGCACCGTCAACACCAGCGAGCTAAAGTCGGGGTCTTGGGCCTTAATTTGCTCAATTACTTGAGATAAAAACCACCCACCCACCTGCTCAAAAGAGAGGTGCTGGCTGTCTAACTCAGGGATAAATCCCTGCATCGGTGTGCCGATACCCCGTTTGAAGTTACGGAAAAACCGGGGGTCGCTCGTTAAGTCTAAGCCGCGATCGCGCACCGACTGTCCGGCCACAACGCTGGCACCGGCTTTTTCGACATACAGCAGGCTAGGCACCAGCGGCGGATTGCCCTTCATCTGCGCCGACAGTGCTGGCAGCGAGATCGTCTCTGGCGCTTGAGTAGCCACGTTCCAACGGGCGATCACCGTGTTGCTGGTGCCAAAATCAATCGCATACATAGCGCTAGGCTCCTGCCGTGAGCATCAAGATTAAAAAGCCAGCGAGCCCACCCAAAAGAATACCGAGAAAGCAGGTGATGAGCAAAACCGAGAGGCTGCGCTGATAGTCTGCTGTGCGCATGAGCTGGGCGGCGGTGCGAGCAGTGACAATAGCAGCAGCGGCTGTGAGCAAAACGGCCAGCAACGTGAGGATAACTAAACTTACTAGCGCGATCGCAAAGCGGATATTGTCGAAGCTCTGGTCGCCGCCGACATAATTAACCGCGACCGCCAAAGGCACCACCAGCATCAGCCCGCCTAAGTAGACCAAGAGCCCGACCTGACTTGGGCTCTGATGGACGGTTAAAGGCTGAGTCAGACCGACCGCTAGCATTCCCGTCCCCAATATCGCTGGCACCCATACCCAATAAGGCGGCGCTGACACCGACAGCACCAGCCCGATCAAAACGTAGAGAGTAAATAAGCTGCTGATCAATCCCCAGGGCATGGAAGATTTGACGGTGCGGCTGAGGCTGAGGGCGGGAGCCGGATTAGTGGGCGGTGGATTCGGGCGAGAGCCGGTCATGAATTCAATCGCTGGAGGATAGCCGCTACCAGTTTAGCGGAGCCATTACCCAAAGCAAGGCGCTATCTGCCATTGCTCTGCTATTACTCTGCCATTGCTCCGCCATTACTAAGTCGCCGATTGACTGGCCGCTTGATCCAGGCCAAATTCTCGAACAGCGGGCATGAAATTATTATTCTCGTGACTCGGACGACTGAGCTTGACCAGTGCAAATCGCTGTAGCTCGCTCAGACCGGCCCACTGTGCCAAAGACAGCGGCACCTGATGAGCCTGAAATTTATCGCGTACCCCTTCTGGCACCGCATCGAGCTGCTGCCAGGGTGGATTCGGCATCACCGAGAGCGTCTTAGCCGGTGAGCCACTGCGCTCAACGATCAGCTTTTGCAGGCGCTCCTGGTAAGCATCAGCCGCATCGGGGCTGTCGCATGGCCACGCGGCCAGGGCCTGACGGTCAGCCAGCGTGAAGTGATTCCAATGCTCTAGCTTGAGTTTGACCCCGCAGGTATCCAAACTGTGGCGCACAACCATCGGAATGCAGCGCAGTGAGCCGACAAAGTCTTGTTCAAACTTGAAATAGGGTGATGCCATAGCAATTGATAGAAATTATTTACATTTGCTGCGATCGCAGCGATCGCCCGCCCAGGATTGAGTCTCACAGACCAACCCTAATGCCGACTGCACTTATGGCATAACCACCGGTACCGAATCTCCATCTTAAGAGCACCTTAATCGCCTTGACTCTCTCTGAAAGGTAAGGGACACTAAATATTATTAAGGAGCATTCACTCCCACCTTTACAAACTATTGCTAACAAATGTGAAGTTTTGCTGCGACGCTGCTAGTTTATTTCAGAGACATTGACTACGATAAATGAACTGTTGTCGAGCATAGGGTTAGCGGCTTCCGTACGGAATTCTCCGTATGGGTCATTGTGATATCGCGGTGATATCGCGGTGATATCGCGGTGATATCGCGAGCTGGTGACGCTATGAGCAGCATGTTTTGGGAGCAGCGCTAATAAAGTTTATTACCTAATAGTTAGGTGCCACAGTTAGTGAACGGTTAGCCCATGGAAACGCTTGAATTTATCATTTATCCCGACGGTCGGGTTAAGGAAACAGTAACCGGTATTGTCGGCGCTTCTTGCGCTGAAGTGACGGCTGCTATTGAGTCTCAGCTAGGTCAGGTGATGGCTCAAGAAAAGTCTTCGGAATATTACGCTCAGCCCGCTCAAGTTGCTAGCACTGCGCAGGCTCGGGTCTCTGAAGGGGGATGGTAGCTTTTTCAGCTACTTTGAGCACTCAGATTCGATTCTTCTAATTTTTTGCCCATTTAGTCCGGTATTGAACCCATGTCCCACTTTAGCCAAATCAAAACTAAGCTTCGCAACCTTTCTTCTCTACAGCTAGCGCTGGACGATACTGGTGTGCGCTGGCAAGCAGGGCCTAAGCTTGTACGGGGCTATCAGGGCAAAACCGAGACGGCTGAAGTTGTCGTCGAGCAAGACAACGGCTACGACTTAGGCTTTAAGCGCAGCGATAAAAGCGGCGATTACGAGCTGGTTGCTGACTTGCAATACTGGCAGCAGCCGCTCTCTGTAGACGGCTTTTTGAATCAGGTCACGCAGCGCTACGCTTATCACACAGTGGTGAATGAGTCTGCAAACAAAGGGTTCCAGGTAGCCGAGCAAGTCTCTAATCAAGACGGCTCTATCCGCTTAGTGCTACAGCGCTGGAGTGCGTAGCTGCTAGCGGTCGGTCAAAAAAATTGGCTCGCTGATGCGCCTCGGCTCTTTTACAGCCGGGGCTTTTTATTTGATTGTAAAACTGATTGATTGCAGGAGATGGTAAAGGTGGCTGATGAAGATAACCGCTCTGGACTGGAGCCGGAGCTTGGCGGAACGCTGAGAGATTCCCAATCGCGAACGGGGTTAGAGCCAGAACTGGGCGGACAGTTTCGGCAGACCGGCGTGTATGTAGACGAACTGACCTGTATTGGCTGTACTCACTGCGCCCATGTCGCTCGCAATACGTTTTATATTGAGCCTGACTACGGACGGGCCCGGGTGATTCGTCAGGCGGGTGATTCGGACGCGCTGATTCAAGAGGCAATTGATACCTGCCCGGTAGATTGTATTCACCAGGTGGACTATACCCGGCTCAGGCAGTTAGAGCGCGATCGCCAGTATCAGGTGATTCCGGTGGTGGGCTTTCCGGTAGAGAACGCGGTAGCGGCGACGCAGAAAAGGCGGCGAAAGGCTAGGGATAGGGGGCAGTAGGTGGAAGGCAGAAGGCTGAAGGTTGAGGTCTGAATTGGCTTCGCTTTAGAGTTCTGTCACTTGGACGAGGCCGTCGGCAGTGAGGGTCAGGCGCAGTGTGAGAGGTTCGTCTGTGCTGTGGGAGAAAGTCGGGGGATCGGCAGGCAGGAGGCGATCGCGATACTCTTGAGCCGCATCGCTCAGCCCCGTAAAGCTGGTGACTTCGCCTGATCTAGATATTTGTAGCTGATAGCTCAAGGGAAGCTGCACGGTTTGATCGCTGGTTTGCCATTGGTTCTGAAAGTATCTTTGCACCTGAGCAATGATGTCTGAGTTCTCCACTTGAAGGTCAGCGTCAGCAGAGGGGCCGGTTTGATAGCGCTCGGCGTCGGGCGCTCTAGCGGCAGATTGTCTGGCGGCAGATTGGCTGGTGGCAGACGGTGTCGGAATCGCTAGGGGACGGATATCTGCTGAGCCATTGGCGGTGTTAGGCGTTGCGGACTGAGTTGCGGACAGGGCTTCTCCTTGGGTGTCTCCGGTGGCTGCCTCGGGGGGCGGTGGGTCTGGGGAGATAGATTCATCTGCGGTGACACTAGGAGAAGTAGGTCGCTGGGACGACGGCTCAGATGAATCTAAGATCGGCGCTGGCCGTCTGGCTGAAGGCGTCGGCGTCGCTCCAGGCAACTTCTCTGCTGTCGGTTTGGGGGCTACGGGTGGAGATTCGAGCGTCGGCGCATCTTCGGATCTTTGAGCGGCGTTCTGTTGAGGGGATGACTCAGCGTTGGAAAGATCTGAGTCGACGGGAGAAGAGTCTGAGACGACAGCAGTGTTTTGCCCTGTTTTGGTCAATAGCGCCGTCGTAAGACCGACGGCAAGCAGGGCTGCTGCTGCTGAACTAGCCCACAGTCTCCGATGGGCTGGGAAGGCAATTAAGCGTCCCCTCGGACGACTCGAAGCGACGGTTGGGGTGACGCTTGGGCTGAGGGGTACCGGGAATAAATAGATCGCCTGCTCATACTGATTGAGAACAGCGGTGAGATCGCATAGCTGTAAGTAGCTCAGCGGTGACTGCAACCGAAAGCTAGGCGGACAAGGCACGAGTGGCCGAAGCAGACTGGTTGGACTGTGGCTGAGAGCGGCCAAGGTGAGTGCGGCGCGGGTCTGCTGGGCGATGTAGTCGGCGATCGCTTGAAGCGTTTCGCGATCGCCTTCAGCCACCAGAACCGGCGTCTGTGCTTCCCCTCCCTCTCCTGAAGTCCCGAGCCACAGTTTGAAGGTTAGCGCCTGAGCAATGGGTCTTGGATACCACTGAGATAGCGCTAGAGGCTGCAAAGTGATATCGAGAGCACAGCCACTGGCGGTATAGCGTTGTTGGACGGGGCCAGCCGACGAATCCATTGCGTAGCGTTATAGTTATGCACTGTTTAATTAGGATAGCGATGAATCGGTGGAGCGGTGGAGCGGTTACTGATATCGCAACGCTGCTGGCTGCGTCAGCTTACGAATAGTATTCGGCGTCCTCATCTTCACTGTCATCTAAAGGTTTGGAAGGCGGCACGATGACCCGGTAGTCCGCTTCATAAACGCCATC
>JBBQAC010000311.1:0-4544 GCA_038315915.1 Phormidesmidales cyanobacterium
CAGTCGCTCTTTGGGCTGATTGGCGCTCGCTTCTATGAGCGAATCTAGAATGGGCAGCGTATCGAACCCAGCGCCGTGCGGTTTGCGGCAGGAGCCGTGGGCGATCTTGAGATCGCTCAGATGCTCGGGCGGCAGGATAAAAGTTGGCTGCTGGTGAGCAAAGTAGCTGATCGGTTCGGCTGGGTGGCGATCGCTCTCCATTGCCGCCCTTAGCGAATAGGGCTTGTCGGCAATAAAGGAGAGATTGTAGGCGTAGAGGCGATCACTCTGCAAAGTCTCGTTTACGAGTGTGTCGTAGGCCAAACTCGCCGTGATCGCGAGAACATGGAGGTGCTGACCGAGGGCAACGGTGCGCTGCTCTCCTTGTAAAATACAGCGCCCAAGCTGCTCTCCCTGATGGGCCGTTTCTAAAATCTGTAGCTTTACCTGGCAGGGCTGTTTGAGCGCAACCCATACGGTCACAGCATCTGCTTCGGTTCGCCTTAGCATCGGCCCCGCTAGCAGTAGCGGTAGATCCTTTAAGTCGTCATCTCCAGCCAGGTACTTCATAATATCTGCTTCATATATCTAGCGCTACTGTGGAGTCAGGATGACGAGTCCGCCAGTTTTCTGGGGGCGACGGTCGGGAGTGCTTAAAATATAGCTCAACTGGGTAGCCACAGGAAGTACGGTCGAGTCGGCGGGCAAAGGGAGCGAATGGTAAACAAATGGCGATGGTTAGTGGGGGGCGCTCTACTGGCAGTTGTTGGCGGGGTGGTGATTCTGGGCGGTGGACGTGGGCAGGAGAGTTCTCCGCTCGGCATTATAGAAGATATCGAGTTTGCAACTTATGAATTGGCAGGCGAGACCAAATCTTTGCAGTTGGATTTGTATCAGCCCAACCAGCCGGATGTAGAGCGTCGGCCTGTGATTGTGTATGTTTTCGGCGGCGGCTGGGAGGAGAATTCGCGTAAGTCTTGCCCGGGGCAAAAGATGAGTCAGTATGGCTATGTAGTGGCCTGCGTCAGCTATCGCTACAGCTACGAGGCGGTTTTCCCTGCTCAAATTTACGACGTGAAAGCGGCGGTGCGGTGGCTGCGAGCCCACGCCGATGAGTATCGGCTCGATCCCGACCGGTTTGGCGCAATGGGCGCATCTGCGGGTGGACATTTGAGCGCCCTTTTAGGGACTTCTGCTGGGGTTACCGAGCTAGAAGGAGATCAGGGCTATGGCGATTTTTCGAGCGCGGTGCAGGCAGTGGTGGATTGGTATGGGCCGACAGATTTTACGCAGGTGCCGCTGGCGTTTGAGGGAGTGCCGATTGCCGGCGAGTTTGAGCTGCTAAAGAACCGGCCCTGGGCGCATCTGACGAGAGTGATGACTCAGCTCATTGGGGGGCCAATCCCTGATCATCCAGCACTGGTGGCGCTGGCCAATCCGATTAATTTTGTCACGCCGGACGATCCACCGTTTCAGATCTTGCATGGATCTCAAGATTCCATCGTCCCGGTGATGCAGAGCGAAATTTTGGTAGAAGCGCTTCAGGCGCAGGGTGTGCCGGTGGAATATTATCGTGATGAAACGCGGGGGCACAATTCTAAGGGGGCTGAGGGGGAAGCAATCGCGCCTGAAATTATGGATAGAACAATTGCCTTTTTTGATCAGTACTTGAAGCCAGGAGAATAGAGACCGTCTGACAGCTCCGTCTCAACAGAGTGATCGGCTGGTTAGAATGCGAGTCATGAACAAACTGTCTGGGCGACTGAAAATACCGAACTCTCTTTGGCAGCGGCTGCTGTTAGGAGTAATGGCGCTCAGCCTGATTGTTCGCCTCAGTCCTTACCTAACTCCAATTCGAGCGGTCGATCTCACTCAGGATCACTCAGCGGTCGAATTTAGCGATCGCCATGGCCTACCTCTGGGCACTATTCTCACTCGCGATCAGGAGCATACGGCTGTTGTTGCTTTGGAGCAGGTGTCGCCGACCTTTGTTCAGGCCATTCTCTCGGCTGAAGACCAGCGGTTTTATCAGCATGGGCCGCTGGATTTGCGGGCGGTAGGGCGATCGCTCTTAGAAGCGGCTCAAGCTAGAGAGATTGTCAGCGGCGCTTCGACGATTACGATGCAGCTTGCCAGAATGCTGGAGCCTGCTCCTCGGACGCTGGCGCACAAAACGAGTGAAGTGTGGCTTTCCTGGCGGTTGGCGGCAGGGATGAGCAAAGACGAAGTTTTGATGGCCTATATCAACCGCCTGCCGATGGGCAGCAATATTTATGGGGTAGAGGCGGCGGCGCAGGTTTACTTTGGCATTCCGGCTGCGGAGCTAAATTTGGCTCAGGCGAGTTTGCTGGCAGCGCTGCCTAATGACCCGGTAGATTTAGATCCTTATTTTCACTGGGGCTCGCTGAAGCGGCGGCAGGGCTATGTGCTCAGTCGGATGGTCGCCGATGACATATTAAGCCCGCAGCAGGCCCAGCGGGTTGCTGCCGAGAGTGTGGACTTACAGCCGCGATCACAGGGCATTCAGGCCGCGCCGCACTTTCTCTTTTGGCTCGCTGAGCAACTGCCAGATGTCCACCCAGCCAAGCTTCAGACAACGCTCGATTTGCCTTTGCAAAATTTTGTCCAAGCGCAGGTTCAACAGATTGTAGAATCGCTGGTGACCAAACAGGTCAACCAGGCAGCAGCCTTAGTACTCGACAATAAAACGGGTGAAGTGCTGGCCTATGTGGGCTCTCCTGACTACTTTGCGCAAACCGCTCTGGGTCGTAACGATGGCGTACAGGCGCTCAGACAGCCCGGTTCAACGCTCAAACCTTTTCTCTATCAGCTAGCGCTAGAAACCCGCACGATCAAGCCCAACAGCATCCTGGCAGATGTGCCAACCCGCTACCCGATTCCGGGAGCCAAAGTCTACAGCCCGGTAGACTACAGCGAAAAATTCCACGGGCCAGTGCGAGTGCGGGCGGCACTGGCAAATTCTTTGAATATTCCGGCGGTGAAGGTTTTGGAGAAGGTGGGGGTGCCTACTTTTCTGAACCGTTTGCACGATCTGGGGTTTGTTCACCTGAACGAATCGGCAGACTACTACGGTTTGGGTTTGGCACTGGGTAGCGGTGAAGTTAATCTGTGGGAATTGGCACGGGCTTATCTAACGCTGGCGCGCGGGGGCTATCCGATAGAGCTTGCTGCGATTAAGGCAGATTCCCTCTTGCGATCTGAGATCGGTCATAGCACTGTGACCTCCCTGCCGCCTTCGCCTACCTGGAATCTTATTCGCGATATGCTGAGCGATCCCTATGCGCGATCGCTCTCTTTCGGTGTCGATTCTGTCCTGAATCTGCCTTTCCCAGCAGCGGTCAAAACCGGTACTTCCTCTGACTTTCGCGATACCTGGACGGTTGGCTTTACACGCAACTACACAGTCGCTACCTGGGCGGGTAACTTTTCAGGCGAGCCCATGCGACAGGTTTCTGGGGTGACGGGAGCTGCGCCGCTGTGGCAGCGAATTCTGTTGCACTTGCATGAAAAACAAGATCCGCAGAACTTTCCACCACTGACCGATTGGGAAAAGCGACCGATTTGCGCGATTTCTGGGCGTAAGCCGACCGCCGACTGTAAAGCGGTGGTAGAAGAGTATTTTGCGCCCGCTGACCTGGCTGAGTACGCTCGTTCTGCGGAGACTCCTTTTCAACTACCGCCGGAGTATGACGAGTGGCTGGCAAGTCAGCCAGAGGCAGCTTTGACGGCTGGCGAGTTGAGGATTTTGACGCCGCGTGAGGATGCTTATTTTGTGGCGGCAGAGGGGGCACGGCTGGCTTTTAAGATTGCGGCACCAGCAGGGGAGACGGTGGAGTGGCGGCTGAACGGTCGGCTCTTGGAAAACACGGCTGAGCGAGAGATTTTTTGGCCGATGGAGTCGGGGGATTGGGTGCTGGCGGTGAAGAGTGGGGAACTGAGCGATCGCGTTTACTTTCAGGTGCGATCGCCCGATGAGATCACCGAAAGACGGGGATTTTCGGCAGTGAGTCCGGATGCGAATTAGTTTGAAGCGACTTCTTCTATCCAAACAGAATCGCCGGTCTGAACAGTACCTCCCTGGATCACGGATAGCCGGATTCCGGCAATCACACCGTTGTGCTGGGCTGTTGTTTTGAGGATGTCTATGTCGGGCGGCAGCCCTTGCTGTGCGAGCGTTGTGACGACACACCGGGGGAAGGCCGTGTCAATCTTTAGCGTCACCGAGTCGCCAATCGAGAGAATTTTCCCAATCCAGTCATTCTCTACAAAGCTTGCCTGCTCAGCCTGGGTATCGATTAACAAATTCGGGCGAAAACGACAGGGCTCAAACTCACCCGCTGGATAAAGCACCTTTAGCCGTTCGAGAGTAGCCACCGTGACGGCGTGAATAGGGCAAGAATCAAAAAAGGTGCCCGGTGGCATAAACAGCTCAGTGACGGTGTCCTGGTAGGGAGTGCCTTCTACGTCGGGCCAATATTGATCCAGGCTGGGCGCTTCGGGTATGGTAGAGAGAAATTGCACCTCTCTTTCAATCCAGTCGGAGA
>JBBQAC010000095.1:0-14527 GCA_038315915.1 Phormidesmidales cyanobacterium
TCGTCTAGACGGAAGCGGGCAATTTGAGTGATTTCGTTGAGCGATCGCGCCATCTCTTCTGCTCGTTCATTGTTCAATCGAGCCTCAAGCGCCGCTAATATGCTGTCTTTGCTGTGGCCTTTAACCGCCATCACAAACGGGAATTCAAATTTCTCCTGGTAAGCTGCATTGAGCACTCGCAGCCGTTCATAGGCTTCGGCGCTGAGCTGATCTAGTCCGGTGCTGGCCTGTTCTTGCACGGAGGCATCGGCCATCTTCGCACAGCTACCTAGTTCAGGATGCGCCCGGATTAGAGCAAGCTGTTCATCCGGTGACATTTGTTCGACGACGACAACCATTGCCCTGTGCAGATCGGCTACATCGGCAAAGGGCCTAGTTGACCAGGCTCGCTCAGCGATTGCCGGGGTCTCTTCAAATATAGTGCCAAACACGCTGACAAATTTGGCTTGCTCCATTTGATTGACCTGGTCAGTGGTATAGCGCACGATTCATTGTTTCCGCAGTGACATTCTGAGGAGAGTTTAGCATCTCGATTCGCCAGGGGAGGCAAGCTTTATCGCAGCCATCGCAGTACGCTATCAACAGCACCCTACTTATTTTTGCGATGACTCCAGATTCTCCGACTTCCCAGGAACCCTCAATAAACCAGTCCGTGATGCTGGGCGCAGTTCTTATTACCGTAGGGTTTCTCGCCAATACCATCCAGGGCGCACTGGGAAAGGTGGCCCAAAATACGATTGAGCCGGGTCAATTTCTATGGCTGTTACTGCTGCTGGCGTTAGGTGTGCTGCTGCCGGTAGAGATTTGGCGACGGGGTCGTGACTTGCGCGCTGGCTTCGACGCTAAGGTGCTGCCTTATTATCTTCTCCGAGCGGTGTTTGGGCTGGGCGGATTCTATTTATTTATATGGGCAGCGGGACTCGGTAGCCTGGTCAGTGCGAATGTGCTGCTGAATACGACGCCGATTTTTATCCCGGTGATTGGGGTGCTGGCGCTGGGCAAGGAGATTTCGCTGAAGCTGTGGGGGGCGATCGCCGTTGGCTTTATCGGCTTGCTGCTGGTCGTGCAGCCGAGTGCTGAGCTGTTGCGCGATCCGGCGAATTTGATTGGGCTGGGATCGGGGCTGGCGGCGGCGATAGAGTTTTTGACGGTGCGATCGCTCAACAAGACCCAGTCACCCCTCAGTCAGACTCTCTATTACCTATCCATTGGCTCTATCCTGATTGCACCTATCGCCTTATCGCAATGGCAACCATTGGATGCTCGCACGATTGGCTTTGTAATCGCCGCTGCCGCTGCCTTTTTAACCTTTCAGCTTCTGTTAGTGCAAGCCTATCGCTACGCCGAGCCCCATCAGATCGGCGTTTTTCAATACAGCAGCGTTATTTTTGCTGCAATCATCGGCTGGCTGTTTTTTGATGAAGTTCCGAATGGGGTTTCTCTTGTCGGCATGGTGCTAATTACAATCGGGGGCGCACTCGCAATTTATTTGGAGCAGCGGCCCAAAAGCAAAGAGGCGAATGAGCCAACGGCAGCATAAGCTTTGTTGGCGATCGCTTATGCTGTCCGCAGTCAATCTATCTTAGGATCGAGGATTTAATAAGATGCACAACTCCCGGCCCTCACCCCAGCCCTCTCCCAGCGGGAGAGGGAGCTAGATTCGGCTCCCTTCTCCCCAGGGAGAAGGGTTGGGGATGAGGGCGGCGAGACATGCGCAAATGGCCAAGTTATTTAATCCTCGATCCTTAGCGGCACAGGATTTCTGTTGAATCCTGTCTTGTCCGGTTCTTTTAGAGACTGCACCTTGCCATTATTGAACAGTCGATTGATAGCGCTTGTGACTGCCTTGAAGGAGGCTGTAACAATGTTTTCATGAATGCCAATGCCGTAGCAACTGTCCTGCTCGGTAGCGAGTTCGATTAGCGCGATCGCCTGTCCCCCACTGCCGCTGCTGAGCGATCGCTCCTCGTAGTGGCGCACCTGTAGTTCACCGAGATCAGTTGTTAACTTGCTAGCGTTCAGCGCCCTGATAAACGCATCAATGGGGCCATTGCCCTCGCCGGATAGCGAGATTTCGCTGAGGCGACTATTGCTCAGACGGCGCGTCAGACAAGCGGCGATTGCCGTGCCCCCCCTCTGGCCGCTGTGAAGACTGATGAGACAGATAGCCTATCGGCGCGTTTTCCTGACAGTATGTCTGCTGAAAGATCTTCCAAATTTCCTGAGCAGACATCTCCTTGCCGCCTGCGTCCATCGTCTGCTGCACTACCCGGCTAAACTCGATTTGCAGCTTTCGGGGCAGCACCACACCATAGTCGCGCTCTAGCAAAAAAGCAATGCCTCCCTTACCTGACTGGCTATTGATGCGCACTACCGATTCGTAAGAGCGCCCCACGTCCGCCGGATCCATCGGTAGATAAGGAACAGCCCAGCGATCTTGAGGTGCACGAACCGCAAAGCCTTTTTTGATCGCGTCTTGATGAGAGCCCGAAAACGCCGTGAATACCAGCTCACCCGCATAGGGATGGCGAGGATGAACCGGCAGTTGAGTGCAGTCTTCAGCGACGCGCACAATCTCGTTTATGTGAGAGAAATCGAGCCCCGGTGAAATGCCCTGTGTGTACAGGTTCATCGCCAGCGTTACCAGATCCACATTGCCCGTTCGCTCGCCATTGCCGAACAAACAGCCCTCCACCCGCTGCGCACCTGCCATTTGCCCTAGTTCTGCGGCGGCAATGCTACAGCCGCGATCATTGTGAGGATGGACGCAAAGAACAACTGCGTCGCGATAGGCTAGGTTTTGGTGCATCCACTCTACTTGGTCAGCAAAGATATTGGGCGTAGAGACTTCTACGCTGGCTGGCAGATTGATAATGGCCTTAGCCAAGGGGGTCGGTTGCCATACCGAAAGCACCGCGTTGCAGATTTCTTTAGCGAACGGCAGCTCTGTAGAGGTGAACACTTCTGGAGAATATTGGAACCGCCACTGCGTTTCAGGTGCAGACGCGGCTAATGTCTTAATCAAACTGGCGGCCTCTGTTGCTAGGCGAACAGTACCCGGCTTGTCTAGACCAAACACCACCTGCCGGAAAACCGGAGCTGTTGCATTGTACATATGCACGATCGCCTGCCTGACCCCTTGCAAAGCCTCGAAGCTACGGCGGATGAGCGCTTCACGTGCGGGCGTAAGCACCTGAATAGTGACATCATCCGGGATCAGATCTTGTTCTATTAAGCGACGAACGAAGTCAAATTCGGTTTGAGAGGCAGACGGAAAGCCTACTTCAATTTCTTTAAAGCCGATATCGACCAAAGTGCGAAATAAACGCAGCTTGCGGCCAATGTCCATCGGTTCAATCAGCGCTTGATTGCCGTCGCGTAGGTCGGTGCTCAGCCAAATGGGCGAGTGAGTGATGGTTTTGCCTGGCCAGGTGCGGTTGGGCAAGTCAATGGGTGTAAAGGCGGTGTATTTGGTCGCTGGTTGAGTCAGCATAGTGGTTTCTGGAAGATTGTTGTATAGATCACAAAAAAGACTGAGCAGCCAGCGTTTACAGCACCGGCTACCTGGCGCAGAGCAGAGGGCTGCGGCTCGTAGTGCGCTGGCTATGTACGTATGCCAAAAAGGGCTCAGCAGGCGCTAAAAGGTGAAAATTGGGGGTGTAAAAAAAGTGATTATGCGCGCCCGCGCAGCAGCAGCCCGCCAAGGCGAGCGCTGAAGATGTAGAGATTGGCGAATTGGGCGTTCATATGCTTTTCAAGTTTGGCTATGCTACGGACATAACCCTTGTTGAAAATCCTAGCCTGAGAAGAATCATGAGTCAAGCTGCAAAAGCGAGTGGGGGGTATCTGCTTGTAGATGAGCGATCGCCCAGGAAACTTTAAGGATGCTCTCATTCAGATGGGGGCGATCGCCCGATACACTTATTCCAAACGTTTTAGCAGCCACGATCTTACGGGTGGCAAGGGGTTCCCAATGGTAGAAATGAGTACGAAGCCTACCGCCAGTACGCCAATTGCCCAGCGAGTATCGCTAGTGCTGCTGCTGATGCGTCTGAGCATATTTATCGCCATGATTATTTGGGTGCTCGACAAATTTTTGCAGCCGGAACATACTGCTGCCGTATTTCAAGCTTTTTATGGGATTGACGGCGTTGCCATCAGCATGGTTTATCTTTTGGGCATTGTTCAGCTTCTGATTATGCTGGGCTTTGTCGCAGGCTATCAGAAGAAAATCACCTATGGCCTCGTGTTGCTCATGCACACCGCCTCGACGCTGGTCTCTTTCCCTAAGTATTTGGCCCCTTTTGACAGCGCTAATATTCTGTTCTATGCGGCTTGGCCAATGCTAGCCACCTGTTTTGCTCTGTTCTATTTACGAGATTTAGATACTCGCGCCACGGTGCAATAAGGTTCGTAAGATTTCTCCCTAATGCTCAAATATGCCGCTGTACTGCCTTAGATCTAGCTCGACGAAGGTCGGTAAGCAAGTTAAACACTGCTCCATTATTTGCCAGCGTTCTTCCCGTTTGAGCATGTCGGTGAGCTTGTTGCGCAAAGAGTGTAAATAGCGCACGTCATTGGCGGCGTAGCTGAGCTGTTCGTCGCTGAGCGCAGTCACGTTGCCCCAGTCTGAGCTTTGCTGAGATTTGTCTAGCTCAATGCCTTCTAGTTCTTTGACTAGAGACTTCAGGCCGTGACTGGGACTGTAGGTGCGGGCGATTTTGCTGGCGATTTTGGTGCAGAATACAGGGTTGGTGACGATGCTCAAATGGTGCTGTAAGGTAGCCAGGTCGAAGCGGGCGAAGTGGAAGATTTTGGTGATGTTCGGGGCCTCAAGGAGCTGCTTGAGGTAGGGAGATTCGGTTTGGCCACGCGCTACGCGAATGGCGCAGACGTAGCCTGCGGGGTCGCTAAGCTGAATCAGGCAGAGGCGATCGCGCAGAGGATTCAGTCCCATGGTCTCGGTATCGACAGCGATCGCCTCTGCCTGCATATAGCGATCTAGCAATGCGGGCGATAGGTCGCGATCGCACACTTCAAAATTTTCCACCCAAACCTCCTAAAAACAACAAACGGCTTACTTCTGATCCCCCTTCTCCACCGGGAGAAGGGGCTAGGGGATGAGGGTCATTCAAAATTCAACACTTTCGCCACTGTCTGCACATCCTTGTCCCCTCGACCTGAGCAGTTAATTACAATCCTCTCATCTGTCAGCGTCGGGCACAGCGTATTAAGGTAAGCAAACGCATGAGCCGTTTCTAATGCCGGAATGATACCTTCCAGTCGTGATACTAGCTGAAACGCTTCCAGCGCCTCGGCGTCGGTCACACTGTAGTATTCCGCGCGGCCCAAGTCCTTTAAGTAGCTGTGCTCTGGCCCTACGCCGGGATAGTCTAGCCCGGCGCTAATTGAGTGCGCCTCTACAACCTGGCCGTCCCCATCTTGCAACAGGTAGCTCATCGCCCCGTGAAGCACGCCTATGCGACCCTTCGTCAGCGTCGCTGCATGTTTATCGGTTTCTGCGCCTTCGCCCGCCGCTTCAATCCCAATCATCCGAATCTCCGCATCACCGACAAATTCGTGAAATAGCCCCATCGCATTCGAGCCGCCGCCCACACAGGCCAGCAGCACATCTGGCTTACCGCCCCACTTTTCCAGGCACTGAGCGCGAGTTTCTATCCCGATTACCCCGTGAAAGTCACGAACCATCATTGGATACGGATGTGGCCCTGCCACCGAGCCTAAGATGTAATGGGTGCTCTCCACATTGGTTACCCAGTCGCGAATCGCTTCAGATGTCGCATCCTTAAGCGTGCCGGTGCCCGCACTGACCGGGCTCACGGTTGCGCCCATCAACCGCATCCGAAATACGTTGAGTTCCTGCCTGCGCATGTCTTCGACGCCCATATAAATGATGCACTCCAGGCCAAAGCGAGCGCAGACCGTAGCGGTCGCTACCCCATGCTGTCCGGCCCCGGTCTCGGCGATGATCCGCTGCTTGCCCATGCGTTTGGCGAGCAGTACCTGCCCAAGGGCGTTGTTAATTTTGTGAGCGCCCGTGTGGTTGAGATCTTCGCGCTTGAGGTAGATTTGCGGGCCGCTGCCGTCTGGCTGGGCGTAGTGCTGCGTCAGTCGCTCGGCAAAGTACAGCGGATTGGCACGACCGACGTAGTCTTTCAGCAGCCCGTTCAGCTCGGCTTTGAAGCCGGTTTCATCGCGATATTGGTAGTAAGCCTCCTCTAGCTCCTTGAGGGCGGGCATCAGCGTTTCGGGGACGTATTTACCGCCAAAACGACCAAAGCGCCCTAGCTTGTCGGGCCGTGCTTCGAGAGAAAGCGAATCGGGCTGGGCAGTTTTATAGATAGGGAGGGGAGTTACAGTCACAGCGCGTACCTAGAGAGTGTTCACTACAAATTTTAGAAGTTCCCCATTATAAAGCGCTAAACCGTCTAAGCAACCTCGTTCTAAAATGGACATATCGGTAGAAGAAAAGAGCACGCTAACCATGACGGCTACTGTCCCTAACGCTATCTCATCGCCTGCCATCACATGGCCGCTGCTGCCAGACGACTTTATCCTGCCGGACGATCCTGTGGAAAATGAAGCTCAACCGCTATTAGCCGCTGCACTGACTCAGGCGCTGTCCAGTCAGCCAGAACTCACTCAAGATGCGCTGATCGTCTCGAACTTTGCCTTATGTGCTGGAATAAATGGCCAAATTATCTGCAAAGCACCTGACTGGATGTACATTGCGCCGGTTCCACCCGTTGATCGCATTCATCGGAGCTACACGCCGCATACAGAGGGCGTTATTCCACCTGTGGTGATGGAATTTCTGTCTGAAAGTGACTGCGGTGAATACTCAATGAAGTCGGGCCGTAAAATCGGCAAATGGCACTTTTATGAGCGTATTATCCAGATTCCCAGATACGTTATTTTTGACCCGGATTCGGCTGAGCTAGAGGTGTATGCTCTCAGGAATAATCGCTATGAGAAGGAAACTGCTGACGAACAGGGGCACTACCTGATTCCGGGACTGAACCTTTTTCTGGGCGTGTGGGAAGGCACTCACGAAATTCGCACCGGCGCTTGGCTGCGCTGGTGGAAAGCTGATGGTGAACTTGTGCCCTGGGCGGAGGAGCGCCTCCAGCAGGCTCAAGCTGAAACGCAGCAGGCTCAGGCTGAAGCGCAGCGGGAAAGGCAGGAGAAGGAGGCGCTTTTGGCCAAGCTTAGATCGGCAGGGCTGGAGTAGGTACTGATTAAAAGTTGTCTCTAGAGGGATTGTGAATAGTTTTTACACCCGATAGCATGGCCTTGAAATAGTTGCTTACTCTGTAATTGCACAATGGAGCGGCCCTGAGCAAATAAAACCTATGGTACAACTACTCTCCGGAGACATTGGCGGGACAAAGACTATTTTACGCCTGGCAGAAGTCGATGAGGCGGATATGCAGCGCCACTCTAGCCACCAGCTCAAGATAGAAACGCTGTTTGAGGCGAAGTATCACAGCGCTGACTATGCTGAATTCGTGCCGATGGTAAAGGAGTTTTTGGCTGCTGCTGCGCAAAAAACCCCTGTCGTGGAACCTTGCTCGGCTTGTTTTGCGATCGCTGGCCCCATCGTCCAAAATACTTCCCAGCTCACTAACCTCTCCTGGTTTTTGCGAGGTGAATTCCTATCGGGCGCGATCGGGGTCGAATGCGTAATGCTTATCAATGACTTTGAGGCCATTGGGTACGGCGTGCTGGGCTTAAAGCCTGAGGATATTTACGAGCTGCAAGCGGGCAAGCCTTCTGCCACAGCACCAATGGCCGTATTGGGAGCGGGTACAGGGCTAGGTCAAGGATTTCTGCTGCCTTGCGGGAGTGAATATTCGATCTTTCCTTCGGAAGGCGGACATGTCGATTTTGCGCCGCAGTCGGAGCTGGAGTTTCAGTTGCGTAAGTATCTGATTGAAAAGCACGGTATCTCGCGGGTTTCTGAGGAGCGCGTGGTGTCAGGTATGGGAATTATTTCGATCTATCAGTTTTTGCGCGATCGCCAATACGCC
This sequence comes from Phormidesmidales cyanobacterium, assembly GCA_038315915.1. GTDB lineage: Bacteria > Cyanobacteriota > Cyanobacteriia > Phormidesmidales > Phormidesmidaceae > Phormidesmis. The sequence goes on from JBBQAC010000095.1 coordinate 8,052, forward strand.
AGCGAATCTCAAGAAATCGGTCAGCTCATGGACATTTGGGAGCGCAAAGCCGGACAGCGCAGCGAACTTACCGACCCAGCTGCGATGATTTCTAAAGCAGCTACCGAAAAAACAGACCTGCTCTCTCAGAAAACGATGGAAATATTCATTCGAGCCTACGGCTCTGAAGCCGGGAATCTGTCGCTGAAGCTGCTGCCTAAAGGCGGTCTGTATATTGCTGGTGGTGTAACGGCGAAAAACCTGCATCTGATTACCACTGGCGAATTTATGTACGCTTTTGCCAGCAAAGGTCGGGTCAGCCACTTGCTCGACGAAATTCCGGTGCGGGTGGTGCTCAACCAGCAGGTAGGGCTGATTGGCGCAACGATTAAAGCGGCCCGCAACTATCGCGAAGGGTTGGCCCGCTCCGTCACGGTGGAACGATGACAGCAGTTGAGCAATTGATGAATCCGCAGAGTTCTGTGGGTAAGGTGGCTGTATGTGATAATTTCTTGTCAAACAATTGACACCTTTAAAAGACTGCTGATACGCTAGCTTTTATGGTTATCGTCTGAGTGGTCTGCTCGGCTGCTGCGGTGACCATACCCCCGCCTCGAAAAATTTAGCCGCTGACGGAATTGGGTGCAACCAAAACCGCCAGCTCGCCCCCTGTCTGAACCAGCAGAAAGGAGGTTGTGGGTATCATCTCATCTGCTGCACAGCCTGCACTACAGCGAAACTGTTCTCTGGAGCCCGATTGTCGCAGTCGAGGAGCCGCTGATCATTACGCCCGCTCAAGGTGAGGCCGTTAGCCTGCTGCGCCGACCGATATAGACTTGCTTAGGAACCTCATTATGCTTGGGGTTCCTGGCTGCGAGCACTTTGAGGGATGGCTATTATCCATTCAATCCAGACCCTCTAAATCTCGGTTAAAATGTTTTCAACCCTTGAGCGACACTCCAGCTAATGAATACACCTGTCACAATAGATACTCAAGTGCTGAAGGCATTGATAAAAGAGAGCGTTCGAGAAGTTTTGAATGAGGAATGGTTTAGGATTTGGCAGATGGTTATTCCTGAAGTCAGCGATGCTGAGCAGGCTGATATAGAAAAGTCACTAGGCTCATCTCCAGTTCACGATCTGAGTGAATCTGTCGATATGACGGACTGGCTGACTAATGAGAGTTGAGTTTGGCAAAAGCGCAGTCAAGTTTATAAAGAAGATCGACAGCGTCCAGCAGTATCGCATTAAAGAAAAAATTCTACTGCTGAAAACTTCGTTAGAACAGCGGCAGGCAATGCCCTTTGATGAGTTAGACATCAAAAAACTGAAAGGCAACTGGCAAGGTTTCTTTAGAATTCGAGTTGGTAAGATCCGAATAATTTTTATCGTCTATTTGGACGCGGAGAAAATCTACGTTCACGACATCTGCTTCAGAGGCGATGTCTATGATTGAAGTTGCTAAGTCAGCGATGCTTTTTTCTAGCGCAATCTCGACTGTCAAACAGTGAAACTGAGCATTGTCGCGGATGGTGTCAGAGATAGTATCGGTTTCAGCTATCTAGGGACGGGCTGATTATTAGGGGGCTTCTGAAGTGCTGCGGTCTATGGGATCGAAGTGGTCGAGTAGTTCGCGGTGGATGAAGCGGAAGCGACCGCCGATTTGCTGGGTGAGGCGGCGTTCGGTTGTGTATTTGAGGAATTGGGCGTAGTTGTGGGGGATGTGGCTCTGGCGGTGAAGGAGGAAGCGGAGGGTGAGGTGTTGGATAGCTGGCAGTCCACCCCAAACGATGAAGCTGAAAGCTGGGGCAACTACTATACCTATGGCCGACCATAAAGTTGATACTGATTCTATCTCAAATGAATGTTCAAGAATAACCCCTATGACCAACCAAGCAATACTGGTAAATAGAATAGAAAACAGAAAATTCTTGGCAGAAGAAAAGATACCTTCGTTAGGAATATTTCTTATTCTGAGATCTTCCTTCATGTGTTCTATCAGAGGTAGTGCAAGGACAAATATCAAGGCAAATATATTTCCAAGGATAGAACAGACTACTAGACTCAATGCCGATTGAAGCTGCTCATAAAGAAAAAAACCAAATATCAAGCCCAACGGTAGTCCCAGCAATGGGTAGAGCAGTAGAACCCAGCGAATATCAACAAGCAATCTCTGTCGAGATTCACGAGACAAGGGCAACTGAATAATTTCTACTGGCTTTATTCTCTCCCATTTATCTGAAATTCTACCTATTGTCATAGATGCAAAACTTACAAGAGAACCAAACACTAATCCAACTGCAAAGCTTCCTGCTATACCAATTGCTAAGAACACTGGCAAGCCAAGCAATACAAAAACCAACAAATTACCTATCAGCCAATACTTCCACTTTTGAACTGTTGGCTCTAGCCAACTCGGTTGCATTTGCTCAATTATAAAGTTATTTGGGATATTGTTTTTATTTAGTTGTCGAGCTAACCAAGCGAGATAGCGTTTGGTTAGCTCTATGCTAGGTTCTTGCTCAAACTTTTGGTAAGCCCATTCTGATCCTTCTTTCTTACTTTTCGCACACAACCTATGCCGCTGACGAGTCTCTAGCTTTAGCTGGTGAGCTATGTACGCCTCAAACAAATTAGGTTTGCCAGATATCGGCTGTTCATCCCGATATGTCACTACTAACATCTGTAAAAATAGCGGAATCTGCAAAAACGGCGTTTCAGCTTTTTCGTCATTTTGAGTATATGCTGCCCGATGCAGTAGCGCAGCTAGCTCTGGTTGATCATTTAGCGCGTTCCAGATATCTGCCCGTTTCAGACTTCGCAAATATCGCTCAATCTGCTTCGGCGTCAGCGGCTGTAAGCACAGCGCGCCGTTCAGCTTATCTAGCTTCATCCGTCCTGCGGCATATTCAGCAGAGCGACAGCACACCACTACCTGTTGCCCTGTGAGCGTCGCAAAGTCATTTATCTTCGCCACACACTTTTTTTGCCGCTTCATCTCTAGCTCGTCTAGACCATCCAAAAGTGGCACAAGCTGATTGTTCTTAATCCACCGACGGCTCACTTCGAGAGAAATTCCATAATCAAACTGAAGCTGCCCTGTCAGCCAGTCCAAAATAGGCTGCTCATCGTCTCGCCATGCAGACAGCTCAAATATATAGGGCACCTGATTCGTCGTCTCAAACTGAGCGAGCAAAGCTTCTGCCAGCTTCAGTAACGTCGTCGTTTTACCCGATCCCGGCTCTCCCAAAATCAGCAGCTTTCTAGAAATATTTTCATGGTTAAAAGCTTGAAGAATATTCTCACCAACATCTACCTCGCCTCTACCACCCGAGAAAAACTTCAGCAGCCGATTCCAACTAAGAGTCGCTTCTTCTACCTGCCGCGCTTCGTCTCTTCCTACAGCGCGATTCTGCGACTCCCAGGTCACATCAATGGCCTTCTCCCCAACCGCATACTCCAGCCGATCTTTAACCCGCAGCCGGACATCATCATGCAAGCGCTTGAGCAGATCAGCAGCGGCTAATCCATCCTCCTCTTCAGCAGGCAGTCGTCGCGTCTGCTGCCACAGCCCAAACCCTTCATATACAATGGCTACGCCAGCAGCCAACCCTACATAGCGGCAGATCTCTTTGAGCTGATCGCCCACCCCCTGAGTTCCTAGGATTTCATGAGCAACTGCAATCACCACCAGATAACCAATCAGCCGCACCAGCAGCCAGGTCTTGCCCGGAAAGTCGCGTAGGGCAGAGAGCTGATTGAGCAGGTAGTTGGCTAAGAGAGCGGCCAGGGCGATCGCCACTACCTTCACAGCTATCAGCATTCAACGCACTCCACAAACTTCTAGCCCACTATAAACTATCAACTTTGGCAGTTTTGTAGCCTTTATAGAGTCTTTGTAGTGAAAAGGGCTGCCGCTATTGCCCGCCGAACAAGCAATTCCTCACTCAGGCACATACACCAAGATCGACACCTGATCGCCTAGCCGATTAAAGTCTTTAGCGTTCAGTGTCGTTAACCGGTCTACGTTCGCGTTCAGCGCTGCCTGGGCAATGAGCGCATCGTACATCACGCCTCCAGACAGGCTAAGGGAAGTTACGCGGGCGATCGCCTGCCGGTAGTCATCAGCCGAAAGCTCAACAGGCATCAGATATCTCAGAAAGCGCGAAATCGTTGCGTGCGCTTCACCCGGAGAAATCCTCGTGGGCAGAGGTAGCCGGGTTGTCACTGAATAAAACTCTGCCAGACTATGGGTAGACAGATATCCCTGAATATCTTCCCGTTTGGCCATCTCAAGCTGAGGAAACGCTAGCGAATGAGACGTGTGATCAGCTAAAAAAGCAGGCACTAAGACAGAGGTGTCATACAAAACTTTCATAGACCCAGCTTATCAATCTGGCTCTGAATTCTTTCTTCTCTCATCTCCTTGATGAAAGTATTGATATCTAAGTCGGATACCTCTCCAGTCTCTACTACTAAAAAGCCGTTTTTTTCGTGCAGGCGATCGCTTATCTGCTCAGGCTGCGCTACTTCTATATCCAATCCATCTGCCTGCACACCATTATCTGACCGTTGTTGCAGCCCCTTCAAGACATCTAGAAGAGAAGAGATTATATCGTCTGGCGCTGTCTGGATTGTCTGAATTAACTCTTCTCTGGGCGTCATCGCTAAGTGACCGAAAGCTTCTACGAGCCATTCTATCGTAAGCGTATGGTCGGCCAAGAAAATCGCTATTATTTGGATTGAAGTGAATGAGTTAATTGCAGGGCCGATGGCAGGACATAGTAAGTGGGCCAATATTAAACGGCAAAAGGCTCGGGTCGATGCGGTGAGAGGTAAGGTGTTTGCTAAACGCTCCCGCGAGATCATTGTGGCGGCGAAGCAGGGCGGCGGCGATCCTGACGGCAATTTTCAACTGCGGACGGCGATTGATAAGGCCAAGGCAGCGGGTTTCCCAAATGATAATATTGACCGGGCGATCGCTAAGGGCTGCGGTCAGCTTGCGGGTGAGGGCGACTTTGAAGCGATTCGCTACGAGGGCTATGGGCCGGGTGGGGTGGCGGTGCTGATAGAGGCGCTGACGGACAATCGCAACCGGGCAGCGGCTGATTTGCGCTCTGCCTTCGGTAAAAATGGCGGCAATTTGGGGGAAACGGGCTGTGTGGGCTGGATATTTGAGCAAAAGGGGGTGATTACGCTGGTGGGGGCGATCGCTGAAGAGAGCCTGTTTGAAGCTGCCCTAGAAGCCGGGGCGCAGTCGTATGAGCTGTTAGAAGAAGTCGATGAGGATACACCGGGCGCGGAGGTCTTTTGCGATGTTGCTGATTTGGAGCGCGTCAGCAATGCGCTCAAGGATCAAGCGTATGATGTGCGTGAGTTGGATTTGCGGTGGATTCCTGCTAGCACTGTTCAGGTAGACGACCCGGACTTAGCCGCTGCGCTGCTGAAAATGATGGATGCTTTGGAAGAATCGGACGATGTGCAGTCGGCAACGGCGAATTTTGATATGACCGACGAAGTGATGGAAAAGGTACTGGCCTACTGATCTCTGAATCGGACTTTTGGCGATAACTGACCGACCTTGTCAGTTGATAGATCGAGATTCGCGCGTAAGAATGTAAAGGTGTGTAAAAGGTATTTGAATTGCAGCCTGTTTTTCTTTCTGCTGACTCAGCTAGTCGCCCTATCAATCTATCGTTAAGCTGTCAGACGAAACGATACGACGTTGTGATCGTCGGCGGCGGGATTGTGGGTCTGACCTGTGCTTGTGGATTGCGAAAGGCGGGGCTGCGGGTGGCCGTCATCGAAGCTCAAAGCGCTGAGCAGGCCGCAAGCCGTCAGCGAGCTTACGCCTTTTCGCCGGTTTCTGCGGAGATTCTTAAGGGGCTGGGGCTGTGGGAGAAGGTTGGCCCGCAGCTCACCTGTTTTCAGCAGGTGAAGCTATCGGACGCTGACTATCGCAAAGCCATCACCTTCCGGTGTGAAGATGGGCGCAGCGAGGCGGTGTATTACTCGGCTGAGCATACGGTGCTGATGTCAGCTTTGCAGTCGGCGGTGCAAGCGGCCAGTGAGATTGACTATTGGTGTGAGAGCGAGGTTGTCGATATTGATCACACTCAGATCAGGGTGAAGCAAGGCGATCGCTGCTATCGGTTTCAAACGCGGCTTTTGGTGGGGGCCGATGGGTCTGGTTCGAGCGTGCGCGATCGCGCCGGGATCAAAACTTTCGGCTGGAAATACTGGCAGTCGTGCATCACCGCCGTCCTAGAGCCGGAATATTCGCACGATAATACTGCCTACGAGAAGTTTTGGCCCAGCGGCCCCTTCGCCATTTTGCCGCTGCCGAACAACCGCTGCCAGATTGTCTGGACAGCTCCTCACGCCGAAGCCAAGGCCATGCTAGCGCTGCCGAAAGACCAGTTTTTAGCAGAATTGCAGGCCCGGTATGGGAATCAAATGGGCCGTTTAAAGCTGGTGAATGAGCCCCGAATGTTTCC
>JBBQAC010000313.1:0-4452 GCA_038315915.1 Phormidesmidales cyanobacterium
ATGTCGCGGTGCACCAGTCCCAAACTATGGACATAAGACAGCACTGGCAATAGCTGGTACAGTAGCTGCGTGATTTCGGTTTCGTTGAACTGGCCACCAAATCGCTGGCGGTCTTCCAGCAGCGACTGGTAGGTCGGCCCAGCGATGTAGTCCTGGACGATGAACAGGCGTCCGCCGGTTTCCGACTCCACCTCCAGTAGCTGGCGAAATTCGGGAATTTGCTTATGGCCGAGCTGATAGAGGACACTTGCTTCGCGCTCAAATAGCTCTTTGGCTTTGGCGAGGGTGGCTTTATCTTCAATTTGGGGGACAAATTCTTTGACGACGCACAGCTCGTCGTAGCGATGCCGGTCTTCGGCCAGGTAGGTCTGGCCAAAGCCGCCGCGCCCTAGTTCTCGGATGACTTTGTAGCGATCGCCCAAAGGCGAAGCCGATGTACTAGCCCCACTGTCTGCGTTCATAAAAGATTTCTCCGTCCCCAAAAATTTAAGCTCACTCCAGCACAAACTAGCTCAAATCAACCCCATTAACCCGATAATAATTCTCCCTATCCAGATTGCACTGTCGCTATTTGCCCATGAAGTCTCTCGGTCGCCACATTTTAGTCGAATTCCACGGCTGCTCTGCTGAAATTCTCAACGACGTCCCCCGCATAGAGCGCAGCATGTTAGAAGCTGCCGTTCAGTCGGGCGCGACCATTATCAATTCAGTCTTTCACCATTTTTCGCCGTTTGGCGTTTCTGGAGTGATTGTGATTCAGGAAAGCCACTTGGCCATTCATACCTGGCCGGAGTACCGCTACGCGGCGGTAGATCTGTTTACCTGCGGTGATTCGGTCAATCCGTGGGTGTCGTACGAAAGCCTCAAAGGAGCGTTTCAGGCGGAGCATGGGTCAGCAATAGAACTCAATCGCGGTCAGCTAGAGCTGCTGGAGAAAATCGACATTGACCTGGGCGATATGCGCGACGCGGCTACCCAAAAGCTGATGCCGCCCAAGCATAGCCGCAGCGTTTGGTTTACCGACAAGGATGAAAATATTGCGCTGTCGATTCGGCATAAGGGCGATCGCCTTTTCCAGGAAAAGTCGCCCTACCAGCTCGTCGAAATTTTTGATACGTTCAAATATGGCAAAATGCTCACCGTCGACAAAATGGTGATGTGCAGCGAAAAGGACGAGACGGCCTATCACGAGATGATCATCCACGTGCCAATGCTAGTGAATCCGGCGGTGAAAAACGCGCTGGTTATTGGCGGCGGGGATGGCGGCAGCGTTCGCGAAATCCTTCGCCACCCGCAGGTAGAAAGCGTCACCATGGTCGAGATTGACGAAGCGGTAGTCCGGGCTTCACGCGAGTTTTTACCCTCGCTGTCGTCTTCTTTAGATGATCCCAAGCTCAACTTGGTGATTGGCGATGGCATTGAGTATCTCAAGAATGCTGAGTCTGAAAGCTTTGACTTTATCGTGGTCGATTCTTCTGATCCGGTGGGGCCGTCGGTCGGGCTCTTTAGCGCCGATTTTTACAAAGACGTTTGCCGCTGCCTGACGCCTCACGGCATGATGGCCGCTCAGAGCGAATCGCCCCGATTTAATCAGAACGCCTTTGTCGATTTGAGCCATTGCTTGCAGGATATTTTTGAGCCGCAAAATGTCCATACCTATCTGGCCTTTATTCAGACCTATCCGACTGGCATGTGGAGCTTTACCTATTGCACCAAAAACGGCGTTCATCCCGTCACCGGGCTAGATGCTGACAAAGCGGCGCAGTTTGCGGCTGACCACGACTTGCAGTATTACAACCGCGACATTCACCAGGCGGCTTTTTGCCTGCCCACCTTCATCAAAACGATGTTGGCTAGGCCGGTGGCAGTTAATGCCCATGTCCAGTAACCCATCTAATCAGCCGCTCGGTAAACAGCAAATTATCGCTGGCTTCGACCCCAGCGATGTCGGCTTGAACAACGGCAATATTTTTGGCTTTCCCTTTGATTACGATAGCGCCGATATTATCTTGCTTGGTGTGCCCTGGGAGGTGACGGTCTCTTTTCACAGCGGCACAGCACAGGGGCCAGAGGCGATTTTAGCGGCGTCGCCTCAGCTGGATTTTTATGACTATGACAACCCTGAGGGCTGGCAGCAGGGAATATACATGCCGCCCGTGCCGGACTGGATAAAAGTTGAGAATGAGAGACTGCGATCGCTCGCTCAAAAGATCGTCCAAGCGACTGAAAAGGGCCAGTCACCCGCTGCGATGAAGGGCGCACTAGCGCAGGTCAACAGCGGCTGTCAGCAACTCAATCAGTGGCTATTTCAAGCGACTCGTCAGGCGCTCCAGGAGGATAAAAAAATCGGTATCCTGGGCGGTGACCACAGCGTTCCTTTGGGCGCACTGCAAGCGCTGGCTGAAAAATATCCTAACTTCGGCATTCTGCACATCGACGCTCACTGCGACCTGCGCGATGCCTATCAGGGCTTTCGCTTTTCTCATGCTTCGATCATGCGCAACGCGCTCGACCTTCCGCAAGTTTCTAAGCTGGTACAGGTGGGCATTCGCGATGTCTCTCCCCGAGAAATTGAGTTTGTGCAAGCATCTCAAGGGCGAATTGTGCTGCATCACGATACGGCGCTGAAGCGATCGCGCTATGACGGCACCCCCTGGCGCGACCTCTGCCGGCAGATCGTCACAGACCTCCCTGCGCAGGTCTACATCAGCTTCGATATCGACGGCCTAGACCCCAAGCTCTGCCCCGCCACCGGAACGCCCGTGCCCGGCGGATTAGAGCTAGATGAAGCTTTTTGCCTGCTGCGAGAGGTCGCCGATACCCGCCAGATTATCGGCTTCGACCTGTGTGAGACCGGCCCCGATGAGTGGGATGGCAATGTCGGTGCTCGCATCGTCTACAAGCTGTGCAATCTGATGGGCCTGAGCTAGCTGAAGTCGATACTTTCGGTAGTTATACTGAGACCGGCCCGTGGGCGATAGTCCTTACAAGGCTGCAAACTTATCAAAACCTATCGAAGATTCATCGCAACTCATGGCAGACATGGATTTTTTGGCGCTGATCGAACAGGGAGCTGAGCATTGGAATCAGTGGCGAACCGATCATCCCACCGTTCAGCCTGACTTGAGAACGGCTTATCTGTTTGGCCAGGTGCTCGATGGGTTTAATCTGAGTGAAGCTAACCTGGAAAGGGCTTGTCTCATCAGCGCGAGCCTACGCGGAGCCAATTTGAGCAACGCTCACTTGCAAGCCTCCTATGCCAGCAAAGCCGACTTAGGCGCAGCGAATCTTAGCGGCGCGGATCTGAGCTTGGGCAACTTTGGCGAGGCAAATTTTAGCGAGGCGAACCTGGCATCGATTCGAGCGGGTGGTACCAACTTCGCCCATGCCTGCTTTACTGGGGCTGCTCTGGCAAACTGGCAAATCGATCCGATGACGAATCTTCAGGCGGTGCGCGGTAGCCACGTTTATGTAAAGTCCCAGCAGCGACAGCCGAGACGCGGACAGTTTCGGCCCGGAGAGCTAGCCGCGCTGATAGCGCAGTTACCAGTCGATCAGTCGGAGGCTACTCCGCCTGCTTTGATCAATCGCCAAGATCCGGTTCAACGCCGCTCAGCGCTGATTGTAACCGGGGGCACAGCTGCGATCGCGCTAATAGCAATGACCGCTACCTTCCGCTCAATCAGACCAAACCCTTCGGCCAATCAGACGCCTGCGGGCTCTGTCCGTCTCAGCGATTCGGTTGCTCTGCCCTGCGAGGAAACATCCCTCACGACCCAACTGACGAGTTCAGCGGCTCACAAATACCGAGATGGCGCTATCTACTACGGCAAATTCGCCGATGGCAAGCCTGCTGATGGGAAAGGCACGATGGTTTATCCCAGCGGCAATCGTTACGACGGCGAGTATGAAAATGGCTACCGCAGCGGCTGTGGAACCTTTACCTTTAACAATGGCAGAAAATACATCGGTCAATTTGAAGCCGACCAGTTCCACGGGCAAGGTACCTGGATTTTGGAAAACGGTGAGCGCTATATCGGCGCATTCAAAAACAATCGCTGTAGTGGAAAAGGAACTTTCATATTCCTGAACGGCTCTTCCAAATCAGGCACTTGGGAAGAAGGAAGCCTGCCTAATAGCGACCTTTCGTGCGATCAAGGAGATCTCAGTTTGCCGCTGTCTTCAAATTGATGATCGCCGCGAGCAATTCCTAGATACTGCTCTTTCAGGTGCTTTCAACCGACGCTGGCCTCAACTTCTTACCCGAAGGTGATTGTGATTATGATCACTGCTGACCATAATAAGGACTTAGTTCACCTAAGTTATCTGTGAGGACTACATCATGCGTCAGCCATCACGCCTACCGATTAAGCGTTTGCTCCTATCGGTCTCTTTACTGTCCGCAGTTGGATTCTGCACGCTGCCGGCAGCCGCCAATGCCCAGGATGAGCC
>JBBQAC010000322.1:0-4111 GCA_038315915.1 Phormidesmidales cyanobacterium
TTTTCTATCGTTGACGGGCCTGGTTTCGGGCGTGCTCGCTGGCTTTTTAGGGATTGGTGGCGGTACGCTGCTGGTGCCGGTGCTGGTGCAGCTTGGTTTTTTGCCGGTGCAGGCAACGGCGACGAGCAGTCTGGCGATTCTCGTGACTTCTAGCGCCGGTAGTTTTCAAAACTGGCGGATGGGCTATCTCAATATCCTGCAAATTGTGCTGCTCGGGGCACCGGCTTTGGTGACGGCATTTTTGGGGGCGATGGTGGGCGATCGCATCCCTAACTACTGGCTATTAGCTGGTTTTGGCCTGCTGCTGCTGGTCAACCTCTATCTGGTATCGCTCAAGAAACAAGTTATTCGCAAAGCCCAGTTTAGAGAGCCGCGCACGGCCACCGGCCCGGCGATTGACCCCATGACCGCCCGACTGATTACAGGATCTACAGCCGGATTTATGGCGGGACTGTTTGGCGTAGGGGGCGGGGTAATTTTAGTCCCCTTGCAGATTTTGCTGCTGGGCGAGCGGATCAAAACAGCCGTCCGTACAAGCCTGGGCGTCATTGTGATCACTTCAATTTCGGCCTGCGCCGGACATGCGCTCAATCAAAATATTGATTTTGCCGCTGGTCTGATCTTAGGCGTGGGCGGTCTTATCGGCGTGCAGGTCAGCACTCGCTTTTTGCCTAAGCTCAGCGATGCCACTGTGACTCAGCTCTTTCGAGTGATGCTGATAGTGCTCTCGGCTTATATGTTCTGGCAGGCGTGGCAGATCTACAGCGCTGCTTAGGGCCGCTTTAAGAATTACACAGCGCTTTTGCCAGCTCGATATCAAAATAGCGAGCATCGCCGACCTGCCCAGAAATGACTGTAAAGGGCGCGTCGGGTTCACCGAAGTCGCTAATCACCAGCGCTGCTTGAGAAAAATCTTGCTGCCGGGTGTAGTCATTGACGGTAACGACGGTTTTGAGGCCGGTTTGGGTGGCCGATAGCAGGCCGTTGTTCGTATCTTCAAATCCCAGGCAGTTTTCAGGGGGTAGCTGAAGATGCGCTAGCGCGTATTCAAAGATATCGGGGGCGGGCTTTTTCTGGGGTACCATGTCGCCTGCGGCAATCACCTCGAACCACTTGAGGCTCTCAGGGCCAAGGGTGTTTTCTAATAGCGCTTGGACGTTGGCAGGGGTGGTGGTGGTAGCGATCGCCAGTCGTATGTCCTTTTCTCTAGCCTCATTTAGCAGTCGCTCTACCCCAGGCCGCAGGGGAATTTTACCCTCCGCTGCGTACTGCTTGTAATACTTCGTCTTGGTCGCGTGCAGTTCCTTGATAAACGCGCTTAGATCAGCGAACCCACTAGGAAGCACAAAATCGGGCAGAGACTGCTGCACAAAAGCGCGGATGCGTTCTTTGCCGCCAGAAACTTCGAGCAGTTCGCCATAGCGATCTTCTGACCAGTGCCAGTCCAGTCCTGCATCGGCAAAAGCCTGGTTAAACGCAGGCCGGTGACCATCGCGTTCGGTTTCGGCCAGGGTGCCGTCTACGTCGAAAATCAGTGCTTTTAGCGCTGCCATGTTCGCTCCCAAGGTGCAATCGTTCGAGTAGATCTTACCGTTAATGAGACCCTGGCAATAGATTTGAGCCCTACTTTAATGCCTGCAAGCGGGTCATTTTGAAAAGCGCGGGCGGCGGGCGGGGAACACTTGACTTCGACGGCATGGAGCAGCGGCGGTGGCGGCGGAAAGGGCGTATTGGCTAGCGTGGTCACGGATTAAAGACGTAGGGCCGGTGACCATTAAGCGGCTGTGGGAGCACTTTGGCTCTTTGGCTGAGGCGTGGCAGGCTCCTGCGAGTGAGCTGCTCCGCGTCGATGGCATTGGCCTGATCAGTGCGGATAAAATTGTGGCGCTGCGGCCCAAGCTAAAGCCTGCTGAGCTAGTGGCCCAGCACGAAAAGGAAAATCAGTGTTTTTGGACACCGGCTGACCCTGACTATCCGGCGCTGCTGTTTGCCATCAACGATCCGCCGCCGCTGCTGTATTATCGCGGTAATTTTCGGCTGAATGACGATCCAAACGTTCTGACGGTAGGGATTGTTGGAACCCGCAGCCCTTCCGTTTATGGCAGACGCTGGACGCAGCGGCTGAGCACTGAGCTTGCTGATCAAGGCGCGGTGATTGTCTCGGGGTTGGCCAAGGGCATCGATACCGAAGCCCATACGAGCTGTTTGAAGCGGCGAGGATCAACAGTTGCGGTATTGGGTACCGGTGTCGATATTGTTTACCCAGCCAACAATCAGGGGCTTTACGAGCAAATCGCGGCGACGGGTTTGGTCGTGAGCGAGTATCCGGACGGCACCCTGCCCGATAAGACTCATTTTCCGCAGCGCAATCGGATTATTGCCGGGCTGAGTCGGGCGATTTTGGTGACGGAAGCGCCTGCTCGCTCTGGCGCGCTGATCACTGCACGGTTGGCCAATGACTACTGCCGCGAGGTGTATGCGCTGCCCTGCGCGCTTGATAACAGTCAGGGGGAAGGCTGTTTGCATCTCATTGGTCAAGGGGCTCAGATGATTTTTGGGGAGCAGGCGCTGATGGCGGCTTTGGTCGCCTTGCCGCCGGTAGAGACGGTAGTTTTGCCCGGTCGAAATGGAATGTCGGCAGCGGCTCGGCCTGAGCAGGCGAGTTCTGAAGCGATCGCTGCTCCTGCTAGCAACGCTTCTACCCCAGTCAAGGAATCTGTTTCCGAGTTATCCCCTTTGCTGTGTCAAGTATTAGAGGCGGTGCCCATTCAGCCTGCGGGGCTCGATCAGATTGTGGTAGTTGCGCAAGTTTCGATTGGGGAGGTGTTAAGTGCGCTGGTGCAGCTAGAGCTGCTCGGCCTGGTGACTCAGCTACCGGGAATGCACTATCAGCGGATATAGCGACCAGGCTTTTGGGCGTAGCACGACACCCCTAAAGATGAAATTCCCGCCTCTATTTTGAGGCCCTTGGCTAGCGGCTGATCGAATTGTCATGAGTCGATTGGGCCAGCAGTGGCAAAGCAGAGCAATCTGCTATACATAAGTGTCTCACTGCTATTTTTACTGCTATTGTCACCCGTCAACCCTGCTTTTTGAATGTCTTTTGATCTCCACCGCGCTCAGCCTGCTCTTGCTTTTATTCTGCCCAATTACACGCCCTGGCTAAGACGGCTTATGCAGCCGCTGATGCCTGCCTGGACATCGTGGCAGACAGACGTTGCCGAAATTGAAACCCGTGATGTAGAGACGCTAGCAAAGCTATATCACCAGATGCAGAAAGGGCAAACACGGTTGCTGATCGCGTTTCGGCATCCGAGTCCGACTGACCCTTACATACTCAGTCATTTGCTGTGGCAGGATTTGCCGAGAAAAGCGCGCGCGCTGGGTTTGAAGCTGGGGACTACGCATTCCTACTTCATTTATGATCGGGGGATTCCGCTGTGGGCTGGCAGCTATCTGAGTTGGATCTTCTCTCATTTGGGCGGCGTGCCGATTCAGCGCGGCAAGCTGGATTTGCGATCGCTCAAGACAGCTCGTCATCTACTGCTGAACGGTCGCTTCCCACTGACGGTAGCGCCCGAAGGGGGTAACAATGGCCATAACGAAATTATCAGTCCGCTAGAGCCAGGTGTTGCCCAGCTAGCCTTTTGGTGCGCGGAAGATCTCAAGGCAGAGAGTCGGACTGAGTCGGTTGTGATTTTGCCGGTCGGCATTCAGTACCGCTACCTCACGCCGCCCTGGCAGCCGCTGGATCGGCTGCTGAGCCAGCTTGAAGCAGACAGTGGGTTAGCGCCGTTTGCCAAAGACAAATCAGCGATAGGGTGGGAAGGCGAACAGGCCGAGCGCTACGAGCGGCTCTACCGCTTGGCCGAACATTTGCTGACGCTGATGGAAGGCTACTACCGCGAGTTTTACGGTGTGGACTTTGACTCGCCCGATACCAGTCTCGATCCGAATACGCAGCTAGCAGAACGGCTCGCCACGCTGATGGACAAGGCGTTGCAGGTGACAGAAAACTACTTTGGGCTGCGGCCCAAAGGAAACGTGATCGACCGCTGTCGGCGGCTGGAGCAAGCGGGGTGGGATCGCATTTTTCGCGAAGACCCCTCAC
>JBBQAC010000172.1:0-9785 GCA_038315915.1 Phormidesmidales cyanobacterium
TAGGGGCACCAGGCGTGGTTGTCGCGGTACAGCGTCACCCGTACATCGGCTTCGCTCTGGCCAAATAACCGCAGCCGCGCCTGAGCATTCGTCGGCCCATTGACGGTGTCTAGTTGAAAATTTGTAAGGGCTTCTAGCTCAGACCAGCTAAGGGGAGCGGAGGGCATAAGGGCAACGGGTATCCTGAGGGGTCTACAGCTTTGAGTATAGCGAGAAAGCTTCCCTTCAATATGGCTGGTTAAACTAGACACCCTGGCTCTCAGCCAGTTTGTGCACCCACGACCGTATTGCCATGATTCGCTAGGGTGAAACCACCTTTTATGCCTATTAAGACAGGGTCGCGTGAGACTGTGTTAATCCAGTAGCGGTGTTCCTTTGTTGTCATCACTCGACCTCAGCGGATACTTTGAGTTCTTTAAAGCCGGTTGTCGGATCGAATGCCCGCTGGAAACGGGTTTTGGGGAGGAGGGCGATCGCTAATTCCAAAGTCGTATAGACCTGACACCCATAAACAACATGGCCTCCTTTGCAGTCCCCCTGCGAATTGGCCACCATTATGTGCAAATGAACACCCTCTTCGCTGAGCATTCCAGAGAGCGTGATAATTTCGTGTTTGCCTATTAGCTCGGTATAGTCGTTGTTATTTGCATATCGCAATCGCACCTGAGATAAGCTGCCGACTGCTCCGATGACCACCGCCGCGCTGATATTCTCACTTTTTGCCAGCGCTTCTAAGTCTCGGCGAATATCTGAACCTGCGCTCAGTCGTAGCGCCAATACTCCAACTGATTTACTGAAGTACATGATTGCGAGAACCTGTCTCTGAACCTGTGCCTGCATAAATAACAGAAGCTGGCGGCACTTCTCTGGCGGCGTAGCGGCCCATCAGACCGTAGCTGACTAAGCCGACGCTTTCCCTAAAGAGCATGAATCGTCTGCGAACGCGGTCAGTCTCTGGGTCTAAGGGGCTGGTGTGGGGGATGACCTTAAAGCCAAAGCTCTCAAAAGTGAGGAGCGATCGCAGCATGTGCGGCGGGTCAGTCACCAGGATGATTGTGCGTACGCCCTGAGGCCGCAAAATGGCAGCGGTAAACTCCGCGTTCTCATCGGTAGTGCGTGAGCAGGGTTCGCCAGAAACCGCCTCGGCAGGAACCTTTGCGCGCACCAAATCGGCAATTAGGGGCGCATCAATACGACCGCTAGCAAAGATCAAGGGGGCTCGCTGCCTTTTCCACAACGCCTGAGCCTCTGCCACGCGACTGGGATTTTGCAGTGGCCCTCGGCCCAAGACCACAATGGCACCGGCTTTTCCACCTCTATCAGGCGGCACAGAATCCACCAATAGTCGGTTCCCAAAACTGATGAAAAGGGGCGACAGTAAGGCTAAGTATGCCACTAACAAACAGCTACTGAAAGTAACAGCTGGCTTTTTCCACCAGTTCAGGTGCAGTACCCAGGGCCAAATGGCCAATGCCAGTAAAAATAAAACCACCACTGCTGGCTGGGAGAATGCATATATCACCGTCCAGTTTAAGTTCACTTTTGCCCACAGTCCTGAGGATGACAGTGGCTGGCAAAGGGTAGGATCTATCACGATTAAGGCGTCTCCCAAAACTGAAAAGGTCAGGAGGTGTTTCTCCCTTCGTCAGTTTTGACATGTTACTTAACATTTGTCAGTATTCAACCTATCATTTCACCGTCTGCGCATATGGCAGCGCCTACGCGATCCCGACTAGCTTTTCGCTCAACTCCCACAGCTTGCCCGCTTTGTTCGCATCGGCGGCTTCGTTGGAAACTTCCTGACAAAAGGCTTCGCGATTTTTGTCCTGACGGTTGCCCCAGCTCCAGTACACGCCCGACTTGTTGTAGCCTTCTTCGGCGACGACTTTGGCCACGCGATCGCCCGACTCCTCCTCAGAGACATACCCGCCGGTAATGTTTTTCTGAAAGAAAGGAAAAATTGTCTGAAACAGCTTGGGCGCGTCCCTGAATAGGTCAGATTCGGCCACGCAGCCGGGATAGAGCGCATTGAAAACGATTCCGGTGTCCTGGTGATACCGGCGGTGCATTTCTAGCATCGTCAGCATGTTACATAGCTTGCTGTCCTTGTAGGCTTTTCCGGGCTTGAACTTTTTGCCATCGATCATTGCAATCGGCGCTTTGAAGCCAAGTTCCATGCCCTTAAGATCACCGAGGTCGGGCGGTGCGGGGATCGGAATTTTGCCGCCCAGCTCTTTAGGATTGGCCGTCACCGTGCCCAAGGTCACCAGGCGAGGCTCGGGGTGAGCCGCTTTTTTCATATCCTCTAGCAGTAAGTTGCACAGCAAAAAGTGGCCCAGGTGGTTGGTGGCGACGCTGATCTCGTAGCCGTCTTCACTGCGCTCGGGCGATTTGAGTTGGGGTTTGTAAATGGCAGCGTTGACGACTAAGGCATCGAGCGATCGCCCCGTCTCCCGAAAGCTTTGGACAAACTGCCGGACGCTCTCTATCGAGGCCAAATCTAATTTAAGGATGGTATAGCTCTCAGAGGCCATGCCCACTTCCTGGGCAACTCGCTTGGTCTTGGGCAGGTCGCGGCAAGCCATAATCACGTGCCAGCCTCTCTGGACGAGCGACTTGGCGGCATATAGGCCAACACCGGAGGAGGCTCCTGTGATCACAACGTTGTAGGTCTGCTGCTGTTCCATGGATCGCTTAAAGGAAATTGCTTTTAGTGGGGCTTTGATGACGCTTATTAGCTAATCATTATGCTGCCATATGGTTAAAGGAATGCAGCGAAGCGTTACCTTTTGCTAAGTTGCTAATAGCTTTGCTAAGGAGCCGGAAAGAGAGGGCGCAGGGGCGATGAGCTTTCCCGCCTTAATCTGTCAACAGAGAGGCGATCTGGGACGCAAACCAGTGAGTGGCCGTCAGCGCGCCGGTTTCGAGCTTCTTTGCTAGGTGCTCTCCGAGATCTGTAAGCAAGTTTTCTCGGGTCTGCGCTTCGAGAGCGATGTAACCGGAGAGCGTGCTCAGCAGCGCCAGGTATTTTTCAATGCTGTAGATAGACTGGCAGCTTTGCATTGTCACACTGCTGGGCTGAAAAAAGCCGGAGGCGTTGACCATTTTGGCAAAGGTTTCAAAGTTTCTCTGGTAGTAAGCCTGAGTGCGACAGTGTTCTGGCCCCATATCCGAAAGATCGTAGCGGTCGTAGACGGGCTGCAAGTAGTGGCAGAGTTCTTTGCTGGGCTGAGGCGGCGTGGCCCAGAGTAAAATCAGCGCGCCGCCCGGATTAAGCGCCGCCGCTGACTTAGTACAGGCAACCTCGGGCGATATCCAGTGAAAGGCGGTGGCGGCGAGCACCGCGTCGTATTTATCGCTGAGCGGATAGTTTTCAAAGGTACTATTGTGAATACTGACACTTGGGTAGTTTTTACAAGCTTGACGGGCCAAATCGCAGGCCGCTGCACTCGGCTCTACAGCGGTGATCGTCAGTCCTTTTTTAGCAAAGTCAGCCGTGGCAATTCCTGGCCCGCAGCCAATCTCTAGTAGGGTGCTTTGCTCGGTGAGTCCGGCTGCGGCGATCGCTTGTTCAATCAGCGTATGAGGATAGTGAGGTCTGGCCCATCGGTAGGCTTGGGTGGTCTGGCTGTACCACTGCTGGCGCTCTTCCGGGCTATGGGTCTGATCAAATGCGGCGTACCAGGCATACCAGGGGTTGTCTTGGGTTGCGTCCATTATCATTCTCAGTGTGGATTGAGGCGCTATCAATCCTCTAATACTAGAGGCACACCGCTACTTGGCGCGACCAATACACCCCGACGGCTCGGGGTAACCGGCTGCTCGCTGGCGAGCCTGAGTGAATGGTGCTTTAGAATTGTTGCCAGCACCAGATTAATCTCCAATTTCGCCAGGGCATAGCCTAAACAGCGCCGACTGCCGCCGCCGAATGGGATAAATTCTGAGGAAGAGAACTGTCTCTCTAAAAATCTTTCGGGCTTGAACTGTTTGGGCTCAGGGTAGAGATCTTCGCGGTGATGAAGCGCATACATGGAGGGCGCTAGGACGGTTTCAGGGGGAAAATCGTGATCTATAATGGTGACTTTTTGAATGGCGATTCGAGGGGAGGTGATGGGGGCGATAGGATAGATGCGCAGCGTTTCGGAAGCGACGGCGGTTAGGTAGGGTAAGTGAGCTGCTGCCATACAACCGGCCCCTTCTTCTAATCCCGCTAATTCTGTCAGCAATTTAGCTTTCACCTCGGGCAGTTTGTGAATCCAATACAGAGCCCAGGTCAGTACGGAGGCGGTGGTTTCATGCCCGGCTACAAGCAAGGTCATCAGCTCGTCTTTCAGCTCTATATCCGTCATTGGCTGCCTGTCTTCATCTCGTGCCGCTAGCATCAGGCTCAAGATATCATCGCCTGCTGTTTCAGGTTGGCTTCTTCGGTCTTCGATTTCTCGCTGTAACAAGTCATACACCTGCTGACGCTGACGCATGATTTTGCCCCACGGGCTCCAACTGCCCCAATCTTTTTGTAGCCAGGGAAAAAACAGCATACTGGCACTGAGCGGTGTTCCAGTTGCATCTAGCAGCGTGATTAGTAGGGACTTGAGCTGCTGATAGCGCGCTCCTTCTCGCAGTCCAAACACTGTTTGCAGAATGACTTCTAGCGTAATTTCGGCCATGGCTTCGCTGGCTAAAAACGGCTGCTGTGGCTGCCAGGTGTTGCTCACTTCCTGGGTAATCTGACAGATCGTGTCCCCGTAGGATTTGACCTTTGCGCCGTGGAAGGGGGGCATGAGCATTTTGCGATCGCGTTTGTGGCGATCGCCATCCAGCAAAATCAAAGAATTCTCCCCTAGCAGCGGCTTGAGTATCTGCTGGCCTCTCCCGGCGTCAAACTGCTTGGCATCCATCGCAAAAATCTCTTTAATCACCTGTGGATTGCTGGTAATCACCAGCGGCGGGAAGCCGAGCAGTCGAGCGATGAAAGTATCCCCGTACTTTTCTGCACACTCATCCAAAAATCCGTAAGGGCGAGCAATCCATTGAATAAGCTGCTGAAGACGAGGGAGGTTGACTGATGGAAGCTGCATAGGGTGTGTATCTTACAAAAGGTAATACGCTTATAATTCGTAACCAAGCGTCAGTAGAACCACGTTTTCTAGCTCACGGATTATTCTGTCATTGAGCTTTATTCTGTCATTGAGCTGCCCGAGCCTTCTCACTAGGCGGGTCTTATCAAGCGATCGCATCTGAAAACACAGGGCAACAGAATCTTTTGACAAACCGCCCTCACCTTGTTGAATGGGCAGACAGACGGGTAAGGATGCGCGACGCTGATTGGTCGTCAAAGGGATCGCAACAGCTGTTGTAGAAAATTGAGAGATAATATCGTTCTGAAAGATAATGACAGGTCGAGTTCCAGCTTGCTCAGAACCCTGGAATGGATCCAAATTTGCTAACCAGATCTCGCCCCTTTTGAGCTGTCTGCTCATAGGCGATCTTCTTTCTCTAAGGCAACTGCGTAATCGTCAAGGCCCGCTTCAGCAAGTGCTCGATCTTCCTCTGCAAATTCAGTAGAGAGCGAAGCTAGCTGCTCTGGATGCAGCTCAATTCGGCGATACTTTCCTTGAAACTTCAGAAAGGCGATGAAATTAGCTACTTGCTTGAGCTGTTCGTCGTCTAACTGTGTAAGGTCTTGCTGGATTGCTTCAGTACTGACTGACATGGTATCAAGGGCAAAAGATTAGTCCTTGCCTGATTATAACGCTGAGCGTAGGACGTCGTAAAAACGCAATTATAGTATTAATAATAGTACTGCCTGTCAGATGGCCAGCATCCGGAAAATATGGAAAGGGGGAAGGGAAACCGTATCACGTCAAACAAGTTTTAGCCGCCATTGAAAAGTTAGGAGCAACGTAATGAATTCTGAACTTTATACCTACCGAGTTTTTTGGTCTGAAGAAGACGAAGAGTTTGTGGGGCTCTGTGCTGAATTCCCTGGACTTAGCTGGCTCGATGAAACTCAGCTAGCTACCTTTTCCGGCATTGTCCGCTTAGTTCAAGACTGCCTCAACGATTTGACTGCCAACGGTGAAGAGGTTCCTGTTCCACTCTCTAAAAAACAGTACAGCGGAAAATTCATGGTTAGAATTCCGCCTGAGCAGCACCTAGAACTGGCTGTTCAAGCTGCCGAGCAGGGTATCAGCCTCAACCGCCTGGCCAGCCTGAAACTCACAGCAGCACCCCTAAAATAATCTGACATTGTCTTGAGCTTCCATGAACTTTCTGCCATTGTGCTGGCAGCTCGTAGATAAGGACATTCACTTATGACGCTGATGTCGCAAAATGTCTTGTGCGATCGCCTCCCCCTAACCACGCGTAAGCACAATCTTCCCAACCGCTTTGTTTTGAGCTAAACGGTCGTGCGCTTGGGCTACTTGCGAAAAGGTAAAGTGTTCTTTATCGATCAGGGGCTGAAGATGTCCTGCATCTACCAGGCTGGCAACCTCGCGCAAAATATCGCCATGACGTTCTCTGCCCACATCTTTCAGCATCGGCAACAGCATAAATACGACGTGCAGCGAGAGACCTTTGGCGTGCATGATGGAGAGATCGTAGGTTTGGCTAGAAGAAGGTGTCACGACGGTGCCGTTAAGCCTTGCAGCTTCAAAAGAGTTGGGGAGATTGCTGCCGCCGGTACTGTCAAATACAACGTCGAAGCCTGCACCATCCGTGAGCCGGTTTACATAGCCAGCGACAGTTTCCTCGCGGTAGTTCACGACTTCATCTGCACCGAGATCTTTAGCGATTTGCAATTTTTCAGGTGTCGAGGCCGTTGCTGTCACATGTGCGCCGCGCCATTTGGCAAACTGAAGCGCGACATGCCCCACCCCGCCTGTCCCGCCATGAACGAGAATACTCTGCCCTGGCTGAATGTTTGCCTTGTCAATCAGCCCTTCCCAGGCCGTGATTGTCACTAAAGGTAGGGCCGCTGCTGCCGCGAAGTCGAGGCTTTCAGGTTTTTTCGCAATCAGTCGAGCATCTGCCAGCATGTAGTCTGCCAGTGCCCCGCCTTGACCTTTTACCCCGCCCGCGCAGCCATAAACTGCATCACCCGGCTGAAAATTCTCAACCCTTTCACCCACCGCTTCGACTGTGCCAGCAACATCCCCATGCAGTACAGCCGGTAAGTCAGGTGCGAACGGTAGGCCGTGGCGTCTGATTTTGTAATCTACTGGGTTCACACTTGAGGCTTCTACACGAATGAGCACATGTCCTTTCTTCACCGCTGGCTTGGGCAAGTCGGACTGGACAAAAACAGAGCTATCTCCAAATTCACTGACAAGCATTGCTTTCATGTTGTTTTCCTGGTTTATTGTTCAGGATGAATGGCTTGAATAGAGTATGGAATGATAAGGTAGGAAAATACAAGTACGCACATTTCTGTAACGTAGGTACAAAAATGTAACTAAAGGGCTATCACGCAGGAGCTGTGATGAAGAGTGCTTCAAAGTATAGTTGTTCGGTAGAAGCAACGTTAGATGTGATTGGTGGTAAGTGGAAGGGCGTCATCTTGTACCATTTGCTGCAAGATACGCGGCGGTTTGGTGAGCTTCAGCGGCTGATGTCGGGCATCACCCGGCGAATGCTGACGCTAAGTTTGAGAGAGCTAGAGGAAGCGGGAATTGTTCATCGTGAGGTTTATAAGCAGGTGCCGCCGAAGGTGGAGTATTCACTGACGCAGTATGGGCGATCGCTCGAACCCGTTATCTCTAGTTTGCGAACTTGGGGAGAAAAGTACATGAAGAAAACAGGCACCGTTTAAAGAGATCCTGGATGACTGCTTTTGCGATCGCATCGGTTTCAGCACATGATCTGCTCGGGCTTTCCTGGTTTACGGCTCCGGTAGCTTTGAAGGTGCTGCCGCCCAAGTTGCCCCCGCTTGAAGGCCAAATCGACAACTCTTTAAACGGAATTGAATACTATGAATTTTAAGTTTGGCATAGAGCATGAAGTCGCTTTTCTGCGATCCGATGGTCAGTTCGCTGACTTCGCGAATACCGCTTTCGCAGAATTTGATCAGATTGTAGCAAAGCTGCCCTGGTACGAACAGGACTATCCTCAATTGCGAGTTGGCGATGCGGGCATTAAGCTGAAGCGCTGGTACATAGAAGGATTTGAGCGCTTCTCGCAGACCGGGGAAGTGACAGACTGTCCGCCTAAGGGAATTGAGATTCGGACGACGGTACAAGAGAGCATAGGAGGGTCAGTCGCACAGCTCAAGGCAAGTTTTGAACAACTGCGTATTCAGGCGAGAGAAGCCGGTTTTACACCTGCTTTAACTAGCTTTCATCCCTACCGCTGTGAGTTTATTCCCGATCCACCGCTGAATGCATTTGAACAACAGCGGCGGCAAGAATCGCCAGAAATGCATACGGCCCACATTCCCATGCTGACTCAGGGGCCAGATTTAGACCTATCTGCCGAGGGACTGACAGCCGCCCAACTCGTCGACATTGGGCGCAAGCTGACATACTACAGTCCGTTTATTATTCCCTTTAGCTATAGCTCTCCCTTTTATCAGGGCGACGCCTGGTTTGGCCTCTCTGCGCGTACCTTTTACCGCACTGGCCCCAGACCAGCTGCCATGGTGTTTTTAGCAAGTGAAATAGATCTCATTGACTCGAATCCTTCGCTCACTCAAATTGCCCGCATACCGGCTGAAGTGGGCCGCATCGAGTTTAAGTCATTCGATAGCTGTGGTGATTTTGAGCTATACGGGTGCTTGTTTGCTTTGCTCAAAGGGCTGGTACTCGATGAGCGCCTGACGGGGCGGGCGACGATACCGGATACCAGGCTACATCAGCGCTCGGCGCAGATGGGTTTTGCAGATGAGCAAATCTATTCTGAAGCCGGGAAAGTGTTTGAAGCAGTTGGCACGGTACTCACCGATGAACCTGACCAAATTCGTCTGAACAGGTTGAGAACCATGCTCCAGCATCGATACAGTCCTGCCCAAGAGATGTTGGCGGACTATAGGCGAGGGCAGTCTATTGCTCAAATTTTGCAGCAGGGATACGCTGTAAGCTCTAAAACTGATCATGGCTATTTCATCCGCTGTGATCACCCCTTTCGGCCAAGTTTCTGACAACGCCATTCTGCTATAAGAGTTTATTACAGATGTCAAAAGCATCACTTTGTGGTGGAAGGTGCTGAATTGTATCAGCTCCACCTGTTTTTTGAAGAGAGTTACGATGCCACTAAAGGGCCTGTTCATGACATTGGCGATCGCTTAGATGGGGATAGCTTTAGGACGCTGGCTGAGCTGATCTGTTTTGAGCAACAACCCAGAAAAACGAATTTGTGATGAACGAGCTACAAGTAACGCGGCAGACAGCATCGAAGTACCTGGATAAGTTAGTGAGGATTGGCCTGTTACAAAAGCATAGGTGTCGAAGAAGAATTTTTATCTCAATTTTGAACTCTATAACCTCTTGCGGAACGTCAATGAGTTGAGCAAAGAAAGCAAAAACGAATCATAATTATTAATTCTGCTATGTTGCGCGTATAAAAAGGCAGTTTCGTCAACATGACACGTTTGCAAATCGCAAATAGAAGCCAGTTATGAGTGCGAATTCATAAGAAAAAACTATATCACGTCTTATGTGAGTGTAAATCTGTTTCGGACAGGGTGCTGCTCAAAAGTGAGCACATCAATGCCAAAGTGCTGTCTTAGCAGAATACGAAGCGTATGACTAGCGACCTTAGCGGCGACGTGAGTGCAAATGCCGGAGACC
>JBBQAC010000050.1:0-20478 GCA_038315915.1 Phormidesmidales cyanobacterium
AAATAGCCGACGCTAGCAAAAAGCTAATCCATTCAGCGAGCGACTGAGCTGAGCTAGGCAGTGGTTCAGACTGCCGCAAGGAGCGCTTCTTCAGATCGTCTGCGGAAGCTTTTTCTGAATCGTTCTGTGGCTGATAGCTCATAGGGCTAATCGGCCTGCTGCGCCGCCGATTGTTGCCGGTAGTCCCAATACCAATATCTGGCGGAACACCATGTCCCAGGGCATACTGAGGTTAGCCTGCCGAAAAAACAACAGCATACAGGCCGCTGCCAGTAGTGACACCAGGATAGGAGAAAACGGTCTCACTCAGAGGGCTTTGAAACAGACCTGTCTGTAATCGGCGCTGCCCCTGACGAGTGAAATTTGCCTGAAAGACGATGCCATAGGAAATCACCAGTGAAACGATGACTGTCATCATCAGCCACGGTCCGCGAGTTACCGACACCAGGACAGTCACCTCATCAGTAGGCGCAATACTAAAAGCCACAATAGTCGCGCCGATTAGAGTCGCACCGACATCTGCTACCGTCTCGTTTAAGTTACCCTGCGGAAAAAAACGATCCGACAGTCCGGGCTGTTTCGCGCTGGTGTGCTCTGCCGGCTGCGCCTCTTCTGCATCCGAATCGTTCAAAAGCTGATTGGCTAGTACAACGCCGAGTGAAAACGGTACGCTCTCGAAAATCACCTTACCGACTGCCTCGCTCAGCCGGGTCTCAAAGGTAACCTGTTGCAGCACAATCAGCATCACCGCAGCGCACAATAGCCCGATTGCCATCGCTTCCACCGCGTCGGCGATCGCCTCTTTCTCGGTGGTTGCCTTAGCCTTGCGAAACCCTTCCGTGCGAGCGATCAAATACACTACCGCCGAAGTTACGAGCAGCGCAAATAGCAGTCGAGGCGGCGATACTGAAGACCCGACCCACCAAACTTCCATGGTGTAAAGCAGTGGCACGCCGAAGAGAAACCCACCGCAAACGCCCCGGACAAGATCGTTAAGCTCATACACAAGCTGAGATGATCGCCGCTTTCTATACTTTGCCATAGCAACTGCTATACCATAACCTGCTGAACAAGCATATAAAAATTGATAGCCCAGTATAGCTTGATACAGAGCTTCAACCCATACCGATCTAAGCCGAACTTCAAGAGACTTTTCCCCCAGGCTCTACGCAGATCTCGCTCGCCGGAGCCGCAGCAAACTGATACAAACAGTGATCCACAAAAAGCCAATGCCATATCCAGCGATAATATCTGTCGGCCAGTGAACGCCTAAGTACAGCCGACTGAATCCAATGGCGATAATCAGCAAAGTCGCAGCGCTGTAAAAAGCACGGGCATAGCGAGGATAAAGCGTTGCCAAAATATACGACAAAAACCCATACAGAACAACAGAGCCCAGCGCATGGCCGCTAGGATAGCTAAAAGTCGTCTCGACAATCGGTGAGTTCCAGAGTTGAGGCCGCTGCTTACTAAAAGCCAGCTTTAATACATAGCTTAAGACTGCACCGCCAAAAGCATTCAGCGCAAAAAACTGAGCCTCCAGACGGTACCGCCGCCACCACAGCACGCCGAAAATAATAGCCGTCAGTGGGACGACCGTCCTCGGATCGCCAATCCGGGTAACACTGGCCATCAGCCCATCGAGCCCCGGACTAGATAGCCGATGAATGTGTAATAGAACGCTTTTGTCGAAGGCGAAAGCTTCCTGTTCCAAAACATTATCTGAAAGCTGGGCCAAAAGATACAGAGTCAGTGCGCAAACTCCCAGCCAGACAACGCCAAAAAAGGCGACAAAGGAGGTGACTCGGGGATGAACCGTCTTTATCCAAACGGTCGCTAGCTGATCGAACAAAGATTGCATAAGCAGCGCTGTGGGAGTTTACAAAGGAGGATTGGCCTTATATTAAGCCTAGTTTAAGAGAAAAAGCAGATCGTTTGTCAACGCCATCGTCTCTCTCAGCTTGGCTTTTTTCCTCTAAAGTATGGGTGGATGACCGTACTCCCTCAATAGGATTTCCGCCCAATCAATGGCTCACCCCCCCAGCAAGCCGCCTGATCGTCAGCGAGAACATCAGGCAAATGAGCGTACCTTTCTAGCTTGGTTACGCACTTCAATCGCGCTGATTGGCTTTGGCTTTGCGATCGCCCGCTTTGGCCTTTTTATTCATCAGTTTCAAGCCTCTGACCCTGCTACAGAGACGAATTCTCAGGGATTGGGAGTAGGGCTAGTTTGCTTCGGCGTTGCCGTTATCGTGCTGGCAGCCTGGCGCTACAATCAGGTGTTCTTACAGATCGAGCGCGGCGCATACCGACCCAGCCGCTGGGCTATTTGGCTGCTGACCGGTAGTGTGACGCTGCTAGGACTGCTCACACTACCGCTGCTGACAAAACAACAATCACCTGAACGGCTACCGGCTGAACAGTTTGAAAAATGGAGATAAAAGACGTTTGTTAATCAGCCAAAATAACTACCATTTTAGAGTACCGTTTTAGAGACTGTTATGGAGAGACCTGCTACCGATCAGCGCCCTACTTTTATTGGCGCTACCGCTATTTTAATGTGGGCAACGCTAGCGCTATTGACAGAGCTTAGCGGCGCAGTACCACCTCTTCAGCTCACGGCGATGGCTTTTACAGTCGCCTGTTGCATCGGTGCAGCAGCTTGGCTCCAAGACGGCAGCAGTTTCTGGCAACACCTGAAACTACCTGGTGCTGTCTGGGCTTTAGGGGTAACTGGGCTCTTTGGCTATCATCTCTTTTACTTCATCGCCTTGAGTCACGCGCCGGTAGTAGAAGCCAGCCTGATTGCCTACTTATGGCCGCTGCTGATTGTGTTTTTCTCGGCCCTGCTGCCCGGTGAAAAGCTGCGGTGGTTTCATGGAGTAGGAGCGATCGCTGGCTTTGCGGGCGTCATCCTGCTGGTAACTGAGGGGCAACAGCTCACCTTCGAGGGCCAGTACACCTTGGGCTACCTGGCAGCGATCGCCTGCGCCCTAATCTGGTCGAGCTATTCACTGTTATCGCGTCGGCTCGGTGCGATTCCAACTAGCGCCGTCGGTGGGTTTTGCGGCGCAACTGCGGTGCTGGCTTGGAGCTGTCACTTTCTATTTGAACCGACGGTGTGGCCGGTGGGCTCGGCCTGGTTTGCCATTCTGGGCTTAGGACTAGGGCCGGTAGGACTGGCTTTTTTCACCTGGGACTACGGCGTCAAGCACGGCAACATTAAAATATTAGGAACACTCTCCTATCTCACCCCGCTACTATCGACAGTTCTCCTAATCGCCTGCGGCCTAGCAGAAGCAAGCCGGTCAGTATGGCTCGCCTGCCTGCTGATTGTAGGTGGCGCAATGCTCGCCGCGCTTGATGTGCTTGCGCTTGAGCGCTGAAGTCATTATGCACTCAGTCAACTATTACTTTTCCACCCCACTATTCATAGCTGCAAACGCTCGAAACTGAGCATCTTTGGACGCTTGAACTCGTAGACGAAGCAATCTGTAATAAAAAGTGGCGTTTTGACTAACTTTGCGACCAACTTTTTGAATGAGCGATCGCTGCGGATACTCAATTTCCCGGTGAATTTTGAGCTCAGCCGCCATCGCTTGAGAATCAGCTTTTCCAGTTTTTATTTTTTCCTTATGGATATTGTCCTTGAAAGATGGGAAAAAATCATGCCGGTGAAAGTTTATATCAAAGCCCGATTTGGCAGCGGCCAACCCCATAGCATTACCCTCTCCGCCATACACACCTCTGCACTCCAAATAGTAAGAGATCGACTGCCACAGCCGGAAGAAATCTTTTTCCTTTCCCTGCTGTCTGCTAACTGAAAACATGAATTCGTGAAACCACAGGACATCTTCTAAGTTTAGCTGTAGTGCTCTAGCTACCTCTTGAATCGGCTTAAAGGAGTCTCTTACTTTGATAATTGCATTATGCTTTATGATGCCGCAACCGTACCGGGCGACGATACCTGGTAAAAAAGGAAGATCTTCAGGAACGGGGCCCAGCATTCGAATATCAGAATCGACAAAGATGCACGACTCGTACAGCGATAGTGCTTTTTCGATTACAAAGCGTTTGTCGTGATAACCCTTGACACTTTGTATTCGATGAGAGAAGGCTCGGACATTGGGATACTGCTTAAATTCATCAGGTTTATCACTTAGCAGTATAAAAGCTGCTGTAGGCGCGTACCTCTGCATGTCTTCTGCTAGCATTTTTGCGTGTGTGCGATAGCGCCTACCAATGGCAAGAGTGCAAAAACAATAGTGTTTTGAAGTGCTCATATGGCTGGCCGCTCCGATACAGACCGCCATATATTACTAGATAGCAGCCTAGCTATCAATCCGTTCACAGTCATACTGCCCGTACAGACAAAGTCTGCGTTTAGCGTGGAACCTCTTTGCTCAGCTCTTCCTTGGTTACCGTCCAACTGGGGAAGAATTGTATGCTGTCAACACGCACACAGGCAAATGCCGTACAGTGCCTTCTATTCTTCAGTCAGACTCACCTAGTTTCTCCAGAGAGATTATCGCCGCTTCAGCCACTTGAGAATGCTCGTCTTTAGCCAAATAGCGGAGAGCGGAAGTGGTTTTTTCGCTCGGCAAGTTGCCAAGGGCTTCAGCCAGACGCTGACGCACCAGCCAGTCATCGGACTGGGCAAACGCTAAGATATTGTCAATCGCACTGAGGTCTTTGATCTCACCAAGGGCAGCGATCGCCGCCTGCTGAATCACCACTTCCTTACTGTCTAACGCTGAAATTAGCGCGTCGTGAGCTTCGGGATTCTTGAGATTGCCCAGTGAAACTGCCGCGCTGAAGCGCACCAGCCAGTCTACGTCTTCGTACAGCGCATGAACCAGCGGACCGAACGCCCGAGGATCTTCCAAATAGCCCAGTGCACCAGCGGCATCGGCGCGAATGCCGTAGTCAGCATCACTTTCTAAAATCTCCACCAGCAGAGGGTAGCATTCGTCCGTTTGCTTGATCCCCAGCGCAAAAATGGCCATAGAGCGCACCTGCTCGTTTTTGTCGTTGAGCACCTTTTTAATTAGCGGGACAGCCTGTTCTGCCGGGACATCTCGCAGAGCAGCCAGCGCCAGCTTGCGATCTTTTAAATCGCCGGTCTCAAGCTGCTGGGCGAGCGTGTCAATATTGGGCTGCGTCATAGGGTCTGTTTGTACATTAGAGGCTATGACTCTATTATAAGTTCGCTGGCACTGGCTGTGAGAATTACCGGACTACCCGTGGTAATTGAGGCGATCGCCGGCAGCAGCAGCTCTAAAACCGCCGGGTCTTGAAAATGATTGATCTTGGTTTCCGGATGGGGATAGTAGATCAGCCCGCTATAGGATTGCTGCTGCCAGCGCAGACGAACCGGGACAAAGGAGAAGCTCTCAGCGGCATGATGAGGCGACCATTTGACCTGATGGAGCGTCCGCCGGGGGATCAGCGCAAAGCGGTGAGGAGCGATGGAAACGTTCAGCGTGCCCGGATAAAAGGCGGCCAAATCAACGCCCAGCGCTAGAAAATGAGGCGACTGCATTGCAATAGTGCCGCTAGGATAGGGACTGTTTTCAGCAAGGCCAGAGGCGACCTGATGCCCCGCCACAACGACGCCACGAACGGTCACCTCAGGTGTTCTACTAGCCGATAGAGGTCTTGAGCGAGGCATTGGGTTCATATGAAAACGCACTGAACTAGAATACCGCCCATACTGCTCAGAAATCAGGAGACACCCTGCCGAATGATTTTTAGCAAAAAGAGTTTCTCTTCTTCCCTACCGGCATAACCTTGTTGAAAAAAGATCTTGTTTAAACCTTTTTCGCCGTAATGCTTCAGGACTCATTTTTCTTTTCTTTTCAGAAAGATGCAGTTACACTGGCGCTAGCTTCTGAATTTTACCTGCTCTCATACTGACAGTCTTGATGGTGGGGATCGCTATCAGGCCGGGAGTTTGACCGTTTCATAGCTGGCAAAACAAAACGGCTGGCCCCTTTACAGTAGATTTCTCGAAACGTTTTCTCCCTACATTGGCCCTCCCCTGAACCGTTCTTTGATGAATGACGATCTATGGTTAAGTCTCAATCCCTCTCTGCTGTAGAGGCTGCCGCCTCGTCGACTCAGTCGGCGGCTACAGGCACTTATATTTGTGTTCATGGGCATTTCTACCAGCCGCCTCGGGAGAATCCTTCTTTAGATGTCGTCGGCAGGCAACCCAGCGCCGCCCCTTTCCACGATTGGAATGAGCGGATTTTGTACGAGTCTTACCGGCCTAACGCCTTTGCGCGCGTGCTCAACGACGCCGGTGAGGTAGTCCGCATTGTCAATAACTACGAGTACATCAGCTTTAATATTGGCCCCACGCTAATGAGCTGGCTGGAGCGCCACGACTTAGAGACCTATCAGCGCATTTTAGAAGCCGACCGCCTGAGCTGCGATCGCCATTCAGGCCATGGCAATGCGATCGCCCAGGTTTACAACCACATCATTTTGCCGCTGGCCAGTCCCCGCGACAAGGTGACGCAGGTACGCTGGGGCATTGCCGATTTTCGGCGTCGCTTCGGTCGCCAGCCCGAGGGCATGTGGCTAGCCGAAACTGCTGTAGATAACGACAGCTTGGCTGTCCTGATTAACGAGGACATTCGGTTCATCGTCCTGGCCCCTTCACAAGCCGCCCGCTGTCGTCGCTTTGGCCGCGCCGATGGCTACGACGAGTGGCAGGAAGTGGGTAACGGCAATATCGATCCCACCCGGCCCTATCGCTGCTTTTTGCCGGTGCAGGCAAATGGCCGCAACTTTATTGACATTTTCTTTTACGATGGCCCCATCTCTGGCGACATGGGCTTTGACGATATTCTGCGCTCGTCCCAAAACTTTGCAGACAGGCTAGCGCAGGCTGTGAGGCCGATGGAGTCCTCAGACCTGACCAAAAGCGATCAAAATCCGGCGGAAAACAACGGCCATTCTCCATTGGGATCGCAGCTCATTTCAGTCGCGACCGACGGCGAAACCTTCGGCCATCATCGGGCTGGGGCAGAAAAAGCACTGGCCTACGCGGTCACCTACGAGTTTCCAACGCGGGGTTGGCAGGTGACTAGCTACGCTCACTATCTCAGTATTTGCCCACCGACCTGGGAGGTACAGCTCAAGCCCGTAACGGCTTGGAGTTGCTCTCATGGGGTAGATCGCTGGCAGCGAGACTGTGGCTGTGGCGGCGGCGGCGGCTGGCAGCAACAGTGGCGGGCACCCTTGCGAGAGTCTCTCGATTGGCTGCGCGATCGCCTCAGCGCAATTTATGAAAAGCTGGCAGAACCGCTCTTGGCCGATCCTTGGACGGCTCGTAACGACTACATAGCCGTGATCGGCGATCGCACCGCCCGCACACTCAATCAGTTCTTCACCGATCATCAAAGCCATCAGCTCACCAGCGCCGAGCGTACCCAAGCCCTGAGACTGCTCGAAATGCAGCGTCATGCCCTGCTGATGTACACCAGTTGCGGCTGGTTCTTCGACGAGATTTCAAGACCTGAAGGCACTCAAATTCTGCACTACGCGGCCCGCGCCATTGAGCTTGCCGAAACGGTCTCAGGAACTTACCTAGAAGCCGAATTCATTGGCCGACTCGAAGCTGCCCCCAGTAACGTCAGCTACTTTGAAACTGGCGCAGGCGTCTACCTCAAGCAGGTACAGCCTCAGCAGGTCAGCCTGGAGCAGGTAGTAGCTCACTATGCCATGGGCTCTTTGTTTAATTCTCACCGCAAGCAGCACCCACTCTACTGCTACATGCTCAATCGCCAGGACTACTACCAACAGCCCTTAGGCGCAATGGCCCTGGCAGTAGGGCAGGTCGAAGTGATCTCGGTGATGACGCAAGAGACGACGGTACTCGCCTTTGCGGTGCTGCATTTGGGCGGCTGGGATTTTCACTGTGGCGTTCAAACTTTTCCTAGCAGAGCGGCCTACAGCAAAGCCAAATCAGCGGTGATTGACGCTTTCACCAGCACCAGTATCGCTCAGAGCGTGCTGGCTATTACCCGGTACTTCAGCCCGACCTATACCCTGCAAGACCTGTTAGCTGAGGAGCGCCAGCAAATTATGCAGCAGCTCAATCAGGAGACACTACAGCGGCTCGACCAGCTCTATGAGCAGGTGTACCGGGAAAACTACGGTGTGCTGATGGCGTTTCACCGCGATCGCATTGCTGTACCTCAAGCCTTGCAAGTCGCTGCTGACATCACCTTAAGCCACCGCGCTTTAGACGTCATCCGCTCTCTAGAACAGGACATTGCCGAACCCAATGGCGACCTGCTCAAAATCACCGTGGGCCGCATTGCTGAACTAGAAGGCATCGCCACCGAGGCCCACCACTTTCGCTGCGAACTCAAGCTACCGGGCGCATCTCCGATTTTGGAGCGACTGGTTTACCAGGGGCTTTCGCAGACTTTGCAGGCCATCCCCGTCCATTACCGCGAATTTGAGAGCGCTGTAGAGGGTTTGGAGCGGCTAATTTCTCTAGGCCCAAAGCTGGGCCTGCCGGTTGCACTATATCGAACTCAGGAACTGTACTATCGGTACCTGACAGCCGCTCAAGCCAATGAAATAGCGGCTCAACCCCTTTCTCACCGGGCCCTGCTCAAGCGCCTGGGCCGAGCGCTGATATTAGAGGTTGCGACTATCCTGACGCAGTCTTATTCGCAGACATCCTAGCGATACCCAGTCCTAGCGATACAGTACGCGAGTGTTAAAGCCCCGAGCCGTGGCAGCATCGACCCGAGCTTCGGCTGGAAAGCGCTCACCAAAGCTGCCGATATTGATAAACCGGCCTCGACGATCTCTGTCGATAAAAGCGTCAGGGAAAAATTGCCGAACCCTGGCTAACTCAGATTCGTCCGCAATAACAGCAGCGACATAGGGATAGCTGGGGGCAGAAAAGCCCATTGACTCCAGGGTTTTGCTATCGGCATTGCCGGTAACGCTGAGCCCTTGAACCCGCTGATAGGTACGAATCCCCTGCTGCGTTTCAAAGCCGTAAATGCCATCGACAAAAACAGGAATACCCAGGCTATTCAGCCGTCGCTGCAAAGCAACCACATCACTGCCTGTACTGCCTGGGGCCAGACCACCCACGCTTAAACGTGGCTGGTTAGCCGACGCGGTTGGAGCAGCCGCTGTGGTCGACGCGGCTGGCAAAAAGTCAAAGTCCATATCGCGCAGGGTTTCCTCATTGGCGATACCGGTAGCAGGCAGATCGCGGATGCGCTGATAGGTTGCGACAGCATCTGCAGTGTCTTGCCCGTAAACGCCATCCACCGCAAAAGGATAGAGTCCGTTACGAGCCAGGTAGCGCTGTAAAACGCGCACATCTGCGCCCTCATCGCCGAGCCGCAGACTCCGACTGGTAAGCGCAATCGCCAGTAGTGTCTGATCGACCCGCACGGCCTGATTTTCGACTACGGCATCTGGCATTAGACTGCTCGCGAGCCCCGGACGCTGAACCAATAGCTGAACCGGTAGCTGAACGAACGCCATGACACCGATGCCCCAACCCAAACTGCGAGCGAGCTGTTTCATAGTGACGGCAAACCTTCAATTGCTTTTGAGCTATTATGGCGCATCTACGTATCAAAATAGGATGTTATTGGGCAATAGAGGCATCCGCACTCTCTGAGGCAATTCTGTAACAAATTGGGCTGAGTTGCTATCTTGTAGGCTGAGGCCGCAGATCCCGCTGCGCCACATTTTTTATCTCAATTTTCCTCTGCTTCAGGAGAAACTATGTTTCGGCCTCAGATTCGGCGCGCCTCAAAGCGTTTTTTTATTGGCGATCGCGCCTATCCAGAAATCGAGCGAATTGGCGATCCGCATTCCTACTGGGATGATATTTATCATCTGCTGCTGACGATGCCGTGGCCCGCTTTTGTCAGTCTCACCTGCCTGCTGTACCTGCTGGTGAATGCACTGTTTGCCCTGGCGTACAGCACTAGCGGCGGAATTGCGACTGTGGGCGAAAACGAGCCGGAGTATTTTCTAGAGCTGTTCTTCTTTAGCGTCCAAACTATGGCCTCGATCGGCTACGGGGCGATGTATCCGACTAACCTTTACGCACATTCGCTGGTAGTCGTTGAGGCCCTGGTGAGCCTATTTTTTATTGCGACGACAACAGGGCTGGTATTTGCCCGGTTTTCCCTACCCACCGCGCGAATTCTCTTCAGCAACGTGGCGGTAATTTCATCTTTCAACAGTGTGCCGACACTGATGTTTCGCACGGCCAACAAGCGTAAAAACTATATCTTAGAAGCTCAGCTATGGGTGACACTGGTACGCGACGAGTACAGCGATGAGGGCGACTTCATGCGGCGCTTTCACGATATTTCGCTGGTGCGATCGCACACCCCCGTATTCAGCCTATCCTGGACAGCAATGCACCAGGTTCTACCGGGCGGGCTGCTCGATGGCGACACCGCAGAGACCCTGAAACGCGATCGCGCCGAAATCATCGTTACCCTCACCGGCCTCGACGAAACCCTGGCCCAAACCATCCACGCCCGCCACACCTTTACTGCCGCAGATATCTTTTGGGACTACCGCTTCGCTGACATTTTGCTCACCGGCAAGCACGGCAGGCGCATGATTGACTTCACCCAGTTCCATATCGTTCACCCCATCAATCACCATCAGCGGCCCCACCGCCTGGATGATCGCCCTAATACCAATAACAGCAGTACCCTTCAGGGCATCCAGTGAAATAAAACGCTGACCTGGAACTATCGCCTACATAAAGGCCGAGTGAGACCGGGTTTGGGGCAGTCGCTTAAAGCGCAAAGCCGATTCAGCAGCAGTTTAACGGTCTAACTTTGAGGGTTTTCTCACAACAAGAGCTATCTAAAACGGGAGCTTAATAACAATCTCAAAAGCGCTAGTGACCGATTTGAAGATCATCAGAGCTTTGCATCATCTCTATATTCCGACAGACTCTAGCTGCTGAGAAAATCGTTAATAAAGAATGAGCAGTTTTTATACGACTGTCCTTTATTCTCTCCAGGACGCTTTTTATGCAGGTGTATGACTTTGTGGTAATTGGTGCGGGCCATAACGGCTTGGTCTGCGCTGCGTATTTGCTCAAAGCCGGATACAGTGTGGCTCTGCTAGAGAAACGCTCGATTCCCGGTGGGGCTGCCACGACGGAAGAAACGCTACCGGACGCCGCGCCCGGCTTTAAGTTTAACCGCTGCGCCATCGACCACGAATTTATCCACTTAGGCCCGGTAATAGAAGAACTGGAGCTGAAAAAATACGGACTAGAATATCTGTTTTGCGACCCCACCGTCTTTTGTCCGCATCCCGACGGTAAGTACTTTTTGGCTCACCGCTCGCTGGAGAAAACCTGCGCCGAAATTGCTCAGTTCAACCGCCGCGATGCCGAAAAATACGAAGAATTTATCAACTTCTGGCAGCGATTTACCAAGGCGATTCAGCCCGTATTTAACGCGCCGCCCCAGGCAATTTTTGACATCCTGGGCAATTACGATCTCAAGAGCATTCAAAACTTATTCAGCATCCTGGGTGGCCCTCATAAGTCGCTCGACTTAATCCGCACCATGCTAACGAGCCCGAAGGATCTTTTGGAAGAATACTTCGATTCAGAATTCCTGAGGGCACCGCTGGCTCGCCTCGCCTCTGAATTTGGCGCGCCGCCTTCGCAGAAGACCATTTCGGTCGGGGGGATGATGATGTCCATGCGGCACAATCCTGGCATGGCCAGACCCCGAGGGGGGACAGGCGCGCTGATCGAGGCATTGGTAAAGCTAGTGAAGACCAAAGGTGGTGCAATTTTTACCGATCAGAGCGTCAAGCGTATTTTGATAGATGACGGTCGGGCCGTGGGCGTACAGGTTGAAAACGGTGTTGAATATCGGGCCAAGAAGGGCGTGATCTCCAACATTGACGCGAAGCGAGTGTTTTTACAGCTGATGGAGCCAGGAGAGATAAACGCGGTTGATAAAAACCTGCGAGAGCGCCTAGACCGCCGCATTGTCAATAACAACGAGACCATTCTCAGGATTGACTGTGCGCTCTCAGAAGCGCCTCGCTTTGAGGGGCACAACCACCGCGATGAGTACCTGATCGGCTCGGTACTGATTGCCGACTCAGTGCGCCAGGTTGAAATTGCTCACCAGGAACCTGCCATTGGCAATATCCCTGACGCCGATCCTTCCTTTTATGCGGTGGTGCCGACCATGCGCGATCCGAGTATGGCTCCGGCAGGTCAGCACACGCTGTGGGTCGAATTCTTTGCGCCCTATCAAATTGCCGGGGCGGAAGGCACCGGCTTTGCGGGCACTGGCTGGACGGACGAACTTAAAAATCAGGTGGCTGATCGCGTAATTGATAAGTTTGCCGACTACGCGCCGAACATCAAGCAGTCGATTATTGCCCGGAACGTAGAAAGTCCGGCGGAGCTAGGCGATCGCCTTGGCGCTTACAAAGGCAACTACTACCACATCGACATGACCCTCGATCAAATGGTATTTTTCCGTCCGTTGCCAGAAATTGCCAACTACACCACCCCGATAGAAGGGCTCTTTCTCACTGGCGCGGGTACCCATCCCGGTGGCGCGATTTCGGGGATGCCGGGCCGCAACTGTGCCCGTACAGTGCTAAATGTTCAGCGTCCGATTTTTCATCGGTTGCAAGAGTTAGGCAAGTCTATTCTCCCGACTGCATAACGCTTGAACATTTATGCGATCTAGCCAGAGCCAGCCCTTTCTTCTGTAAGATTTAATTCTGAAGAGTAGCCAGGGACTAACCTCGGCTCTTCAAACAAAAGCAGCGTTGAAGGGATCGCAAATAAACATGGCAAAGCAACCGGTACTCCCAAGTGGTGAGCGGGTAAAGCGGTGGGTAAAGTCGCGCCGTCTGTGGCAGCTGGTGGCACTTATAGGGCTATCGCTGGGTCTGTCAGTGGTGCTGGCTTTGATTGGGGGAGACGCCGCCTACGCCACCAACTTTGACCGTAAGAATCTGCGTCAGCAAGACTTTTCCGGGCAGGATCTTACCGACAACGACTACACCCGCGCTGACCTGACTGAAGCTGACCTCAGCCATACCAACTTAGAAGGCGTCCGGCTGTTCACCACCCATCTGGATCGCGCCAACTTAGAAGGCGCGAATCTCAGAGGCGCGACGCTGGACGGGGCGACGCTGGTTCGGGCTAATCTCAGAGACGCGGTGTTAGAAGGCGCTTATGTCATCAGCGCCGACTTTCGCGGTGCCATCATAGAAAATACCGACTTTACCGACGTGCTCTTTGATCCGCGCGTAAATAACATGCTGTGCGAAACGGCCAGCGGCACAAATCCTGTGACCGGACGGGATACCCGCGAAACGCTGTATTGTCCTTAGCGTTCGGTTAGGACAAATAGCCGTGCTCGGCCAGGAAAGTAGCCGATAGATCGACAGCCGGGTCGTCGCTGGCTTCTGAGAATGGGTTGGAAAGGCGATCGCCCCGACTAAATTTTTCGACATACTTACCCAGCACATCTCCTTCCAAATTCACCCAGTCACCAGGGCTCAAATATTGCAAATTAGTATCGGCATAGGTCACCGGGATCACAGCAGCCGAAAACCAATCCCCTGACAAGCTGCATTCTGCCACGGTCAGACTGATGCCGTTAACCGCTACGCTGCCCTTATTGACAATGTAGCGAGCAACCTTGGGACTGACTTTGCTAAAGCGCACTTCCCAGGCGTTTGCAATCCGTTCAGCCCCCTCTAGCTGCCCAATGCCATCGACATGGCCAGTAACAAAGTGACCGCCGATTTTACTGCCTACCCGCAGCGAAGGCTCCAAATTCACCCGGCCATTGTCCAATACCTTACCCAGGGTTGATTTGTCTAGAGTTTCGGGTGAGGCGGAGGCAATGAAACCCTGAAGCAAAATTTTTTCGACCGTCAGGCACACGCCATCGACCGCGATGCTGTCACCAAGTTCAATTCCCTGGAGCACCGGGTCTTGCGGTGTTGAGCAGGTAATTTTTAGCTGGTAGTGGCCCAGGTGCTGTAGTTGACCGACGCTTTGAACGAGTCCTGTAAACAAAATAAACTATCGCCTGATGCGGTTTGGCTGGCTAGAGGGCAGTATCGACCTTGTGATCAGCCGCCCTGTCCACGCCATATTTTCGATAAAGATTTTTGATCTTACGCTGAGTTCTCACAAAAATCACTTTAGCCTAAGACTACTATATGAAAATCTGTTGTCTGTGGGCTGGCTTTTAAGCGTTTATGCAAAAGAGGATACAAAATGTGAGCACTGGCCTGACCAGACCCACTTTGGAAGGTTATCCTATTCAGTATCGTTCGGATTTTGTCGGGTCGGCTTTAGAATCTGCCGTCTGACTGCTCAGTCTGACCACTGAGATGGGCTGACGAAGGCCAAATGGGCAAATGAATTAACAAACACCGATTTAAACAAATTGACAATAGTAGGATTGCTGACAGGGTGATTTTGACAGGTTGGTTGAGGCGACAGTCAATGGAGCGCGTGTTTAGTGAAGGTTTATTCGGCGAATCTGAGGAGCTGAGCGATGATTGAGATGAGCGTTGCAGGGATCGCAGTCGATGCGGCATCCCGAAATCCGATCGTTTTGCTGCGAGACGGCTCCCAGCGACGGCAGCTACCGATTTTTATTTCTCCTGAGCAGGCCCGCGCTATTCAGACAGTGCTCGAAGGCGAAAAGCCGATTCGTCCAATGACGCATGACCTCATAGCTAATCTTTTAAATGCTTGGGACATGACCCTACAGCGAGTTGTCATTCATGCCCTGCGCGACAGTACCTTTTACGCCGTGATGACCGTCTCTAAAGGCAGCGGCAAGGGCGAAAAGAAAAAGGAGCTAGACGCTCGGCCAAGCGATGCAATCTCGGTTGCTTTGCGGGTAAATGCGCCGATTTGGGTGATGGAGGAGGTCGTGCTAGACGCTGCTATGCCCGTAGACAGAGAGGCCGACGCAGCCGAAAAAGAAGCCTTCCACCATTTCTTATCAGACATCAGCCCCGCC
Source organism: Phormidesmidales cyanobacterium (assembly GCA_038315915.1). GTDB lineage: Bacteria > Cyanobacteriota > Cyanobacteriia > Phormidesmidales > Phormidesmidaceae > Phormidesmis. The sequence goes on from JBBQAC010000050.1 coordinate 15,057, forward strand.
GACTTTGCCGAGCGGGGCCATTCTATCTAAAGCTGCGACTCTAAAGCTGCGACTCTGGAGCTACGAACGGTATACAGGAACCTATGGGTCAGCGCAATTCTCCAGGGGAGAGGTCTCGCCAACGCCGATTTGGCCAAACCGAGCTGCGACTGCCTGTTTTTTCATTGGGCACGATGCGGTTTGCTTCAGCGGCAGATGCGCAGGCAGTGATTGCAGCCGCCTTGGCCCGAGGCATTAATCACATTGAAACCGCGCCTACCTACGGCCCTAGCGAAAGCTACATTGGTCAGGCGCTGTCCGCTTTGAACATAGAGGGGCGATCGCGCCAGCAGCTTGTACTCACCAGCAAGCTAACGCCGACCCTCACCGGCGATGAGGTTGACCGCGCCATTGAAGCGTCTCTTGAGCGCTTGGGAACCCACTATCTAGATTGTCTGGCCATTCACGGGATCAATACCCCAGTCCATTTGGCATGGGCGCAAGCGCATATGCTGAAACCGCTGGCCCGCGCTCAGGCCGATGGTCGCATTCGCCATGTAGGGTTTTCGACACACGGGCCTCTGGACTTGATTCAGCAGGCGATCGCCACCCACGCCTTCGCCTTCATTAACCTGCACTACAGCTACTTCCTTCAGCGCAATGCCTCAGCAATCAAGCAGGCCCACGAACAGGACATGGGCATTTTCATCATTTCGCCTGCCGATAAAGCTGGAATGCTCTACACCCCACCCGAACAGCTCAAAGCGCTCTGTGCCCCCTACGATCCGCTACTGCTGAACTATCGCTGGCTGCTGAGCGACCCGCGCATTACCACTTTGAGCATTGGCCCCGCTGTCCCGGCTGAATTGGACTGGCCGCTGCAAGCGATGACTGACGATGGCCCGCTCACTGAGGCTGAGCGGCAGGTAATTGAGCGGCTAGACCGAACGCAGCGGGATGTTTTAGGGAGCGATCGCTGTGCCCAATGTCACCAGTGCCTGCCCTGCCCGGAAGTAATCAACATTCCAGAAGTGCTGCGGCTGCGTAACCTGGCGGTGGCCTATGACATGAACGCCTTTGGCCAGTACCGCTACGGCATGTTTGAAAATGCGGGGCACTGGTTCCCAGGGCGGCGAGGCGACCGATGCACCGACTGCGGGGACTGCCTGCCCAGGTGTCCCGAACAGCTCGATATCCCATCCTTACTGCGAGATACTCACCAGCGCCTGAGCGGCAAAAAGCGAAGACGTCTCTGGGAAGAGTGAGTGCAAGCATCTCGTAGCACAACTCTTTAAAAAAAGAAACAAGCGATTTCCAAAGTTTGTATCTCAAAAATCATCTGTACCATAGAGAAACAGCGGCTTTGTTGACGTGACGCCTGAGATTGCTTAGAAGATTATTAAGCATTCGAGTAGGCTATGATACTCTTGCTTTTTCAGTGTTAGCCTGATCCTGACAATGAATATAATTTTGACGAGAGCAAAAACACCCGAAAGCAAAAAATTAGTAAAAAAATTAGATAATAACCGGCCCTGAAAGCGGGCAACTCAAACCCATAAAACTGACTCAACCTAGAATCGAGATAACTGTATGACCGCTATTCAATCGCCGCGCCCGTCTAGCTCTGTGGCTGAGGCTGACGACCGCGTTGCTGTGCTGCTCATGGGCTATGGCGAAGTCGAAAGCTACGAAGACTTCGCCAACTACAACGAGCAAGCGCTCAACCTGCTAACGGCCAAATTTGCCCCGGTGCCGACCTGGATATATCCGCCCCTAGCAAAGCTGCTGGCCATTTTTGACCTGCATGAGTGGAGTCACCAGCACGACAAATTCGTGTCGCCACACAATGCCATTTTTGAAGATCAGCGCGCTGGCGTCGAGCAGTGCTTACAGCAGCGCTGGGGCGATCGCGTCAAGGTCTTCAAAGCCTTTAACTTTTGCGCCCCTCATCTGCCCGAGCAAGTGCTGGCTACGGTCAAAGCCGAAGGCTTTACCAAGCTTCTGATTTACCCGCTGCTGGTGGTCGATTCCATTTTTACTAGCGGCATCGCTGTAGAGCAGGTAAACGACGCACTGACTAAATTGGCAGGTCGCGGTGAGCACTGGCTACAGGGTACTCGCTATATTCCTTCCTTTTATGACCGCGATCGCTACATCACCCTGCTGGCCGATCTGGTCGAAGAAAAAATCGAAAAACAGCTCGCTGTCGCCCACCTGCCTTCGCAAACTGGCATCGTCCTGATGAACCACGGTTGCCCGCACAAGGCAAAGGGCTTCACCTCCGGCATTGACGAGAGCCAAAAGCTCTACGAAGCCGTCCGCGAAAAGCTGATCTACAAGTACCCGCTAATTTCCATTGGCTGGCTCAACCACGACACGCCACTGATTGACTGGACACAGCCCAACGTCACCCTCGCCGGTAAAAACCTGATTGACCTGGGCGCAACCGCGCTGGTGATGATGCCAATCGGCTTTGCCACCGAAAACCACGAGACCTTGCTGGATGTAGATCACATTATCCATCAGCTGCGCCGTAAGCATCCCGAAGTCACCTATGTCCAAATGGACTGCGTGAACGATCATCCTGAGTTTATGCAGATGGTCGCTGACTGGGCTGATGGCCAAATTCAGGCGCTGCTAGAAGCAGAACCCATGACGGTCAATCCTGCTCTAAGAGTTGCTGAAGCTCATAGCCAAGCTCACCATAACCACGGTCACCACAACCACGGTCATCACAGCAATGGCACCCACAGCCACGGCGCTCACAGTCATGATCACGGTCATGAGGCAAATGCCGCTCACGCGGGTCACACCCACGGCGATCATGAGGCTCCCGAACAGTCTGTTGAGAAGAGTCCTGCTCACGCCGAGCATAGCCACAGCCATTAATTTTGGCTGAAGCGTTGCATTTGCTAGCGCTTTCCTCAATGCCCTCTAATCGGTCAGAAGCCTGATTAGAGGGCATTGTCGTGAGCAGAGCGATCGCCACGATTCTTCACAGTTAAGCGATCTGCTTTTACAATGAATATCTTGTCTGTCGTTGAGTTTCACCCGGCTTACTGACAGCGCTCATCTTTTGCTACTACCTCATGCGTTTGCCCTTATTTGGTCGGATTAAGCGCCCTAAGCTCTGGCTCATTGGGCTGGGACTTGTGGGCCTGATCACCGCAGGGACGATTGCCTTTGTGCTCTCTCGCCGTGGCCCGAACTATGACCTTGAAGCGCTCACCGTGCCCGTTGTTTTGACAGAGCTGACCGTTCGCATTACTGCTAGCGGTAGCGTAGAACCGATTCGTACCGTTAACCTCAGCCCTAAGTCAGCCGGGATTCTTCAAGAACTCTATGTAGAGCAGGGCGACCGGGTTACCCAGGGCCAGCTTATTGCCCGGATGGATAACGAACAACTCGACGCTCAAATTGCCCAAAACCGCGCCAGCATAGCCGAAGCTCAGGCCCAGCTAGACGACGCTCTAGAAGGGTCTTCTGCGACCGATATTGGTCAGGCGCGCGCCGCCGTAGAAGCTGCCCGCGCTCAGCTTGAAGAGGCCCGCGCCCGTCAGGTACTGGCTGAAGAAGACCTCAGCCGCAACCGCAGCTTGTTCGACCGGGGTGCGATCGCTCGCAGCGATTTAGACCGGGCCGTGAACGACGCTCGTAGCGCCAGTGCCGGGGTAGATCAGGCCATTGCCCGCGTAGATGAAGCCGATCAGCGCCTGATCGATCAGCAAAATGGCAGCGACACGACCGATATTGCTCAGGCCGAAGCCCGGTTAGCTCGCGCGCAAGGGCAGCTTCAGGCCGTACAGGTGCAGCTCAGCGATACCCAAATTCGGGCTCCTTTTGACGGCATTGTTACCCAGCGATTTGCGGCTGAGGGCGCTTTTGTCACGCCGACGGCTACGGCTTCAGAGGTGACCTCTGCGACTTCGACGGCCATTGTCGCGATCGCCAGCGGCCTGGAAGTTGTCGCCGAAGTGCCTGAAGCGGATGTCAACCGCATTAAAGTGGGTCAGTCTGTTGAAATTCAGGCCGACGCTTTTCCGGATGAAACGTTCAAAGGGGTGGTGCAGCTGATCGCCCCAGAAGCCATTGAGCGCCAGAATGTCACCGTTTTTCAGGTACGCATTCGCCTGCTGAGCGGCACCGACCAGCTACGTTCAAATATGAATACAACCGTTGCTTTCCTGGGCGATCAGCTCGCCGATGCGCTGGTGATTCCGGCGGTCGCTGTGATTACGCAGGGCGGCGAGACCGGCGTGCTCGTGCCGAATGAGACCGGGCAGGCACAGTTGGAGCCGGTGGTGCTCGGCCCTCAGGTGGGCGATCGCATTCAGGTACTCGATGGTTTGCAGGCAGGTGATCGCGTCTTTATCGACTTGCCTCCTGGACAAAGTCTCGAAAACCTCACTTTTGGCCGAAATTAGAGCTAAGAGGCATAATCCTCAGCATTTGGTTCTTCAGGCGCGCAACTGGTGCGCTTTTCAAAGCAGCGCTATACTTTCCCCGTAGTCATTTGCTGATTGTCAAGAAAGGCAGGCTGCAAGCGGAAGAAAGTTAGCTTTAGTGAAATCTGAGAAACGCTCTGGCGAGGCATTTGCCTACTGCTTGAATACGCAATAGCCTACCGACAGAAGGCGGCTCTTGTTTCTTCGGGATTGGCCTGTAGGTAGGGTCTTACCCAGTCGCAGCCGCTGGCTAGTAAGTCGTCTAGGCCGTTATCGAGCTGCCAAATGTGGTAGAGGCCATCGTTGGTTTTGGTGGCGAGGCGGGTGCCGTCTGGGGTAAAGCCAAGGTCGCCTTCCTCGAATACAGAGCCCGGATATTCGGCCAGTAGCTTGCCAGCAGCGTCGTAAACCAGGCTGATGTCTTCACTGAGCGCGGTCGTAACAAAATATTGTTGATCGGGCGAAAACTCGCTAAAGGCTCCCTTGACTGAGTTTGGCCCGACTAGTTGCCCGGCAAGATTGTAAAAGTGAGAGCTTTTGTCTTTTGGGGAATAGACAGCGAACCGTTGGCCATCGTCACTGAAGCTGCGGAAGTAGCCATCAAAGGCAGCTATCTCATTGCCAGCCAGGTCATAGAGCCGAGAGCGACTGTCGCTACTAGAATAGGTAACGAGGCGTTGGCCATCGTCACTGAAGCTGTAAAAGTCGCCATCAAAGGCGGCTATCTCATTGCCAGCCAGGTCATAGAGCCGAGTGCGTTCGTCGCTACGAGAAGAGGTAACGAGGCGTTGGCCATCGTCACTGAAGCTGCGGAACGAGCCATCAAAGGCAGCTATCTCATTGCCAGCCAGGTCATAGAGCCGAGTGCGACTGTCGCTACTAGAATAGGTAACGAGGCGATGGCCATAGTCACTGAAGCTGCGGAAGTCGCCATCAAAGGCAGCTATATCATTGCCAGCCAGGTCATAGAGCCGAGTGCGACTGTCGCTCGTAGAATA
>JBBQAC010000375.1:0-2879 GCA_038315915.1 Phormidesmidales cyanobacterium
TCTTCGGTGAATTTGCCAGTGCCGTCAACAGCTTCTAACTTCTGGCAGATTCGATCTTGCAGGCTCTTAAAGGCGGCGCTGACTCGCTGGCGGGAGCCCTCAGGCGGAAAAGCAGGCGGCGTGGGTGCTTCTGAGCGAACAGCCTTTGCAGGAGAGAGCGTCATAGCGGTTAAATAACTATCCAAAAACGAGCAGATTTCATCACAATCATACGAACTTTTTCCAAGTTCTTCACTTAGTCAAACACGATTTGGAAGCGTTTGTTGCATTCTGAAAACAGAGCGTGACAATCTGTGACAAAAGCGGATTCCGCTGTCGGCTGGTATTTGCTTCCGCTGGCAGATTTGGATACAGGCTTCCTATCCAGGGTGGTACAGCTACCCTTAGGGCGATCACGTAAACTAAGAACATAATGATCGCGCGTGATGCTTGATTTATGACACGACTCCAGCAAAATCGAATAGGGTTTCCTCGCTGGCTCGCTCGGATAAAAAGCGGACTACAGGCACTGCTGGATTGGCGGCAAGGTCTAGCGGTGACTACTTCTAAGCGCATAGGGCCGATCTCAACGCAACGGTCTCAGGGAGTGTGGGACGACTCAGATTCCCGCGAGAGCAGCTACTGGGCAGCTAGCACCGCGCCCGCCGAGACGCTGTGGCAAATCGTAACCGATCTAGCCGACATTGCTTCGTGGCATCCGCTGATCAAGTCTACCAATGCACCTTACGGTCAGAGGGCTAAGCCTGGCCTCATTTATCGAGCCTGTAGCCGCTATTTCCCGCTCTCTACCCAGGTTTTTGTCGAGCGGGTGCTGCCGGGCGAACTGCTCAGCATTCGCTTATTTCCGCTGCCGGGACTGCAAGAGCGAGTGACCTATCGCATCGTCTCTACCCTATGCGGTACCTGCGTTCTATACTCAATGACGCTGAGCGGTTGGCTCTCGCCTCTGGCCTGGCCGATGATGAGACCTCAGTCCGGGCGAGTGGCTGCTGCCCTGGTAGAAGCTGCCGAACAAGCTGCCTTGCAGCCTCATAACTCCCGTCAGCGGCTGTATCGCATTAACCCCAAAACAGATATTTTCTAAAGCAGAACGCTTAGAGCGTTAGTATTTTTAAGTGCGTTTATTCAATTGACCGCACCGACTGAGCGATCGCTCCTCACTGCACCCCGTTTTTCCCCAGCCAGCTTCAACTAAACATGATTAAAACGCTCGATACACTGTCAGTTCTAGAAGTGCTCAAACCCGTTCAAGATCCGGAGCTACAGAAAAGTTTGGTAGAACTGAACATGATCCGCGACGTGCAGGTCAGCGGTGGCGATGTGAGCTTTACGCTAGTGCTGACAACCCCCGCCTGCCCACTGCGCGAATTTATCGTGGAAGACTGTGAAAAGGCAGTTCGCACTCTGCCTGGGGTAGAAAAAGTGGCGGTTGAAGTCACCGCAGAAACGCCGCAGCAAAAGGCGTTGCCCGACCGCACAGGCATTGATGGCGTCAAAAATATTTTTGCTGTGACCAGCGGCAAAGGCGGGGTCGGCAAAAGCACTGTAGCTATCAATATAGCGGTGGCCCTGGCAAAAACAGGTGCGGCTGTCGGTCTGATTGACGCAGATATTTACGGCCCCAATGCGCCCACGATGATGGGCCTGAGCGAAGCTAACATGACCGTGCGCGACGAGAATGGGCAGCAGGTGCTAGAGCCCGCCTTTAACCACGGGGTAAAGATGGTCTCTATGGGCTTTTTGATCGATAAAGATCAGCCAGTCGTATGGCGCGGCCCCATGCTCAACGGGGTGATTCGTCAGTTCTTGTATCAGGTACAGTGGGGCGAACTCGACTACCTGGTGGTCGATATGCCGCCGGGGACGGGCGATGCGCAGTTGACGCTGGCGCAAGCGGTGCCGATGGCGGGCGCAGTGATTGTGACGACGCCGCAGCAGGTAGCGCTAGGTGACGCGCGGCGCGGGCTGAAAATGTTTGAGCAGCTAAAGGTGCCTATTTTGGGTCTGGTTGAGAATATGAGCTACTTTATTCCACCCGACATGCCAGAAAAAAAATACGCTATTTTTGGGTCAGACGGTGGTGAGAAAGCGGCAGCAGAACTGGGAGTGGCCCTGCTGGGTAAGGTGCCCTTAGAAATGCCGGTGCGAGAGGGCGGCGACTCAGGGTTGCCAATTGTGCTCTCTCAGCCAGAGTCGGCAGCAGCGATCGCCCTCATGGACATTGCCAAGCAGACCGCTGCCAAAATTTCGGTTGCCGCGCTCACCTGAGCAATCGAAAATTAAGACTGATAAAAACTAACCTCTAGCTACTGAATTTGAGCCGATCTATGACCTCATACTCACCTCATTCGCTAGTGCGAAAACGCTGGAAAAATCTGCTTTACGGTTGGCAAGGCGTTGACTGGCTGCTGTTTATTCTGCCAGTAGGGGTCACTATTTTTGCCAGTGTGTTGATTAGCAGCACACAGAAATATACCGGCGAAAATGGTTTTGCAATCAATCATGCAATAACTGGATTGGTCGGTGTAGCCCTAGCGCTGTGGATTGCTCGCGGTCGCTACGAGCTGCTGCTCCAGTGGCGATGGATTGTCTATGCGGCGACAATTGCTGCGTTAGTGGCAGTGATGGCGATCGGCACAGAAGGACTGGGGGCGCAACGCTGGATTCCTATTCTCGGGTTTAACGTGCAGCCTTCTGAGTTTGCTAAGCTTGGGGCAATTATCACGCTGGCGGCGACCCTGAAAGACCGCGATGCGTCGACCCTGTTTGGCATGATCAAAGCGCTGGCCATTACCTCGGTACCTTGGGCGCTAGTGTTTTTGCAGCCAGACCTGGGGACTTCTCTGGTGTTTGGCGCGATTACGATGGGGATGCTGTAC
>JBBQAC010000171.1:0-9786 GCA_038315915.1 Phormidesmidales cyanobacterium
TTTGCCCCTCTTGAGCATTCACTATGTAGCGACGAATTTGCCCTGGCCCCACGCCGTTGGCTAGCAGTATGCCGTCTGACCCACTGGGAAAAGAGACGCGCTGAGAGCGTACTTCCGGCTGTGCGGGCGGGGTTGGGTCTACAGAGATTGGATCTACAGGGGGAGCGGTGGGTTCAGGCACTGGCTCAGTCAGTGTCACATCTAACCGATAGTCGCTGCTGTTGACGCCGCGTACCGGACTGAGCTGTATCTTATAGTCGCCGTCTTCTTCGAGCACGCCTTCCCACCGTACTACCCTGTCGGCCTGTTGGTTAATCGGCGCGCCATCTGGCCCTAGCACGCTGAGCAACACGCCTTCTTCTAACTGCTCGACGGTTAGGGTTTGACCGGCTTGGGCCGAGAGCGGATAGTTCACCTTGTCGCCCTGGCGCATGTTACCCTGCACGCGCTTGGTCACTCCTGGCACTAAGTCCAGCGGCTGCTGCTCATATTCCACCGGCTTGGGTGCAGATTGGGTTGGGGTCGGGGTGGGCTCGCTGGTCAGCGGCGGCAGGGAGGTTAGCGTGGGCGTGGGCGCTGATGGATTACCCAGAGACTGCACAACGGCCCAGCCGCCAAATCCCGCGATCACCGCCAAGCCTACCGCCAGACCGCCCACCGCTAGCGGATTCTCCAGTAGGGATGAGCGCTCTCGCTCAGAGGGCATGACAATAGGATCTAGCTGACGGGCCGTCACTGGCCGGTTCACGGTCGGTGTGCCCTGAGTAGAAGTGCGGGGGTCAGGATGGGGGCGACCGACGGCCACTGTTTTCATCTGAGACATTGGCGGGACGGGCCGAGGCGAGTCGGGTTGCAGCCCTGAAGGCGATCGCCCTACGCCAGTGAGCCCGTCGTCTATCACGCCGGTTTTGAGCGCTTGAGCCATCTGACTGACTGACTGAAAGCGATCGCCAGGCCGATAGCTCAGCGCTTTGTTTAAAACAGCCGCCAATTCGCTACTGACGGCCACCGCATCCTGCCATTTCCAGTTGGCATTGACATCGTCAAACAGCACCTGCGGCTCTTTGCCTGTAAGCAGTACAATCGCCGTTACGGACAGCGCATAAAGATCACTACTGGGGTAGGCTCTGCCCGTTTGCATTTGCTCGCTGGGGGCGTAGCCTGCTTTACCGACCGTCGTGGCATGAGAGACCACACCGTCGAGCTGCATTCGGGTGACCACTTCTTTCACTACCCCAAAGTCGATCAGCACCGGTAGCCGATCCTGCTGGCGCAAAATGATGTTGTCTGGGCTGATATCCCGATGAATGATGCCCTTGGCGTGAATATGTGCGAGCACCGGCAGGATCTGCTGTAAAAACTGTCTGACTTCAGTTTCAGAAAAAGCGCCGCCCTGCTGCCGTCTTTGGCTGAGTACCTTGTGATAGGTCATCCCCTCGACGTAGTCCTGCACCAAAAACAGGCGCTCTTCCTCTTCAAATGTCGCCCGAAACTTAGGAATCTGCGGATGGCTGATCTGATAGAGCACTGAAGCCTCCCGCTGAAATAGCTGGGTGGCTTTGTCTGAAAACCGATCCTCTCCTTGAATCGGGACAAATTCTTTGATGGCGCAGCGCTCATTAAAGCGGCCCTGATCTTCAGCCAGATAAGTTCGGCCAAATCCACCCTGTCCCAAGAGCTGGACAATGCGGTAGTGGTTTTGCAGAATTGTGCCGATAGGGATAGCAGGTTGCATAGGCCGAAGACGTATTTAGATATCTATATATTGAGTGCAGGATAAATACGGGCGGTATGAAAGGCGGCGAGAACATATCGCGAGCGATCGCTACACCAGTCTACTCCATGTTTTTACCGATCAGTGGCCCGAGTAAAGTGGGGAAAACTCCAGTAGCTCTGCCACTCTCCGCAATTTTCTGTAAGGCTACGGGTCGATCTCCTCCGAGCCTTAGGGAATGCTGAGTCCAACTATTCTTCCTTTGTAATGCACAGCGCATGACCTACGGCACTTCCAGAGCGACAGAGCCCAGCTCGGACGACAACAACCTCCCGCAGATGCGGCTCTCTTGTCTTTTAGAAGGGCGTTCTCCTGCTCAGCGAGATCGCGATCGCGTCCAAACCCTGGCTCACTTCAACCTGCTAGGTACCGACGCCATCCCTATATTTGACGAAGCCACCCAAACCGTATCGCGGCTGTTGGCCATGCCCATCTGCTTGCTCAGCATATTCGATACTGACTGGCAAAGGTTCAAGTCCGTCGTCGGTCTCTCCAGCCTGGGCCTGATGAATCAGCTCGCCGCTGCCCGCAGTATGCCTCGCTCAGAGTCTTTCTGCACCCACGTAATTGACAGCGGCAAAACCTTCGCTCTCACAGATGCCACTGCCCATCCCGCCTTTTCACGCAGCTTACTGGTTCAGCAGTACGGCATTCAGTCGTACCTGGGCGTTCCCCTGATGACCAGCGAAGGCTGCTGCATTGGCACCCTTGCCATCATGGACTTACTGCCCCACCCGTTCACTCAGCAGGAAATCGCCTTTTTAGAACTCAGCGCCCTGTGGTGCATGAGCGAATTCGAAAAGCAGCACATTTTAGCCACGCTTCAGTTGGACAAACATTCTCTTCAACCTACAGCTGCCAGCACCCCTACAGAAGCCTCACTCTTTTCAAAAATAGAACAGGTTCGCTTCGATCTCATTGTTCAACTCACGCAGAATCTACGCAACCCGCTAACCTCAATTACGGGTATGGCCAACATGCTCAGCCGAGAAATCTACGGCCCGCTCAGCGAGAAGCAGCAGGAGTACGCCAAGATTGTTCTCAGCAGCTCGCAGCAACTGCTGAACGTGGTCGATGAAATTGTTGAAATCGGCGATGTTCAAGAAAGCAACTATCAGCTAACGTTAGCCACAGCAGATATTGAGATGGTGGGCCAACAAGCGATCGCGGCACTGGCAGACCTCGCAAAACAGCATGATCTTCAGCTTCAACTCACGGTTGAACCGGGCTCTCGCATTTGGAGCCTTGACAAACGCATTGTCAGACAGCTCATCTATCATCTTGTCTTTAGCATTATTAAGCTGTCTACAGCAGGCAGTACTATTCGCCTGCACGTCTCTCGCAAAGATGCCAGCATCAGCATTGCACTATGGGTGTCTAATCCTTGGTTAGGAGAAGATTTGCCGCAGGCAGTGATCGCTTGGGGCCAAGCTCACTTTGCAACCGTTCCAAACGACCAGTCCGTAAGTAACCGCGTCACTGAACCCCAACCAACCACCTCAGCCCCCTTTGCTGACAGCAGCTGTGAGAGCCCGAAGAAAGAAGTCTTTGAAGCGCTAGCCACTGCTCAAAAAGTAGATGCTTCCCGACAGGAGTTGGGCCTCTTACTCAGTCAACACCTGACTAAGATACACGGTGGTGAGGTGTCTGTTCAAGGTTCTGTAGCCACGGGCTATCGCTATGTCATCACCTTACCCTCTTTGGAAGCAAGGGGCTAGAGACCAGCCAAGTAAATTTTGCTGTCAGAAATTCTTCTTCACTGTCAAACACCTTCTTTGAACAGAAAGCAGCTCTGAAGTCATTTCAAAGGAAACACTATCAGCATGAAGGAAAAACAACAAAATCTGGTACTCCAGTAAACAAACCTATGGCTGCAAACATAGCAATAGGGCATCTTGTTTTAAGTTGCGCTTAGGACACCTGGCTTTTGACAGTATCTATGTGGCTCGCTAGCCGTGCGTAGGCGTAGCCTTCTGTGCCAGTATGCACTGATACTAGCTATATATGTACGATGTGATAAATCTTGCTGCGCAGGCACCGTCATTTAGTCAGAGAGGTAGATAGAGAAAGCTCAAGCGTCAAATCTGAGATCTCTAACACCTGGCTAAATGCTCCCGCTAGTGATTGCAGCGGTCTTATTACTTACCGAGGAATCTGGCCATGACAGCCCTGACGCTCAGCGGCCTGTACGTGTATCCGATCAAGTCGGCGGCGGGGATTGCGGTGAATGCAGCGCAAATGACACCGCTCGGACTGCAATATGACCGGCGGTGGATGGTGGTGGACGCGCAGGGTAAGTTCATTACACAGCGGCGGTTTCCGCGTATGGCGCTGATTGGAGTAGAAATTGGTCAGCACCTGCGGATAACTGCGCCAGGAATGCCTGAGCTACAGGTGCGGGTGGATTTTAGCCTGGGCTTGGATTCTGGATCGCGCAATGAACCGCTAGATCGGGTGAGGGTGACGGTTTGGGGAGACCGGTGTGAGGCGATCGCCCTCCCTCCCGAAACCAAACAATGGTTCACCCAATTCATCGGCATCGACTGCCAGCTCTTGTACATGCCGGGTAACTCACACCGACCAACCGATCACGGCAAATTTGGCAGCGACCATCTGGTTAGCTTTGCCGACGCCTATCCTTACCTGCTAATTTCTGAAGCCTCCTTGACAGGGCTAAACCAGAAGCTATCGGCCAAGCAAAAGCCGCCCGTGCCGATGAGTCGCTTTCGGCCCAACCTGGTTGTAAAAGGCGATGTCGAACCTCACGCCGAAGATAGCTGGCAGCAGATACAGATTGGTGAAGCCGTGTTTGACCTGCCAAAGCTGTGCGCCCGCTGCTCGATTCCGAATGTCGATACGCAAACCGGGCATCGCACCCCAGAACCTAGCCAAACCCTCGCCACCTACCGCACCTGGGACAGAAATATCTGGTTTGGTCAAAACTGCATTCAGCAGGGCACATCGGACATCGCTTTGCGCGTCGGCGATCCGATCAAGGTATTACAGCAGGCCGCTGATTGAGAGGTCACATACAATACTAAGAAAAATCTCCCGTTCGTCTTAAAGTGCAGATACGGCAATGTGAGATCATAATTGCGATCGCGTAGCAGCATCCATCAGATGTAACCCCTGAGAGACGATTCATCATGGCTATTAAAACGGTTTCCACCACCCCTTTTGACGATCAAAAGCCGGGCACTTCAGGGCTGCGCAAACAGGTACCCACCTTTCAAAAAGCCAACTATCTAGAAAATTTCGTCCAGGCCACATTCAATAGCCTCAGCGAGTATCAGGGCAAAACCCTGGTGCTCGGCGGCGACGGACGCTACTTCAATCGCCCCGCCATTCAAACCATCTTAAAAATGGCCGCAGCCAACGGCGTTGGTAAAACGTTAGTCGGGCAGGGCGGCATCCTCTCTACACCTGCCGCCTCCTGCCTGATTCGTAAATACGACGCCTTTGGCGGCATCATCCTCTCCGCCAGCCACAACCCCGGTGGCCCAGAAGGCGACTTCGGCGTTAAGTACAACGTCTCCAACGGTGGCCCTGCGCCCGAAAAAGTCACCAGTGCCATTTTTGAAAACACGAAATCTATCAGTGAGTACAAAATCGTTGAGGCCGATGACATTGATCTCGACACGCTCGGCACCGCTCAGATCGGCGACATGACTGTAGAAGTCGTCGATGCGGTCGCCGACTATGCTGAGCTGATGGAAAAGCTATTCGACTTTGGCAAAATTCGTCAGCTCTTAGCAGGCGACTTCAGCATGTGTATGGATTCGCTGCACGCCGTGACTGGCCCCTATGCCAGAGCGATCTTTGAGCAGACGCTGGGCGCGAAAGCAGGCACGGTGACGAATGGCGAACCGCTGGAAGATTTTGGGGGCGGTCACCCTGATCCCAACCTGGTGTACGCGCACGATCTGGTCGAGACGATGTTCTCGAATAGTGCACCTGACTTTGGGGCGGCTTCGGATGGAGATGGCGATCGCAACATGATCCTCGGCAACAACTTCTTTGTGAACCCCAGTGACAGCCTTGCCCTAATTGCTGCCAACGCTACCCTCATTCCCGGCTACAAAAACGGACTTTCTGGCATTGCTCGCTCTATGCCAACGAGCCAAGCTGCTGACCGCGTTGCCGAAAAGCTAGGCATTGACTGCTACGAAACGCCAACGGGCTGGAAATTCTTTGGCAATCTGCTAGACGCGGACAAAATTACCATTTGCGGCGAAGAAAGCTTTGGCACAGGTTCAGACCACGTGCGCGAAAAAGATGGGCTCTGGGCGGTGCTGTTCTGGTTAAATATCCTCGCAGAGCGGCAGCAGTCGGTCGAAGAGATCGTCACCGAACACTGGCAGACCTACGGGCGTAACTTTTACTCGCGGCACGACTATGAGGGTGTTGATAGCGCTAAGGCGAATGAGCTGATGGCGGGACTGCGATCGCAGCTTTCCACCCTCCCCGGCCAAACGCTCGGCGACTACACCGTCGACTACGCCGACGACTTCAGCTACACCGACCCGATTGACGGCAGCGTCAGCAACAATCAGGGCATCCGTATCGGCTTCACCGACGGCTCGCGCATGGTCTTTCGCCTCTCGGGTACCGGCACCCAGGGAGCCACACTGCGGCTGTACCTGGAGAGCTACGAACCAGATCAATCCAAGCACCTTCTCGACCCTCAATCAGCGCTCAAACCCCTGATTGTCTTAGCAGATGAAGTTGCTAGAATTCAGGCTCTCACCGGGCGCGATCAGCCGACGGTGATCACATAAGCCCTGCTCACCATGCAAACAACCGCTGAATATTGCTGCGCCTTTTGCGGCGAACCCAGCACGACTTTTATCGCTCTCAGTGCTGGCAGCATTCAGTCCTACATAGAAGACTGTCAGGTCTGCTGTCGGCCCAACATCCTCTATGTTGCCGTCGATGAAGAGACCCTGGAAGTCAGCATCCAGACCGACTATCAAGAGTAGGCAAAAGAGGTAAAAACAGCCGCAAGCAGCCAAAATATATGATTACAACGGGCTCCCGGCATCAACAATAACCGAGGTGCCTGCTTTGAAAAAGCTTCCAGTAATCGTACTGAGATCGGGCGTGTTTTTAACGAGGATGTGATTTGCCCCAAAGTTGTCTGCTAAGATTTTCCCTATGCTGCTGTTCTAACGGTTGTTTTACGCGGTATTGTGCATCCTGGCTACCCGAGCGAGCAAGATGAATTATTGGGAATTTCTGATCCAGAAAGAAGGCGATCGCACCTGGTTGCCGCTGGAAACGCAGCAAGTCGAGGTTTTGGCCGGTCGCTATCGGATTGCCGCTCACACAGACCGTACAGATACGCCGTTAGCAATTCGACTGAGCCCGATTGCTGCCGAAGCCCTACCCTCCGACAGCGAAGTCGCTATCCGCACTACCGACGAATCCGGCCTGGTTCTGGTTTTGCCCTGTGTCCATTTGGCACCCGGTCAGTGGTTGCTAGAATGCAGCAGTCTCAACCCCACGAACGGGTTGACCGGAGAGGAATGGCACCATAGCACACAGTTTCAGGTGCACACTCGCACCGAATCAGGCACAGCAATCTGGCCTGCTAGTCGAACCCACCACAGTGGCGCAGACCATAGCTCCGACACTGCTGCCAGTGTGCTTATGGGCAGCAGTAAAAATGCAAATTCACAGCAAATAAACAAAGATTTGCCGTTGATTCAGGCGCAGGCAGCTTTGGCAATGCAGCGTCAGTCAACCGGCGAGCCAGCTCCAGACTTGCCGCCTAACCCAACTGAGCTAGCCTATCAGGTCTCGCTCAGCCAGCGCGCTTACCTGGCCCAGCACAATCAGCCAACGACAATCATCGGCAAGGTAAATCCCAACAAATTAGAGGGGATTTCGGAAACGGCATCCGGAGAAGCGAGCGAGCTGTGGATTCGGTTGCAGGATCCGCAAACCGCGCAGGTGATTATGGCCGCTCATCGACCTTTGAGCCTGGCGCGCTTACCCGCCGACTTTAAGGTACAGATACAGCTACCGGCTGAAGTATCAACGCGGATAATTTTAGGAGAAGTCTCGCTTCGGTCAGCCGCCACGCCAGATACGCCAACGCAACTGCTCGCTTCTACAGCCTTTACGATTACCGCTGGGATTGCTCATCTGCTGGCGGCGATCGCCCATCAGGAAACCGATGACTTTGAAGCCGACGTTTCTTCTCTACCAGCCTCGACAGAGGCAGCATCGACACAGACTCTTGCTAAGAATCCTGTTAGCGCCAGCCCTTCGAGTTCCCTACTGCTAGACCCAACAAAAAAAGACGCTGCGCCCGCTGTGGGGGTGATCTTGCCGCCCCATCTCAATCAAGAAAACTGGCCAGCCCCTGGCCCTGCCCTCAGTCAGCCTGAGCTGCCAGCTTTTCCCCAGCCGCAAACGGCTGCACCCTCATTTTCAGACCCATCTGACGTGCCTCCCCCGACGGTGTCGCAGCCTGCTCAGTTTATCGGCACCAGCATTCTAGACGATGACCTGGAAGCTGACGAGATTACCGCTGTCCTTGAAAACATTGGCTTTGGTAGCCTTGAACGTGACAATGGCAGCAATTCAGCGCCGCCCTTAGCAACGACTGATGCCATTCAGCCTCTCGACATCATTGCAAGCTCCCTTAATAGTCAGCCTGACGACTCAGCCGATATCGACTCCGAGCTGTCGCCGCAAAAACAACCCAAGCAACCCACTCAAAAGCGTCGCCCCCCCACTCGCCAGACCGACATCGACTTTCAATCGCTCCAACTCAAAAACCACTTTTGGCAAAGACTGTCAACGCTTACTCATGACAGCCACAAAGAAGCCGCCAAAATGGCTGAAGGCATGAAGGCAGCAGGCGTTAGCAGGGAGTCATTCCCCTGGTCAGATGAGTTAGATCTGGATTTAGAGGATGAAGTCGTCATTTTTGATGACCCGCCTGCGGTGTCCAGCCAGTCCCCTGCGCATCAGCCAAAGCCTTCCCCAGCCGTACCGCTTGCAGATACAGGTGACCAGCCAAGCTATGCGCTAGCCGCTCAGCCCCCAACCGCTGAGGAAGCGCTGTCAGAAATGGCACTGCCGGTCATCAGCGTGCCGATGGGTGACCTGGTGGCAGGCGAATTTATCACGGTGACCGTGCGAACGAGACCATCGGCCTATAGACCGTTTATCAAGCTGTGGATGGTAGACCGGCAGAGTCGTAGCTTAGTGATGGAACCTCAGCGCCTGACTAACCTGCGACCTGATGCCTTGGGAGACCTTCAGGCCACCGCGAAGCTACAGATCCCCATGGACTGTTTGGATGTGCAGATTGCGGCGATCGCCATCGACATGGCTACCCAGCAAGAGAGTGGCAAAGCCGTCGTCAATCGTCACGTTGTCCCCGCAGATCAATCTTCGCCGCTCAGAAGTTTTAACCTTTAGCGTCCCCTTGAGCCCCAGAATGCTGCGCGAGATAGTAGCCCAGGCCAATGCCCGCAAAGCTGCAAACCAAATCGCCAGCATCGAGAGTGCGATAGGGAGAAAAGCCCTGAATTAACTCTTCCGTCACGGTAAATAGCGTAAAAAGAACTGGAAAAACGGGCAGGGAAACACCCACTCTTCTAAAATGCACTTGCCTGCACAGGAGATGGCCTAAGTAGCTGGGAATGCAGTACAAAACCACATGGCCAAATTTGTCGTAGTTGGGAAACTGCGAAAGCCATGCCAGCGGCAAACGGTTGGTATAAGCTGCCCATAGCGTGATCGCAAAGAAGAGGCCGTAGCCCCCCGCCAAAAATGCTATTTTTTTGGTCGGCGCAAGTGATGTATTCACAGGAAGGGTGCAGATGAACTCGCATCTGTAGCAAAGTTAGCTCAGGCTAAGAGCCTATCCGAAAAGTCGGCCATGTTTGCAGTATAGATTTCGTATTTTGTCGAAAAAGCCCTCGTCTGAGGACGTGGAAATTTCGTCTATGGGGGTCGAGATTTCCGGTCACACAGAGAGAGCTGGAGATGTTCTC
>JBBQAC010000183.1:0-9271 GCA_038315915.1 Phormidesmidales cyanobacterium
ATCGTCATACACCTGTTCGGCGGGTGTATCCAGAATCCTGTATTGCCTCAGCGCTTGGAGCCGAGCTGATTCTTGAGCAGACGTCTTTGAGTTCATATTACATTCACGATATGACGGCGTATCCTGACTTGAAGCGGTATCCTCTCCAGCCTTAAGTCGCTCTGTATGAAAAGCTTAAGAGATATAACTGCTTGAAAACGAGCAAATTTTATATTGCTCAATATAGCGCTACAAATCTCCAGCAATTCAATGTTCCCACTCACGCACAGCCACCCCAGACTCTAAAAGCAGCAAGCCATTATCCTCAACGGCTCAAGTCCGAAGATCGAGCCTTAACCCACTGTTAATCCGGTTGACACAAGATTGCTATACGGTTGCGATAGTGGTGATGTATCTTTTTTGTATATTTCGTTGCAGTTGGACAAAAGACCCACTGATTGCGTCTCAAATCAATCACTCAATGTCGGCCTCAAATACTGGAGAAATGTTACGACCGTTCGCGTTACGCCCAAACGCTCTGTCCGATTCGTTGCCCTGGCCTCGGTAACCGCTTTGACGATTAGCCTCGGGGCTTGCGCAGGTTCCTCGGATACCGCAACGAGCCCCGAGCCCAGCGCGAGTGCCGAGCCCGATGCCAGCAAGCTTTCACTAACTGAAGATGTCAGCCTGACTGGAGCAGGCGCTACCTTTCCAGCGCCGCTCTATCAAAAGTGGTTTCAAGATCTCAACCAGGAATATCCTCAGCTCAAGATCAACTATCAGGGCGTGGGTAGCGGCGCTGGAGTAGAGCAGTTTACCCAAAAAACCGTTGACTTTGGCGCTAGCGATGTCGCCATGACAGATGAGGAAATCGCCGCTGTTGATGACAACGTGCTGCTGCTGCCGATGACCGCAGGCAGCATTGTTTTGGCTTACAACGTGGCCGGTGTCGACGGTGAGCTGAAGCTGCCGCGCGATGTCTACACCAACATCTTTTTAGGGAAAATCACTAGCTGGGACGATCCGGCGATCGCCAAGGCCAACCCCGATCTCACCCTGCCGAGCACTCCGATTAGAGTCATCCATCGCTCAGACGGTAGCGGCACAACCGGCGTCTTCACCAAGCACCTGAGTGCCACTAGCCCTGATTGGGAAAGCCAAGTCGGTGACGGCAAATCGGTAGACTGGCCGACCGGCGTCGGAGCCAAAGGAAATGAAGGGGTGACGGCTCAGATTAAGCAAACTGATGGAGCCATCGGCTATGTAGAATTCGGCTATGCAGAGCAAAATCAGCTCAACATGGCGTCGCTAGAGAACAAAGACGGAAGCTTCATAGCGCCTTCTGGAGAATCGGCGGCGAAAACGCTGGAAGCCGTTGAACTACCGGAAAATTTACGGGCGTTCATCTCTGACCCAGAGGGGGCAGATTCCTATCCGATTGCAACCTATAGCTGGCTGCTGGTTTACAAAAAGTATGACGATCCTAGCAAGGCCAAAGCGATAGAAGCGATGGTCGAATATGGTTTGACCAAAGGTCAAGACGACAGCGCTCAACTTGGCTACATTCCTCTGCCGCCAAATGTCAGAGAGAAAGTAGCTGCGGCTGCTCAGGATATCAGCCCAGATTATGAGATTACGGTGAAGTAGTCTTTAGTGAAAGACCGAGGGGGTTCTCCTTCTGAGAACCTCTGCTTGTTCAAAAACTCGGGGACTTCCCATGGCACTTTCTGCACCCTCAAACGCTGAGCGAGTTTTCTCACCCCCTTCGGCGCGCAATCGACAGATTGACATCGGCTTTACCGCTTTGACTCAAGCCATGGCCTGGGCGATCGCCGCGCTACTCATTGCTATCGTCGCCGTGGTTGGCGAACGGGCACTGCCTGCTATTGGCACCTATGGTCTGGGTTTTCTCGTCAGCAGCACCTGGGATCCAACCCGCGACGAGTACGGCATTTTGCCGATGATTTTCGGGACGCTGGCGACATCGGCGATTGGGCTGGCCCTGTCTTCTTTTATTGGCGTGGGCACGGCTGTTTTCCTCAGCGAAGATTTTTTACCGCTGCCTATTCGCAACGTTCTGGTGTTTCTGGTCGAACTGCTCGCTGCTATTCCCAGCGTGGTCTACGGGCTGTGGGGCATTTTTGTGCTGATCCCTTTGCTCAAGCCGGTCGAGCGGTGGCTATACGCGCACCTGAGCTGGATTCCTCTATTTAGCAGTACGCCAACCGGGCCAGGGCTGCTGCCCGCTAGCCTCGTGCTGACAGTTATGCTGTTGCCCATTATCACCGCAATTTCTCGCGATGCCCTGGCAGCGGTACCTGCCGAGCTACGTCAGGCGGCTTACGCGGTCGGCACCACCCGAGTGGAAGCTTTATTTGGCGTGCTGATTCCGGCTGCGTTTTCTGGCATTGTCGGCGGTATCATGCTGGCACTGGGCCGGGCGATGGGAGAAACGATGGCGGTCACCCTGCTGATCGGCAACGCCAGCAACATTAGCGCCTCTCTCTTCGCGCCCGCTAGCACCATTTCCTCGCTGCTGGCTAACCAATTTGCAGAAGCCTCGGGTTTGCAAGTGTCCGCTCTGATGTACGCAGCTCTAGTGCTGTTCGTGCTGACGCTGATAGTGAATGTGTTCGCTCAAATCATCGTCCGCCGGGTTCAACAAAAGTATTGAACAAGAGATAAGAATTTATTAATGTCCACACCTTCTGAACCACTGACCAGCTCCCGTTGGATAGGCATCTTATTAAATCCTTATTCCTAAGTATTAAACAAATATTGCGTAAAGGAGCATTATGGTTACCGATACTCGGGCTCACGAGACCGCTGCGGACAGGCATAACTGGTCACCTGATAAGAGGCGGCGATCACAGTTCAATCAGCTAGTGACAGCGGGCTTTAGCCTGTGCTTGGGGCTGGCGCTATTGCCTTTAGTTGCGGTCATTGGCTACGTTATATTCAGGGGCATCAGTCGCTTCAACCTGGCCCTCTTTACTCAGCTACCGCCTGCGGCGGGGGCGACCAGCGGGGGCGCGGCCAATGCCATTATCGGCACGCTGATAATGGTCGGGGTAGGCGCACTGATTAGCGTACCGATTGGCGTCCTTGCCGCGATCTATCTCTCAGAGACTAGCTCTCCTCGCATCGCTCAGTCTATACGGTTTGCCACCGACGTTCTCAATGGCGTTCCTTCTATTATTGCGGGCATTTTTGCCTATGGGATTATCGTTCTGACGATGGGCGGGTTTTCGGCATTTGCGGGCGGTGTTGCCCTCTCGGTGCTAATGCTGCCGATTATTGTCCGCACCACTGATGAAGCACTGCAAATGGTGCCCCAAGATATGCGCTGGGCTTCTGTTGCGGTGGGGGCCAATCGCTACCAGACCACGCTACAAATCGTGCTGCCAGCGGCGCTGCCAGCGATTGTGACGGGGGTGTCGCTGTCGGTCGCCCGTGCCGCTGGAGAGGCTGCGCCCCTGCTGTTTACCGCCCTTTTCTCTTTCTTCTATCCATCTGGCCTGCTAGAGCCTGCGCCTTCTCTGGCGGTAATGATCTACAACTTTGCGACTTCGCCCTATCCTGGCCAGCAGGATGTCGCTTGGGCCGCTTCACTGGTTTTAGTCCTGCTAGTGTTAGCCAGTAGCCTGCTAGTGCGCTGGGCCACCCGGCAAAAGGCTTGAATCGCTGCTAAACTCTGGTAAAGTCTCCATTGGATTCACACCTTCTTGAAACATTTTTGTCACATTCAGGCCATACACTTTTACGCAGATTCCTGAAATTCGTAGCTCCTAAATACTATCCGGAGGGGAACAGATCGTCTGTTCCCTTTTTTTCTCTTTTTTTATAGCGTTGGTCACTCGGCTTGAGTTCAGCAACCCAGGTAAACTCCTCATATCACAACAGGCCATATTACAGACAGTCACCCTCTGGCATCAAAAACACCCACCAGTCAGTCTGTAACGCTGCGCCGAGGCGTGGTGCTTTCAGTCTCGTATTCGCCTGCACAAATGCTCTCACTGTGCGCCATCGTCAGCGCCTGCTCTGGTGTTTGTCCACGGCGGATTAGGCAATCGTTACAACTGGCGGGCTCAGTACGAATTTGCGCAGGCTCAGGGATGGGAAGCCCTTAACTATGTTCAGCAAAGCCATGGGAGATGAGTTGGCCGTGCTGTTTCCGCAGGGAGAGCATTTACATTTACCGGAAGCGGGCATTTGATGATTGCGGAGTATCCGGAGATTTTAAATGAGGCGATCGCTACCTTCATCCGCAAGCTATAGCACCCATTCATAAAATTCAACCGCTTCTGGCTGACAGCTACGACAGCCCCCGCACAGCTTACCGTCTTCCCGACAGACGCGACCTTTACGAATCAGCCGGGTCAGAATATCGCGAAGGGAATCGGCCTCCATGTGAAAGTGTAGCTGTAGCTCGGACATAGAGACTTTCTTATGGTCACGTAAGTACTGTTGCAGTTCGTTCAAAACCATAGCGGCAACTCCTGTTGAATCTGATGTAAATTAATGCGGTCTAAGTGCTGAGCGTTTTTGCTTGGCCTCTGGGGCGACTAGCTTTAGCCCAAACAGCACAGCAGCGAGGACTACCGCTAATCCGCCTATCCACAGCAGCGATGAAAGCGGATGCGCAGCAAAGGTCACCGTTTGATAATAGGCAACCGCTACCCAATAGGCCATGCCCGTCGTCCAGCTAGCGATAAACACCGTCCAGCCCAAATTAGTCTCCCGGTAAATCGCGCCGGTTGCCGACACACAGGGAAAATACAGCAGCACAAACAGCAAATAGGCAAATGCTGCCTGAGTGCCGCCAAAGCGCTGAGCCATCTGCCCAAAAGTGCTGACAGAGACGCCTTGAGCTGCAGCTACCGACTGAGCTTTATCATCGAATCGGGCGATGTTTGCCTGGTTCAGGCCGTGGGTATTCGTGCTGCCAAAGCCAAACGGATCGAACAGCAGCCGAGGTATATCAGTCGTCAAGTTTCTAGGGACGCTGGCAAAAGCCTGGCCAATTCCCCCCCAAAAGCGGTAGGTCTGCTGTGGTGCTGCGCTCGCGATTGTTTGTTCCTGCGCTAGCTCCCCATACAGCGCGTTCAGCGTGCCGACCATGACCTCTTTGGCCAGCACGCCGGTCATCAGGCCAACGGTAGCGGGCCAGTTCTCTTGCGTAATTCCCATCGGTGCAAAGGCGGGTGTCACAGTGCGGCCCACTGCGCTCAAAAGAGAGCCCTGACTGTTGTGTTTGCCGAAAGACCCATCGGTACCCACCGCATTCAAAAAGCCGAGAATCATTACTACCAGCACAATGGCTCGTCCCGCTTTTTTAACGAATGCCTGTGTTCTCTCCCAGCCTCTTAGCAGCACGCTTTTAAGCCTGGGGACGTGATAGGGCGGCAGTTCCATCACAAAAGGGGCGACCTCTCCCGGCAAAATAGTGTGCTTGAGCACCAGACCCGTAAAAATAGCAGCCAGAATGCCCAGCAGATACAACCCCATGACTTTGTTCTGTCCGCCGACTGGGAAAAACGCCGCGCAAAACAGGGCATACACCGTCAGGCGAGCGCTGCAAGACATAAACGGATTCATCATGATGGTCATGAAGCGATCGCGCTTATTCTCCAGCGTCCGGGTTGCCATCACCCCCGGAATGTTACAGCCAAAGCCCACCAGCATCGGCACAAAAGACTTCCCAGGCAACCCGACAAAGCGCATGAGCCGATCCATCACAAACGCGGCCCGCGCCATATAGCCTGAATCTTCCAGCGCCGACATGAAGACAAACAACAGAAAAATTTGGGGGATAAACGTCGCCGTCGTCTGAATCCCACCGCCGATCCCATCGGCGAGGATGCCAATCAGCCAGCCCGGTGCGTTGATCCCCGTCAATACGTGGGCGACCCCATCGACAAACACCGTAGCAAAGGTAATATCAAAAAAGTCAATAAAGGCACCGCCCACGTTGATAGAAACGGTGAACATCGCATACATCACCAGCAGGAAAATCGGAATTCCCCACCAGCGACTTAACACCACCCGATCTATCCGATCCGATAGATTCACCGTCACTACCCGACTCGCCTGAGCAACACTTTCTACCAGGCTGCGAATAAAGCTGTAGCGATAGTCAGCCACGAGCAAATCGACGTCTTCTTCTAGCGCGGTTTGAATGGAGTGCCGATGTATCTCTACTGCTTGAACAACTTCAGCCGGGTGCTGTCCTGTGGCGCTGCCGGTTTCGTCGCTCAGCAGGTTTAATGCTGTCCAGCGCTGATTTACCTGGCTAGAGCGGCTGTCTTGGCTGTTTTGTAGAAGGGGGATGAGGTCAGCGATCGCCGCTTCAATCTCCGGTGCGTATGCTACCCCTGCCCCCGGCACCACCGGATTACTCACCTGCGCCTGAAGACAGCTTTTGAGCCGAGGAATTCCCTGCCCGGAAGCCGCACTCATCGGAATCACCGGACAGCCCAGCTTTTCAGCCAGCGCTACAGCATCCACTTTAACATCGCGTTTTTTCGCAATGTCCATCATGTTGAGCGCCAGAACCAGCGGCACCCCCATCTCTAAAATTTGCGTTGTGAGATACAGGTTACGCTCCAGATTAGAAGCATCGACAATGTTAATAATCAGATCGGCTTCATCCGCGAGTAAATAGTCTCTGGCCACCAGTTCATCTAAACCAGTAGTAGCATCTTCCGCATCTAACGAGTACACCCCCGGCAAGTCCACCACGCCAATTTCTTGCCCCTGATGGCGAAAGCTACCCGCCTTACGCTCGACTGTGACCCCTGGCCAGTTTCCCACTCGCTGATTGGCTCCTGTGAGCGCGTTGAACAGCGTTGTTTTACCGCAGTTAGGGTTTCCGACCAGTCCAATTGTTGGCCCAATTGGCCCAATGGCTGGCCCAGTTGCGGGCTTAGGCATGAGGATTTTCTCCAGTGATCACCATTTCAGCAGGACTCGCCAGCAAAGCATTCGCTTCGTCTTTACGCAGGCTCAGACTAAAGCCGCGCACTCGGATCTCAATCGGATCGCCCAAGGGAGCCCGCCGCACCACCGTAAACTCAGTGCCCTTGGTAAGACCCATTGCCAGCAGCTTACGGCGATAGGGGCGGGCAGTTGCCTGATATCCGGTCACGCGGGCGACGCTGCCGACCGGCAAGTCTTGCAATCGGACGAGCGCGTTTGTTTCTACCGGATCAGAGGCTTCGACAGCTCGCACTACCTGAACGCGCTGGGCTAGCTCGGTGCCCAAGCCCAACCGCTGATGGTGCAGCGCGACGACGACCGAGCCAGGAGCTGTCAGGCTCATAATCTCCACTGCTGCACCCGGAATCAGTCCCATTCCTCGCAGGCGATCACTTGACTCATTACCGGTGAGGGCGACAATTTGGAGGCGATCGCCCAGCTTTGCCTCTGAGAGTGAAAAAGGGAGTGAAAAGGGCGATCGCGCTAGCTTTGGCCGCTCAGCAGTCTCAAGCATCTCTTTTGGGGTCATCTAGTTTCAGCGCTTCCTTAAATTCATTAACGACTGACAAGATCATAAGTCATTAAAGAAAGTAATTGTCAATTAGCTTAAGATTTTTCTCAACAATATGAGGATGAGTGGAAACGAAGTCTCCTTTACGCAGCCAAAAGATCGCAAAAAGATTTTTAAGCATAGACAGCAATTGTCAAGAAGTCGTCAAGAAGGAGTCCCGAATCGTCACTTCACCAAGATTGTTCAGCAGGCCAAACAGGGAATTGTCAGAACTCCCAATCTTCAGTAGCCTGATGGCAGCCGTATCGCGCCGCATTTTATGAAGATTCTGATTGTGGAAGATGACAAGCGCATTGCCAATCCCTTAGCGAGAGACTTGCGCCATCAGCACCACAGCGTCGATGTTGCCCAAGATGGCGTAGAAGGATGGGACTACGCTCAGGCCGCTAACTATGATTTGATCCTGCTCGACCTGATGCTGCCCCGCTTAGACGGTATCGGACTATGCAAAAAGCTGCGCGCTGCCGGATGTCAGGCTAATATCTTAATGCTCACAGCCCGAGATAGGACTGGCGATAAGGTCATCGGGTTAGATGCTGGCGCTGATGACTACCTGGTCAAACCCTTCAAGCTAGAAGAGCTGTCCGCTCGCATTCGTGCCCTCCAGCGGCGCGGACGAGAACTTATCTCATCGATTTTTCAGTATGGCGACCTTCAGCTCGATCCGGCAAGTCAGCGGGTAAGCTACGCAAAGACAGAGATTGCGCTGACGCCGAAGGAATATCTGATTTTGGAGCACTTTTTGCGCCATCCGGGACAGGTGCTCAGCCGCTCAGCGCTGCTAGATAAGCTCTGGGAATTTGACCAGGAATCTGGAGAAGGTACGATCAAGACGCATCTCACCAACCTGCGCAGTAAGCTCAAAGCAGCAGGCAGTCCCAAAGACTTCATCGAAACTGTTTACGGAATGGGCTATCGTCTGGCGGTTTTAGAGTCGTGACGAGGGTTTAGAGTTACGGTCGCAAAGTCAGAGTGTCAATACCTGTCAGCAGCGCTATGTTTCAGAAAATTCGCTACCGCTTACTGATTAACAATATGCTGGTATTTGCGCTGGTTTTGACTGGCTCGGCTGTGGCTGTAAGGCTGATATTTGTGCGCAACTTACAGCAGCAGCTCACCGATCAGCTAGTCACGCTCGGGCAGGGCATCGTCGCAGAAGCTGAGCTTAAAGACGGCCACCTCAAAGTGGAAGACGAGTTCCTGGCTCAGACGCTGCTTGATCGCCATCAGTCCTTTGAATGGTTTGACCTAGAGCAAAAATCAGTCAGGCGAATGGGAGATTATTTTCCCAATACGCCGCTCAATTTGACAGCAGGCGTTGAGGTAGCCGATCAAGACCCGCCGATTCAGTCGATTACGCTGTCAGTTAGAGCGGAGGGAACCAAAGCGGTCATCGGCTATGTGAGAGTGAGCCAGCGACTCGACGAGTTTGATGAAACGGTGTTTTTGCTAGATATCGGCCTGGGCGTGGGCGCGATCGCCGGCACTATCCTCAGCAGCGCTGGCATCTTCTGGCTAAACAGACAGGCCATGCAGCCGATTGAAGAAAGTTTTCAGCGGCTCAAACAGTTTACCGCCGATGCCTCCCATGAGTTTCGCAGCCCGCTGATGGCGATTTCTAGCAACGTAGAAGTTGCCTTAAAATATCCAGAAGGGATGCGCGAAGAAGACCGGGAGGTGATGGATGCGGTCACTAGCGCCACCGACCAAATGACCCGCCTGACCGAAGACCTGTTGCTATTA
>JBBQAC010000347.1:0-3684 GCA_038315915.1 Phormidesmidales cyanobacterium
ACTGTTTGGCCATGACTTTCCTGACCTGTTTGAGTGGGTGCTCAGCCATAATACTGAGTTGCCTCTACCCAGAAAGTCTGCTCAAGCACATCGGCCTAAGCCTTTACACGTAAGGGTTTTCCCGGCTTAAGTTGATACCCATGGTTTAATTAGGTGAAAGCGGTCACACAGCGCTGGAGTAGAACAGAGCGCATACGCGCTTAAGCTGATATTGCCACCTAATTTAGACTTCATATTGAACTCAAACGATTGCCCAACTTGGCTTATCAAGAACGGTGCAGGATTTGAGTTAAGCTATCTTACGTTTTTTTGGACATCCATAGGGTTATTTCATGGCAGCGAAATCTTTATTTGTGAGGGATGTCTGGTACTACGGGCTTCCAGGCCATGAGCTAAAACCTGGACAAACAATCGCTAAAACCTTTCTCAATGAACCTATCTTATTCGGGCGTACCCTATCGGGGTCTGTCTTTGCGCTGCGAGATGCTTGTCCGCATCAGGCGGCTCCGTTGAGCGCAGGCACCTTCGATGGCAGCAAAATAGAGTGCGCTTTTCACGGCTGGACTTTTGATGAAACCGGCAAATGCACGTCCATTCCCTCACTGTCCAGTTCGCAAACTTTCAACACCACCTGCCTGAAGGCGAAGTCCTATCCAGTCAGCGAGGTGCAGGGCAACATTTGGATCTACATGGCTAGTCACCAGGGCCAATTTGACCTAAAAGATGTCCCGCAGGTGCCGTTTTTTGGAGATCGCAGCTACCAAGTAGCCTACTCCATGCGGTATGCAAGCGATATTGACCACGCTGTGGTGGGCCTGCTCGACCCGGCGCATATCCCCTATGTGCATCGGGCTTGGTGGTGGCGATCGCCCGCTAAGCTCCAAGAAGTCACCAAACAGTTCAAGCCTTCACATTACGGCTTTACCATGCAACGGCACCGACTAGAGGAACAAACCATGATCTACCGCCTAGTTGGTGCTAATCCAGAAGTTGAAATTTCTTTTCAGCTACCCGGTATTCGCATTGAGCACATCTCGACCCATAAGAATACAGTCTGTAGCTTAACGGCGATGACGCCTATCTCAGACACCGAAACTGAAGTAACTACGCTGCTTTACGCTACGATTTCCTGGTTTCCTCTCTTTAAACCGTTCGCACTGCGGTTTATGCACAGCTTTTTAGAGCAAGACCGGATCATTTTAGCAAAGCAGAGCACTCGACTACGGGACACCCCTACCACCAAGCTGGTGGGCGACGCGGATACTCAGGCGCGGTGGTACTTCAGGTTAAAAAAAGAGTTTGCGCGCTCAGAAGCGGAAGGGCGTCCTTTTGTAAATCCTATTAAAGCGAAGACGCTGCGCTGGCGAAGTTGAAAGACTAGCGGGGGCATCTGAACAGAAATCTTCGGTTATGGGGTACGAGGAGTATGGCCCGTGTATAGGACACTGTTGGCAAACTCCAGAAGTAGGCCCTAAAGTGTACCCCTGTTAAGGTGAGCGTTTGTACTAACATTTCAGAGTAGCGACCAACGAAAGAATGCGGCTTTGCAGCCTCGGCTCTTTCTATTTTTCTGAGAAGCAAAACAGAAAGTAGGCATGAATTTTTAATTTCAGAAGGCTGATCGCTGAAACGCCCATAAATCAGCGGTAGTTCATTTGTTCACCTTAACAGGGGTACCCTAAAGTGTTAGCTAGGCAAGTCATCTCACGACGACCTGCCTAGCTAACACCCTGAGGCCTTTACGGTTGGTTAGGAGAGCGAAAAAAGTGTGGGAAAGCCCGGAAACTCGTTGATCAGCACCTGAGATCAGCGCCCTGCCCACCCTGCTAAAGCTTTCGGCCTGATAGTACATATGATCTTAGCTATAGTTTGCTGGCGCAGAGTAGTTGACGTACTGTGTGATCGCCTACGGCTGATGGCTTCAGCATTAAGATTGTCTCAAAACCTGTAGCGACCGCTATTTTTGAAACACGCTATGAAGTCGTAAATATAGAGCCTGCTTACGTTTTCGTATTTCAGGATTGATTCTAAAGCATGGGTGTCAAAAGGGAAGATTTTCGGAACGATCATACGTACTGAATTAGAATTCACCAGCAGTGTTCGACCGTTTTTTGAGCTATGTAGCGAAGGTATTTTGATGCTGGCCCAGCTTGGAAATTCACTTGAAAAGCAACTCTAGAACTCTGCGGTAGGTAGCCTTCCCCCTTGAAAGTAGCTTCAGGCCGGAT
The DNA here is from genome assembly GCA_038315915.1 of Phormidesmidales cyanobacterium. GTDB lineage: Bacteria > Cyanobacteriota > Cyanobacteriia > Phormidesmidales > Phormidesmidaceae > Phormidesmis. The sequence goes on from JBBQAC010000347.1 coordinate 2,229, forward strand.
GAAAAATTGGAACATCTGACGGTATCCCTTTAATCAGTCAGGTTTACCTAAGTAAGTAATAGGGTGAACGTTAAAGACTAATATCTCAACAAAGTCACAAGTTTATGCGTCAGTGGAAGCTGTTCTTATCCAGATTTTTGCTCGGGCTGTGGGTGGTGGTGTTTAGCAGCTATCTGTTTCTAATCGTATTCGAGACCCGCAGCATCAATGTTGATCGCCCGATTGTAGAAGTCTCTCTCGCAGCTACGGATTCGGTCAATGAGGTAGCTATACCCGGACGCAGCTTTACCTGCACAAAAGTCGATCTACAAGATCGGTGCCAAGCGGAGATTCAAGGCCGTCCATTGGTCTTGACGCTGATACCCGACGAATCTGACGGATTCGCCAGTAGCTGTAAGGCAACCTACGGCGGGCAACCTGTCGGCTGCTACAACAACGACTTTCGCCTGGGAGCCATGATTCAGAGAGCCTTTCAAATTCGCGACATTAAGCTAGATACTCAGCAGCTCAAAGCCGTGCGCAGTAGGTACTGGGGACTCAATATGCTGCTGGATATTGGAGAAGTCCGGCTATTAGAAATCGGGACTGGGCTTGCAATCTCATTCAGCACCCTTATTGCTTATTTTGTTTGGGTTCGCACGAAGCCTCTCGCTCCTTCAAAAGGATACTATGCGCTTAGAATGGTCGCGCTAGTGGCAAGCGGCCTTGGCGTTGGGTTTGTAAGCTACTGGTCTTTCCTGCTGTTACTCTTAAGCACAGGGTTCGCCGATTGACTCATCAAGCGCGGTTCTGCCGCATCACTGATTCTATTAAGTCTAGCTAACCGTACTCCCTCTCTTATGCCGTTAATCGTATGTGAATGGTTGCCTGCGGCGCAGCTAACTAGTTGTCCCTGAAAAACCCTGACTAAGCGATCGCTAAAAGCTGTGGCGCGTCAAGCAAACATCGATAGAGCTTGCGCAGGTTAAAGCCACAGGCAGCGAGCAGCGCGTTGATCTGGTCGCCTTGCTTTCCCTGTAAGAAGTTGCGCTTGAGGGCGTGGTCTTGCTTGAGGTGACCGATGACAGGCTCTATCGCACTGCGTCGTTTGACTAAGCGCTTGAGGACACCGCTGAACTTGCGAGTGCCTGCAACCAGCACTTGTAGTCCTTCCGGATGGTACTTCCCGCCTCGAAAGCCTTTGTCCACAGCCGCTTGTTTGGGTACAACTCCCGTCAAATGGCTAACTTGCGCTATCGCATCGCCCAACGTTGCGCCGTCGTAAGGATTGCCGTGAATGGCGGCTGTACCCACAATCCAATTGGTGGCACTGGTCGTCACCAGCACAACTTTGCAGCCGAACTCGTAGCGCTTATGGACTTTGCCTTTGGCGATGCATTCCACTTCTGGCGCGTGCACACTGTAGAGCTTGTTAGAATCACTTCGTTTTTGTTGTTGAATCTGTTTTGCTCTATTC
>JBBQAC010000197.1:0-8801 GCA_038315915.1 Phormidesmidales cyanobacterium
TATGTGAACTTGCGATCGCAGGGAATTGAAGCGGCCAAGCAGTTTTGCGAAGACGTGCGCCAGCGTCAGTTTGGCACTCAGCCCAAACCCGAACCGGCTCAAAGCCAGCCTGTTTGATCCTTATGGAAACCTTTAAGGTCACCTATGATAGGGACGTGACCCAGGTGTCTGAGGGCATCGCACATAAAAACTCTATAGCCATGAGTGAAGCTGTAAAAATCAGTTCTTTAACGCTTTCTGAGGTGAAGCAGCGCTTTAACTTAGAAGAAATTCGCGATCCTGAATTCTTCAGTGAGTGGCAAGGTGCCCTACCAGAAAATTCATCTTTGGAGCAGCTCTGGCTCGATAAGCTGAGAGCAGATTTTCTTTCTTTGGAGGAGTATCCGCTGCACGAAGAGCTTGTAAAAATGGCCATGCTAGGCCCGCTGCTATCGCTGGCAGGTTTCTTTCGACATCCGTTTTATCCCCAGGCAGAAGCCGAGGTGTTTTTCACGGCTGAAGATGGCGAGGAAATTGCCCGAGGAAGAGTCGATGTACTGGTCGTGCGCGAGCGGTTTTGGGTAGCTGTCGTGGAATCAAAGAATAAGCGGTTCAGCTTGATTGAGGCGATTCCACAAGCTTTAGCCTATATGATGACTAGCCCTGATGCTGGACTGCCAATATTCGGCTTCGTGACCAATGGAACTCATTTTGCGTTCTTGAAGCTGGAGCGGGAGAATTCAGCCCGGTATGCCGTGTCAGATGAACTGACGCTGAAGCGACAAAACAATGAGCTATATCAAGTTTTAGCGACTTTAAGGAAGCTGGGCGACCTGGTGGTGGAGTGGGAAGCGAGTTTGTCAGCTTGAATAGCATCAATACATATACATCGGTGGAATGGATGGCCCAGCGGCGGTTTTGGGCTGCTTGAGAATGACTCAGCAGGTAAGCTAATGAAAGCATCAGGCTGACTTCGGCCTGAGCTTGTGCAATGACTGATTGCAACTCAACACTTCAGAATCGACCTACAGACAAAGAGACCTTATGATTGCCACCAGCACCCGAGTCCCTGAGCGCGCACCAGCTGCCCAGCAAGATTACAAAGTTGCCGATATTACCCTGGCCGATTGGGGTCGCAAAGAGATTGCGATCGCCGAAAGCGAAATGCCAGCTCTCATGACCATTCGCGCCAAGTACCGCGACAGCAAGCCTTTGGCCAACGCCAAGATCATCGGCTGCATTCACATGACCATTCAGACGGCGGTACTCATCGAAACCCTGTGCGAGCTAGGGGCGCAGGTACGCTGGTCTTCCTGCAATATTTTCTCGACGCAGGATCATGCGGCGGCGGCGATCGCGGCTTCCGGCGTCCCTGTCTTCGCCTGGAAAGGGGAAACCGAAGAAGAATACATGTGGTGCCTGGAGCAAACCTGCCGTGACCCCAACGGTGACCTGTGGGAAGCCAACATGATTTTGGATGACGGCGGCGACCTCACGGGCTACATTCACGAAACCTACCCGCAAATGCTGGAGCGCGTCCACGGCGTCACCGAAGAAACCACCACGGGCGTTCACCGGCTGTACGAAATGTTGGCCAAAGGCGAGCTGAAAGTGCCTGCCGTCAACGTCAACGACGCCGTTACCAAAACCAAAAACGACAACAAGTACGGCTGCCGCCACAGCCTGAACGACGCCATCAAGCGTGGCACCGACCATTTGCTCTCCGGGAAAAAAGCCCTCGTGATTGGCTACGGCGACGTCGGCAAAGGCTCTGTCGCTTCGCTGCGACAGGAAGGCATGATCGTTAAGGTCGCTGAAGTAGACCCCATCTGCGCGATGCAGGCTTGCATGGACGGCTTCGAGCTGGTGTCTCCTTACAAAAATGGCAAAAATGACGGCACCCCCGACTGCCTGGACAAAGACCTGCTGGGCAAGCTCGACCTGGTTGTCACGGCTACTGGCAACTACAACGTATGCGATGCCAATATTTTGGCTAATCTCAAGCGCGGCGCTGTGGTGTGCAACATCGGCCACTTCGACAACGAAATCGACACGGCCTTTATGCGCAAAACCTGGCGCTGGGAAGAAGTAAAGCCCCAGGTGCATCAGGTGTACCGCAGCGACGATGAGCAAGACTACCTGATTTTGCTTTCCGAAGGTCGCTTGGTAAACCTGGGCAACGCCACCGGCCATCCTTCCCGAATTATGGACGGCTCGTTTGCCAACCAGGTACTGGCGCAAATGCTTTTATTTGAGCGCAAATTTGCCGACTTACCTGCTGACCAAAAAGCGGCGGCGATTGCCGTCGAGGTTCTGCCTAAGAAGCTCGATGAAGAAGTTGCTCGCTATATGGTACAAGGCTTTGGCGGGGTAATGACGCAGCTCAGCCAGGAGCAGGCCGACTACATTCACGTCCCGGTAGAAGGCCCATTCAAGACCGATAGCTACAAGTACTAGGCTGTTGAGTTTGGAGGAGCAGGGGAGAATAGCCCGCAGAAGTACTTTTCCCTTGCTCTCCTCAAGCCTTCTACTGATCGCGCTCAATTCTGAAGCAGTTCTACATCCACCCGTTAAGATCAAGCAAAGAAGTAGCACAAACCTCCCAGTGGAGTAAAGTGCTTGCTGTATATTGCTATAGACCTTTTTCGGTAGTGGTTTCTCATGGCCAGACTTTCAGTGGAGCTACAGCGGTATTTTTTATCCGATGATGGCGGGATGGCGGTTCCTTCGGAAGGCTCTGCCATCGCCGCGACACCCCTTCCCCTTGGCCAACCTGTCACAGACAGCGCCCCTTCGCGTCAGGTCACCCTCAACGAAATTTTAGAGATTGCCGGGGAGAGGACTTTCGGCTTTTTGTTTGTGCTGCTGTCGCTACCGTCGGCGCTGCCTATTCCCGCACCGGGCTATTCGGTGCCCTTTGGGGTTGTCATGCTGCTGCTGGCTGTGCAGCTTGTCGCCGGGTCAGAGCAGCCCTGGCTACCGGAGAAATTTCGCAAAAAAGGCTTTGAGCGCTCGTCGGTGCAGGGCATCTTGAGAAAGGGCCTCCCCTGGCTGAAGCGCATTGAAACCGTGGCTCGACCTCGGCTGACACCGGTCTGCACCAGCCGAGCTGGGCGGATGGTGATTGGTTGTGCGATCGCTCTCATGTCCATCTCTATGATGATTCCAGTTCCGCTCACCAACACATTGCCCGCCATTGGCATCTTTGTCACCGGGTTTGGCCTGTTAGACGACGACGGTGCCATTAGCTTAGCCGGACTGACCATTTGCGCGATGGGCGCAGCCTTGAGCGGCACCATTCTCTACTGGCTGATTCACTTCGGTGTGGCCGGGATGGAGCAAGGGATAGAAGCCATCAAAGGGGCGATCAAGCCTTAAGTCCCGCCGGTCGACTTACCCTTTCTGGAGTCGTTCGCTAGCAGCGGCGACGCCACTTTCTGGTGCTTTATGGCCTAGCTCCTGTAGGGTCGCTTCCAGGGCGCTGACAGCGCAGAGGATATCGCGATCGCTCACAAAGCCCAGGTGACCTATCCGAAAGATCTTGCCTTTGAGGTGATCTTGACCGCCCGCGATCACAATATTAAAGCGCTTCTTCATCACCGAGCGGATTTCCTCAGCGCCGATATCGCCGGTTTCGACTGAAGTCAGAGCGGGGCTGGCATTGCTATCAGGCGCATAAAGCTTGAGACCAAGCGCTCTCATCGCCGCCCGAGTCGCTTCCTTATGACGGGTATGGCGGGCAAAAATGCTCTCTAACCCTTCTGATTTCATCATTTCCAAAGCAACCTGCATCCCGAAGTAGAGGTTGACCGGCGGCGTAAAGGGCGTGCTGTCTTTGTCAGCGGCTTTGCGATATTTGCCCAAGTCCAAGTAAAACTTTGGCAGGGTCGCATTCTTGTAAGCTTTCCAAGCCTTATCGCTGACAGCCACAAAGCCCAATCCCGGCGGCAGCATAAAGCCTTTTTGCGATCCTGAACCGATGACATCTATGCCCCACTCATCAACCGGGATATTGTACGAACCCAGGCTGGTGACCGCATCGACGATCATCAGCGCTTCGCCGTGATGCTTGACATGCCGGTTAATCGCCTCCAAATCGTTGAGTACGCCGGTCGAGGTTTCGCTGTGCGTGAGGATGACCGCCTTAATTTTCTTTTCGCTGTCCGCTTCCAGTTCTTTAGCAAACGCGCCAGGATCAATCGGTTCGCCCCACTCAGCAGTAATTTGCTGCACGTCCAATCCGTAGGCTTTGGAAATTTGTGCCCAGCGATCGCCAAATTTGCCATTGTTGCCGACTAAGACGCGATCGCCCGCACTCAAAAAGTTAATGATGGCTGCTTCTATCGTGCCGGTGCCGCTTGCCGCCAGCGTCAGGACAGAATTCTTAGTCTGAAACAGCCACTTCAAGTCTGCGTTGGTCTGCGCAATAATTTGACTAAATTCGCCGCTGCGATGCCCAATCGGATGCTTGGCCATCGCCAGCAGGACTTTTTCGGGAACCGGGGTCGGCCCCGGAATCATGAGCATGAGTTTGTCGTCCATAGGGAGTCGCTTTTGATGAGAAGTGCAGGTCAAAGTAGCAGCGCGTTTCTTTAGAATAATACAGCTACTCGCCCGATCAGGTTTCTCAAGAAGCTTACAACTTCGCAACATGCAAGATCGACAAGAGAAAGTTCTGTTTTGCTCTGGCAGCAGCAGATTTTTCCAGCAGCCGATAGCTTCGCGACACAATATTAGGAGGGTGCATGAATATTTTGATGACGATACTTTGGACTTGCTATGACCGGACTTATCACCAATCAGTGTGCTGCCAAACCAATTCAGGCGATCGCCATTACCAGCGAGGCATTTCGCCCCTTTGGTCAAGTCATCTGGCCGCAGCCGGACGACCAGCCCTTTACCCCGCAAGACGCTCAGCTTCAGCTACAAAACGGGACGCCTCGCTTTTACATTATGGAATTGCACCAGCGCGGGCGACGGTTTCACCACATCACCTGTCACAAAGCCTGCACACAGTGCCTGGGCGCGCTGAACGGACGCGAATGGTTTTTGGGCGTAGCTCCCCCGAGCGTTGAACAATCCGATACTGCCCCTCGCCCTGCCCTTGAAGACATCAAGGTGTTCAAAATTCCCGGCAGATGCTTTGTCAAACTAGAAGTAGGTACCTGGCACGCTGGCCCTTACTTTGACGATGACACCGTCAGCTTTTATAACCTGGAACTCAGCGACACTAACGTCATAGATCACACTACCTGCAACCTTTTAGAAACCTACGGTGTAGAACTTGAGATTGTGTGATTTCATAAAAGGCTGAACACCTTTTTTCAAAAGCACTATGTCAAAGTTCGTCATGTGGGGCAGCTACTGTGAAAATGCCTTGGAAAAGCGCACTCCCTATCGCGAAGCCCATCTACAAGGGCTCACCGAGCAAAAAGCGAAGGGACTGCTCACCACTCTCGGCCCCACGGCTGACAATACCAAAGTCTTTGGCACCTACGAAGCCGATAGCAAAGAAACCGTTCGTCAGCTCATAGAGAGCGACCCCTACTGGCAAAACGGTATCTGGACAGAGTACGCCCTCTACGAATGGAACCAGGTGTTTTAACCCTATTTCCCGTTCCCTCATCCCTTCCCTTATCCCTCAACGCAAAATCCCGGCCACTCATTGAGTAACCGGGATTTTAACTTGGTGGCGGGGCATGGATTTGAACCATGGACCTTCGGGTTATGAGCCCGACGAGCTACCAGACTGCTCTACCCCGCGATGTTTGCCTAACGAGTATAGCGTGTTACAAACAAGTTGTGGGGTATTTTCTAAGAATTATTTTTCTCAGTATTAAATTAACGGCAGTTCGCCTACTACATCTAGCCGGGTGTACTTCCCTTGCAGCATAAATTTCTCAGCCAGCGCTTCGGAAATATCTGGGGTGATCCAGCCGAGCTGCTTCATCAGGTAAACGGCGGTGGCGTACTTAGCGCGTTTGGTGCCATCGACGACTTTGATGGCAATCCCCATGCCGTCGCCGACCCGGCCAATGCACTGAATACCTTCTGCGCCAGATTTGCTGACGAGTGCCCCTTCACTCAGGTACATAAGCTGGGAGTCGAACCCTTCTGGGCCTGAAATCATCATTGGATGGTGGGTCATCGCCCTAGCAATGCGCTCCATTCCTAAGCTTTGACCGGAGGCGAGCTTGGCATAGAGGGTGGCCATTTGGCTGAGCTGCATCAGGTAGGTGGGTGCGCCGCAGTCATCGTGAGCGCAGATAAATTCATCGGCGGGCATGCCTAAAAGTTCTGCCACCTTGGAGATGATTAGCTTTTGAACAGGGTGCGATCGCTGCGTGTACCCATCCAAAGACCAGCCGTGCTGTTTGCAGACGGCCAGCATCCCAGCGTGCTTACCCGAGCAGTTGTGAGCCAGCGGCGTATTTTTTCCAGGGGGAGTGGGGCACTGCAAGGCCAAAGGTTCGACATCGCAGCGCCAGAGAACGTTGAAAGCCTGACGAATTTGCTCCAGATTGCCCTGGTGCGAGCTACAGATAATTGCCAGATCTTTGTCGGTGAGCTGGAAGTGATCCAGCGTGCCAGTGGTAGTGAGCGATAGCGCCTGAAAGGGCTTCAGGGCAGAGCGAATAAAGGTGCCCAGTTCGGCGTCACCAGCGCTCGCCAAGATGCGGCCCCGCTCATCGCAGGCAACGGCGTGAACGCGGTGAATGGATTCGACAATACCTTCTCTGAGCAGTTGAACTTTGAGCAGTGACGAGGAATGACGGCTCACCCTATTCATAAATCATCCATTCCGTAATAACAGGGCCAATCATGATATTCCCTGGCCACCTGACTTGGGCCTTCCTTTAGAGCAGAGCCTATCAGAACTCAGCCTACAAAAACTGCCAGGTTACGATACTAAAGGAAACAATGCCGAGGATAACCGCAAAAGTTTTTTGCAGGCGGTGCATTAGCGGCTTGACCTGATAGTCGGCGATGAGGCGATCGCGATCCACCACATCTGATGGCTTTTGCCACACTTGGCCGTCATACCAGCCCGATTCTTCGTAGGGAACAGCCGCTTGCAGGAGGCGATCGCACACATGCCGCCAGCCAATATAGAGCTGTATCAGCGCCAGCGTCGGCAGCAGCAACGCTCCCAGCGACCCACTGATGGCAAATTGAGGTAGCAGCTTAGTCGGGCCAAAGCTGACCGCCGCCATTGGCCCTACCACCAGCCAGCTCAGCAGCCACAGGCTAATAATCGGCCCCAAATACCCACGCAAATTTCTCGCGCCCCAGCTGTAAAACCAGGACGCGCTCATGCTCTCATATTCCTTAATGGGAATTTGGTCGACCGGCACCGGGCACTGGGCGCTGACAGAGCTTTTTTTGATATCGCCGTTCATGGGTAGGTTTAAAAAAGGGCTACTGATAGCTACTTTGGCCGTTCATTGGCGCAGATGACAGCGGTGTTGGGGTGAATTCTATGCGCTCTGCGTGACCCCAAAAAGCTTCTAAATCATAAAAGTCGCGATCATCTGGCATGAAAACATGAACGATCACATCGCCGTAATCCTTAAGCACCCAGCGGCCTTCGCTGATGCCTTCAGTGCGCAGCGGCAGGCGATCAAACTTGGCTTCTATAGCATTTTCGACTGAATTGGCGATCGCCCGTACCTGCACGTTCGAAAAACCCGTGGCGATTACAAAGTAGTCGGCCAGATAGGAAATATCGCCCGTTTGTAAAATCGTGATATTGCCGGCTTTGCGGTCATCGGCGGCATCGGCGATCGCCAGTGCCAGGGCTTTGGCGGCGGCATCTATCGGCATCTTGTACTCATCATCTACCGTTGGCCGCACCTCGGCGATTTGATCGTCAGGCGGTAGCGGAGAAGGTGCCATGGTTTGTTCAGCCGTAACTTTGCGGAGATCACTCAAAAGCTCAGTTCCTCATTATGAGATCTATACTTTCCATCTTACTGAAAAGCTTCTCTTTATATTGTCAATCCCTTTATCAGGGGTGACACAATTAGTAATGCTCGTAATATTTCCTCACAGTGAGGGAATGAGCCAACCCACCAGTAAGGCATAATCCTGAATAGTAAATTCTTGTAAATGGAGCTGTTGAGCGTTGATTATTGGGATCTTTATCGGACTGACGATTGGTGTGATTGCCGCCGCTGCGATCTATGTGCTCATGCAGCGGCGCATTGACCGGCTGCTCAGTATCTCGCAAAACAATCAGCGTCGCTTGCAGCAGCTAGAAAATGAGCATGAGATCCGGCTGCGTACCGCCACCGACCAGCTTCAGGCAGATTACGAACAGCAGCTAGCCGAAAAAATCGAGTACTACCAGGACGATCAGATTTTGCACAATGAGCTGAAGGAGCAGGAGTTTGAAACGCGCCTCAACGTCATTGAGCACGCCTACGACCGTCAGCTCTCAGCCGAACAAGTAGCCTGAGGTCGGTTACCTGACGTAGAATAGCAAATGGCGACTTTAAGGACGACTCTATGACCCGTGCAATTATGGAAACAAATAAAGGGACTATCAACCTTGATTTGTTCGAACAGGATGCGCCTGCGACCGTGGCAAACTTTGTAAAGCTTTCTAAAGATGGCTTTTACGATGGCCTCAGCTTTCATCGGGTGATTCCTAACTTTATGGTGCAGGGCGGTTGCCCGCTCGGCACTGGTACCGGTGGCCCCGGCTACAAAATTAAGTGCGAAATCAACGATAACAAGCACCAGGCGGGCAGTCTCTCGATGGCCCATGCCGGTAAAGATACTGGCGGCAGTCAGTTCTTTCTCTGCCACGAAGCGCAGCC
>JBBQAC010000133.1:0-12174 GCA_038315915.1 Phormidesmidales cyanobacterium
TCCTTGCGATCGCAGCTCAGCAAACGCATGATGATCAAGTGCGCCAAAGGGATCGAGAGAGACAATTTTCTCAGGTGCTGCCCAGCTAGGATGCGGGCCGATGGTCACGGTCGGGGCGGTATCGGTGAGGTCGGCTCGATGATCGCGCTCCAGGCTACCGCTGGCGATCGCCAACGCCCGATACACCGCATAACTACCAGAATGCGTCCCAATCGCATTGCGATGCGCCCGGTTGCCTAACGTCGCCACAATCGGCCCTCGCTCACTCGGATCGGGATGCCCCCACTGAATCGGTAACGGCTTTTCCCCAAAGTTTCCGGGATGTGAGGTTAAGACAATATGCTTATGCCGAGGCGATTGCGCTGAAGTCATCGTAGAGCCCTTCTGTCAACGAATCCTCAAACTAACCTATATCAGGCCGCATCGACTGTAGTTGAGGTTGCAATCTGGTGCCCCCTGCCGCCGATAGACCGCCTCACAAATAGAGCAGAGCAAACGAGCATATTCAACACCGAATCATGACCGTGATCTCAGCTCATCCCGAAATGCCATGACGGCATCGAACTGCTCTTCTGGCTTGACATAACTGGTCAGCAATGTGATATCACACGCTGGCAGCAACTCACTGCTTTCGATTTGTTCATAGCCGCCCGCATGACCATCGGCACGGAGGTGATAAAGCGTAAATTTCCCTGCCTCCCATACCCACACTTCGGTAACGCCAAGTCCTCGGTAAATGTCTAATTTATCGACAATGCCGCTACTCAGTACGATCTCGATGGCTATATCTGGAAATTCCTTTTTTTGTCCCAGGCAGTAGCACTCATCGGGCTCTAGTCCGCGCTGCTTTGCGACCTGACGGAAGGTGGCTGAGCCGATGGCATGAAAGCGGGTACGTGTTTCCTGAAAGTAGGCTTCCATGAGCATCCCAATCATGGTTTTGAGTTCTTCGTGCAGCGGAGAATTCGTCATGATTTCCAGAGTGCTCTCCAAATAGCTAAGGCGCAATGCCGGGAAATCGTCGCCGAGGGTCGCTAGCAATAGTTCGTACTGACGCCAGCTTACCCCTTCGAGCACGACCCGCTGCTCTGGCGGAGGACTTGTGATCGCCGGAAACACTACTTGAGAAGTCATAGACTCGCTCTCCAATTCACCTCTCTACTTTAAGCGAAAACGCTAGATGCGCTGAATTTCCCGTCTAGAAGTTCTTTTGATTGCTGGACTTGAAGCGGCCCACCTGAAAGTCTCGTTTCTTGGCGTGCTTAGTGGCGCGATCGCTCACCCGTTTACGCCACATCTTAAAGCTAGACGCCTTCATCTGACGGCGCATTACCGTAATTACATCTTTCTCTTTGAGGCCGAACTGAGTCTCAATCGCTTCAAAAGGGGTTCTATCCTCCCAGGCCATTTCGATGACGCGGTTGATTGTTTCCCCATCTAGCTCGTCAGGTTTCATGTTTGTTTTAACTTTCTTTAGCTCTACAGTGTTAGCTTATCAAGGCTGCACCGGCTTGATATGGGCATTCAGGCATAGATGACGTTTACTAATAGAACTAAGCGGGCGCTCAGCTTAGCCAGTAAAATAAGCAGACGATAGATGGATAGGCGCAGGGTTACATGTCAGATGTATTGATCATTGGGTCGGGGCCAGCAGGGCTGTCTTTGGCAGCGGCATTAGGGCAGCGGGGGTTGCAAGTAGAAGGGCTAAGCGCAGCTGATCCGGCGAAACCCTGGCCTAATATCTACGGAATTTGGGCGGATGAGCTAGCGGCGCTGGGCCTGTCTGAGTTTTTGGGGCATCGCTGGCAAAATACGGTCGTTCATATGGGCAAGAACGAAATTCCCTTAAACCGCGAGTACGGTTTGCTCGATAGAGAAAAGCTACAGGGCCATTGGCTCACTCAAAGCCAGCAGCATAAAGTTAAGTGGCATCAGGGCAAAGCGGCTGAGGTGACGCATTCGACCCGGCGATCGCAGGTCACCGATACCGAAGGGAAAGCCTACAGCGCTCGGATAGTCATCGATACCAGCGGGCACTGTCCGGCCCTGATTCAGCGGACTGCTCAGACAAAAGCCATTGCCTATCAGTCGGCCTATGGGGTGGTCGGTCGATACTCGTCGCCGCCGATTACGCCGGGGCAAATGGTGCTGATGGACTATCGGGATGACTATTTGCTCGGATCTGAAAAGCGACTGCCACCGACGTTTCTGTACGCAATGGATCTGGGCGACGACGTTTACTATCTCGAAGAAACTTCGCTGGCCCACACACCAGCTATTCAGTTTGACACGTTAGAGCGGCGGCTACATCAGCGGTTAGAGCAGCGCGGCGTGAAGCTAGTCGAGACCCACCATATTGAGCGCTGCCTGTTTCCGATGAATATGCCGCTGCCGGATTTAAATCAGGCGGTGGTGGGATTTGGCGGATCTGCGAGTATGGTACATCCCGCAACCGGCTATATGGTGGGCGCGCTGTTGAGACGGGGACCGGATTTGGCGCGGGCGATCGCTCACTCCCTGGAAGGCACTCAAACCTCACCAGCCCAAGTCGCCCAAGCCGCCTGGCAGACCCTCTGGCCCACAGAACGTTTGCGCAAGCACTACCTCTACACCTTTGGCCTGGAGAATCTGATGGCCTTTGATACCCACAATCTACAGCAGTTTTTCACCAGTTTCTTCGACCTCGACCAGCGTCAATGGTCAGGCTTTTTGGCAGACACCCTGGCCCTACCGGAGATAGTGCAGGCAATGGTCGGACTGTTCGGACAAACGTCTAACTCGGTGCGCTGGGGATTGATGAGTTCTGTGGTTAGCCACGGGAATTTGCTGCGCCGCACGCTGACACCGTAAAAAGACGCTGTAGAGAAGTCATGGCTGCTTTGCTCACTAACGAAATATCTCTGTTCGACCATCGCCTGCAATTGTTAGACGACAAGGCGTTGTATCTGCCTGAAGTGGAAGCGCTGCTGGTTTCGGATGTGCATTTGGGTAAGGCGGAAACGTTTCAGTCGCTGGGGATACCGATTTCTAGTGCGGTGAATGAAGAGAATTTGGAGAGATTGAGGTCGCTCCTCACCAACACTCATCCCAAAAAGCTGTTCATCTTAGGCGATCTGTTTCACTCAAGGCGATCGCTCGTTCCTGAAGTTCTCATAAGCTGGGATAACTTTCTCAAAGAGATTGGAGTAGAAACCACGCTAATTGTAGGCAACCACGACCGCAAGCTGGTCTCAGCGCTACCGCCTTTGGCGATGGACTGTTGCATAGAAGCGGTGACTTTAGGGCCTTTTTTACTGAGCCACGAGCCCGAAATCGAGCATGGGGCAGCTCTAAATATTTGCGGACATATTCATCCGGTGGTGAGATTGCGATCGCGAACCGATAGCCTCCGCCTTCCCTGCTTCTTCGTAGAAAACGATCACAAACGGCTTACCCTACCCTCGTTTGGTGAATTTACCGGCGGCTATGAAGTAGATCTGAGGGGGAATGCCTGCGCTTATGTGGTTTGTGAGGGGGAGGCGATTCCCTTTGAAACTCACTGAGCTACAAATAGCGGATGCGGGGATCTAGCACGCCGTAAAGGACGTCAGCGATCAGGTTGAATATCACAATTAAAATAGCGTAAATAAAGGTAATCGCCATAATGACAGGTGTGTCGCTGCGGGTAATAGAGTCAATTAGCAGCGAGCCAATGCCTGGGACTCGGAAGACTTGCTCGGTCACCAGTGCGCCGGTAAAGACGGTCGGAATATCCAGCGCGATCAGAGTCACTACTGGGATCAGCGCATTGCGTAAAACATGACGGATAATCACATCCCAGCCGCTGAGACCTTTAGCATAAGCAGTTCGGACATAGTCCAGGTTGAGCTGTTCGATCACGGCAGCGCGGATATAGCGCATGAGCACAGCAGTTTGAAACAGCGTTAAGACGGCAATGGGCATAATAGACTGCTTTGCCTGAGCGATAAAACTGCTGAAGCTGTTGACAACTAGCGTACTGTCGTAAATGAAAGGGAGCCAACCGAGCCATACGCTGAAGATAATGATGAAAATGAGGCCGGTGAAGAAGGGGGGAATCGAGAAACCGGCAAAGGCAAAGGTGGTCACGAGCTGGTCTAGCCAGGTGTAGCGCTTGAGGGCGGAGAGGATGCCGAGAGGGAAGGCGATCGCCACCGAAAATAAATAGGCTAGCCCAACGACCCACAGCGTTACCGGCAAGCGCTGCCAGATCAGGGCACTCACGGGTACGGGGCTGACAAAGGAGTAGCCCATGTTGCCCGTGAGAAACGCCGTAGCCCATTTCACATAGCGGACGTATATCGGCTGATCGAGTCCTAAGCTGCGGCGGATGTTCTCCCGGACTTCGGCAGTGATGGAGGGGCTGTTGGCGAGTTCTCCGAGCGGGTCGCCGGGGGCTAAAGCCAGTACAAGATAAATCACCATGCTGATAGCGATTAGGGTGGGGATGGCTATCAGCATTCGTTTGAGGAGGTATTTGCCCATGGAGTCTGTTTGGGTGGGGTGGCTTGTGGGTGTTGGGTTGTGCGGGGCTTAACCCAACCTACTGGAGGCCCCAATCGTTGATTTTCCAGGTGCTGGCGGCCCAGGGGGTAAATTCCAGGTTGGTGAGGGTGTTGGCGATCGCATAAGAATCGCTCCGACGCACCAGCGGAATCAACGCCACATCTTCAATTAGCAAATCGTTCATTTGAACGAACAAGGCTTTACGCTGGTCAGGATCAATCTCTTGCTTTAGCTCCTCTAACAGTGCATCGTATTCGGGATTACAGTAGCGAGAAGAGTTCTCCTTTGCCCACTGATTTTCCTTCTGCGAGATCTGGCTACAGGCATACAGTTCCATGTAGGAATCCGGTTCCGGTGTTTCACTATCAAAGGCAAAGAGCTGTAAGTCTGAATTGAATCGGTTGACCGAATCAGGATTGGCAGGGTCGCCAAAGTACACACCCGCTTCTACACTTTTCAACTCTACCGACATGCCAATCGTTTCAAGATTTTGTTTGATAATCTCTTGGGTCTTTTGACGCACGGGGTTTACAGAACTGGTGAAAAGAAGGGTCATTTCTACGCCATCTTTGTCGCGAACACCGTCGTTGTTAGTATCTTTCCATCCGGCCTCATCTAGCAGCGCTTCTGCCTTTTCGAGATCAAACTCGTATTCGGTATTGGGAGAGACGTATTTGTCTGGAGCGACGATAAAATTAGTCGCCACTGTTCCAGCTTCGCCGTAAAGCTGCTGAGTAATCGTCTCGCGATCTATCGCCAGGCTGATCGCCTCACGTATGGGCTTTTCCGCGAGGAAGGGATGCGGAGTGTCCTTTTGCGAAGTCTCTCCATTCACCTCTTTATTGGGATCGGAGAAGTTGATGTAGATTCTCTCCATCAGCGGCTTAAAGACGTAAGCCATTTCCCCTTTGCCAGCCGCTTCTAAACCAGTGATAATGTCGGGCTCGGCCTGAATGTTCCAGGCATAGTCGGCTTCTCCCGTCTGCAAAACGGCTCTAGCTGCTGATACAATATCGCCGCCGCCTTTCAGCTCAACTGTGCTAAAGGTCGGTGCTTCACCGCGAAAGTTAGGATTAGGCTCATAAATGATCGTGTCTCCCGGCTTAAATTCTTTTACCTGATAGGCGTTAGTGCCTACCGGAGACGTGTTCCCTGGCGCGGAGCGAGCCTGCGCGTTGTTGTAATCTTTGAAAAGATGCTCTGGCAAAATCATGCCGCTGCCGCCCACAAAAGGAGACATTACAGCGGGCGTAGGCTGCTTAAAGGTGACTTTTACTGTTAGGTCATCCACCGCCTCAACGCTTTGCACTTCGCCGTAAAATTCGGTCGAGGTCGTGGCCGCTTCGGGGTTAGTGATAAAATCGTATGTGAAAACGACGTCCTCAGCGGTAAAAGGTTCCCCGTCGGACCAGAGCACGTCTTCCTTTAGCTTCCAGGTGACAGCAGTACTATCTTCGCTGATACCGCCGTTTTCCACTGTCGGAATTTCGGCAGCGAGAATAGGCACCAGTTCTTCGTCCTCATTATAAACGGCCAGTGGTTCCAGTACCGGGCTGGCGGCTTCCCGGTCTTTGGTACCGCTGGAAAGGTGCGGGTTTAAGGTGGTGGGAGCCTGCCAGTAGAGGAGTTTGAGAGATTGGGGGGCAGCGGGGGCGGCTGTGTCAGTCGATGTCTCGCTGGCAGTTTCGCTACCTGGGTTACAGGCGGAGAGTAGCCCTATCCCCACCAGCACTGCTAAAGACAGGCATTGTTTGAAAGATCTCTCTAGGCGCATATGGCTCGGTTCCCTGGGCGATCGCCCCTCAAAATCAGTTAAGGGCAACTATAGCGCGATTTGAGAATACCGAAGGTAGAGACCGGAGAGCGCCTGCAAATGGTTGGGACTAGCTCTGCTTACCGCCGACAAAGGGGGTGTTCCAATATCGCCAGTTTTCTTTGTTAAAGGGCGATCGCCACCGATAAATTAAGCCTGACTCCAACTGCTGCCGGGGCTGCCGCTCAGCCGGTGCGCAGGGCCAAAAGGCAATTCCCAATTCACTCTTCAAACCATTGTCGTAGTGGGCCTGCTGGTAGTTCATCAAATAGCGTTTGCAATCGTGTTCGCCCTTCCATCGCTGGTTGGATTTGACCGTTTCACCCACATATAGTAGAAGCCGCTCATTCTCAGCACCCGCCGCATAGTCAATCACAAAGTACATTGCCGCTACGCCCACATCATCAAACTGCCAGCGCCAGAACTCAGTATTTTGACGGCGTAGGGCAAAAGGGTCGAGGCTGTTGAGCGGATCAGTGGAAATGGCTGACTCTACACTGGCCGAATTGGAAACTCCCAGATCAAACAGGCTCCCTTGCTGAATCGCGGGGGCGAACTGCATTTGGGCCTGAAAGCTGATGATACGCTGTTTCCAAACGGCTAGTTCAGATCTGCTCATAGTGAGCTGAGGCTGAAAATTTTCGTAGGTGGAGTAGCTCGCAGCCTGCATTGCCGAGTCAGAAAGCAGAAAAGATTGACCGTCTTTTGACATGATCCTTTGACATAGTGTCGACAGCGGCCCCTCACTGGCAAGAAAGCATCAATTTCTGTCGATAAATCTACATATGGAGAAAACCTTCTTATTATTTTGGAATATACCGCTATATGTGGATATTTTCAACTTTTCCCCAAAATCTAAAACAGCCCGTTCAGTCGCGAGTCGTTTTCTCGTGCCGTCATCTTTAATAAAAAGCAGCACCAGGTTTACGAATACTTGTCTGACTGAATGCCTAATGCTGCGTATGATTTTGGCAGGCGATGTGTAACGTACCGGCGTTGAGCATCCTTCCTATTGGTTACTGTTAAAAAAAGGAACTTCATAGCAGCCGACGAAAAGCCTGTAACCAGGTAAGTTCCATTGCCTGCCCAGAACTTTCTGCCATGCTTACATAATGCTCTATTTCATCGCCGTTTGGACAGGTTTGCTTGCCGTTTGTTTGACGGTTGGCTGCGGTTGGCTGCGATGGCTGCATGGGGATGTGATCAATCGTTCGGGCGATCGCGTCATGCTCTCAATCTGGCTAGGACTGGTCGTATTAGCCATTTCTTCGCTGGCGATCGCCCTTTTTATGCCGCTGTCACCGCTGGCTGGCATCGCAGCAATTTTGCCCTGGCTACTGCTGGCATTGAAATCGCCAGCGGTGCGGGCTGAGCTGAGCCACTGGGCGAGCTATGTTTCTTATCAGTTACTGCTGGGGTATGGATTGTGCGCGGGCGCTGTTGCCGTTTTTATCAGCCAAAGGGTCACCTGGCTAGATACCGGGCAATACCACTATGGCTTTATCCAGTGGCTTGGTGAATATGGGATCGTGCCGGGACTGGCACTGCTCAATCCTCAGTTTGGCTTTGTCTCTGCCTGGTTTGCTCTCGCTGCTCCTTTCAATGCTACAGCGATTGATGGCCGTGCCAGTACCGTCATGAATGGGTTTATCTTGCTGGTTGCGGTTCTGCAAATAGCGATCGCTTTAAGCCGAATTGCCCTGAGCAGGGCCTTGCTCAGGGACTGGTTTTCCCTGCTATTTCTGCTGGCAGTCTGTATTCTGCTCGTCAAAACGCCACTGCTGGCAGTCATTACCGTTTCCCCATCACCCGACAGTGCGATCGCCTTGCTGACTGTCGCAGTCGCCTGGTCAATCTTGGTCGTCAGCGCGGCAGAGATCGACCCTGCCCGGGTCGGTATGAGCGCCGATCTCATTCCGCTGGTGCTTTCTATAGGGGCGGTTTCTATCAAGCTCACAGCGCTGCCCCTGCTGGCTATTGCTACCGGGTTCTATGTCTTTAGAGGAATTGAGGAAAAAAACAGCCTGAGCAACAGTCTCCAACGCTCGGCGATCGCCAGCTCGCTCTTACTCTTACTCCTGATGCCATTCCTCGCTTCTGAGGTGCTTGTCTCTGGCTGTCCGCTCTATCCCTCTACCGCAATCTGCTTGGATCTGCCCTGGACGCATTCTATTGCGGCAACACGAGCGCTCGCCGAGAATACTTACGGCTGGGGCCAGTGGTTTGAGCAGCCACCCAGCAGTGTGAACAGACCGCTGTGGCTCTTACAGCAGTGGTTTATGAGCAATCAGTCTAGCAAACTCATCACTGCGCTGATTCTCGCTTCAATCGGTTCAATCATCCATCTCTTGACGTCTCTTCGAACGAAAAAGCTGCGCATCAGCCGGTTCTACAGCCTATTCTGGCTGGCGGCGCTGGCAATAGCAGGCACTACCTTTATGATGCTAAAAGCGCCTTTGTTCCGCTTTGGGATGGGATATGTGCTGCTACTACCCGTTTTGTCTGTTTCAGTGATTTTTCACTACTGGACTCGGCGAAGATCAGGGCATCTAGTGATGAGGTATCTCACCATGCCGCTGAGGAAACTAGAGAATTCTCTCTTGTTCGCAGGTGTTCTTTGGGCAATTGCCCTGAACGCTCAGTCCTATGTTGGGGTGGGCGATCGCCTACTGCTCGCACCGCCTTTGCCTACCGTAGAGGTGAAAGTTCAGCAATCTAGCCAAATTACTTATTTAATATCGCAAGATAGTAGAGGACAGTGCTGGTCGGCTAATTTACCCTGTGTTAGCAGCGTTCGCCCGGATGTCAAACTGCGCAATTCGACTATAGGACTCAAAGGCGGCTTCATATTAGTGCGCGAGCCCGAAAGTTAGAGTCTTTAGAAAATTCACAAAATTGGGAAGATACGATGATCAGCTCTCCCCTGAAATTATATCGAACATCTTTGGGCCGGGGAAAAAAGTGTCACTACGGATGTCTTTAGGAACGACTATGTATGCGCTCGTCGCCTCCACTGCAATTTGTCAAATGATGGCAGGAGGATTTACAAATAGCAAGAAGATTCACATTGCTTTATCAGCTTCGCGAAGTAACTATAAAGCTATTGCAACTATGTAATATTTCCTAGTTTGATTGCTATGCTTATACAAAGATATGTGTAGTCCTTTCCTGGGAGTGACTGTTTGTACAAATGCTCGCCTGACAGGGTCACAAGCTTAGTTATCCGCAGCGGTCTTAAACATCGACGTACCCCACTGTCACTTCAGTCATCACCCAGTCGCAACTGAGTACCCCATGTTTACCGCTGCTGCTAACAGAGGTCTGATCCTCCCAACATCTACCCGATACCTAAATTGAGACAGATTGTTCGTTTCGGCTTAGCGAAAGCTTCCTAGGCAGTTTCCTGGTGGACGACGGATCTATTTGTCAAACGTTTTGATTTAATACTCTGCCCCATGCTGTCGCATTGAGCTTGTCAACCGCTGTCAGGGTTTAAGCGTCTATTTTTCTCTGGCCATCTGCATATTTTTGGTTTTGAAGCTTATGTTGCAGCCTTCATTGAGTCAGCACTTGATCACCTCTGTTGTCCCTCCAAAAGTTTCCATTGTCATCCCTGTACACAATGGTGGTGATAGCTTCCGCAGGTGCCTTTCCAGCATTCGTCAATGGGCAGCAGAGGCCGAAGTCGTTGTGGTCGCTGATGGAGAGTCGGACGGCAGTTGGAAGCTTGCAGAGCAGCAGGGTGCCAAAGTTATCCGATTGCCTGAGTCCGGAGGGCCAGCCAAAGCTCGCAATCTTGGCGCTAAAGCGGCCTCGTCTGACATCATATTTTTTGTTGACGCCGATGTCGAAATCCATCCGGCTACTGTTGAGAGAGTGGTTCAGGCATTTCAGCAAGACCGTGAGTTAGTTGCGCTGATTGGTTCCTATGATGACACGCCCGGGGATGTTGGTTTCCTTTCTCAGTACAAAAATTTGTTTCATCACTATACGCACCAGGGAGCTTGCGAAGAGGCTTCTACGTTTTGGGGTGCTTGCGGGGCCATTCGCAAAGACGTTTTCCTATTACTGGGTGGATTCGACGAAGGCTACCGTAAACCCTGTATTGAAGACATTGAACTGGGCTACCGGCTAAGGCGTGCAGGCTATAAAATTCGGCTGTGCAAAGATATCCAGGTTAAGCATCTGAAGCGATGGACGACGTTTTCGCTGTTGAGAGCAGAAGTTTTTTACCGGGCGCTGCCCTGGATGGCGCTGCTGCTAAAAATTCGTCAGCGCGACCCACAGCAGTATCAGAAGTTTTCTAGCGACCTTAACTTGCGCTGGTCAAGCCGTTTAAGCGTTGTTCTTGTTTACGGACTTTGTCTCAGTCTGCTAGCAACGCCTTACTGGCCACCGCTTCTAGCGATATCAGGATTGATAGGGCTGACCTTATTTGTGATAAGTTTGCCAGTTTATCAGTTTTTCTTCCAAAAGCGGGGGTTTTTCTTTGCGCTGCGTGTTTTACCCTGGCACTGGCTGTACTACTTCTATAGTGGTCTGGCTTTTGTCGTTGGAGTGCTACGCCACCAAATTCGAGTCATCAAATTCGAAGCTATCGGTTAGCGAGATAGCGCTATTTAGCTAACGCTTCGAAACTGCCAAAAGTAGGTTTAGATTTTCCGGCTTTGCCGGGTTCTTGAGGTATCTTAATGACGAATACAACGGTGGTGATGGGCGGCGGCCCAGCGGGGCTAACGACTGCTTACGAATTGTCAAAGAAAGGCGAGAAGGCCATTGTCTTGGAGCAAGCGGATAAAGTAGGCGGGATTTCACGGACTGAAATTTATAAGGGCTACCGTTTTGATATTGGTGGTCATCGCTTTTTCACCAAGGTAGGTGAAGTTCAACAGATCTGGAAAGAGATTTTAGGGGATGAATTCATTCAGGTGCCCCGGCTTTCGCGGATCTATTATCAAGGTAAATTTTTTGACTATCCGTTGTCCATCACAAGTACGCTCTCCAATCTGGGTATTGTTGACAGCAGCCTGATTATCTTGAGCTATCTCAAATCCAAGCTGAAGGGCAAGCTACAGCCAGGGCCTGAAGCTGAAAATTTAGAGGATTGGGTGATTGAGCGCTTTGGCGATCGCCTCTACCGCACCTTTTTCAAATCCTACACCGAGAAGGTCTGGGGTATCCCCTGCAATAAAATTCAGGCCGAGTGGGCAGCGCAGCGCATCAAGGGTCTTTCTCTGAAACAAGCTGTTATTAACGCGGTATTTGGCAGCAATAATACCAAAACCCTGATTAAAGAATTTGACTATCCTATTTACGGCCCCGGTATGATGTGGGAGCGATGTCAGCAGATGCTTGAAGAAGCCGGGTCGCCGGTTCTCATGGAGACAAAGGTCACTAAAATCGAGCACGATGGTCAGAGAGTACAGAGAGTAATCGCTGAAAAGGACGGCAAAACCATTGAGCTGTCAGGGGAACACTTCGTCTCTAGTATGCCCGTAACAGCGCTGGCCAGATGTCTTGATCCGGCTCCCCCGGTTCACGTACTCGACGCGGCAAAAGGGTTGAAGTACCGCGATTTTTTAATCGTGCCGCTGGTGATCGATTTAAAGGATATTTTCCCTGACAACTGGATCTATATTCACAGCCCGAAATTTAAGGTTGGGCGCATTCAAAACTTCAAAAACTGGAGCGCGGCTATGGTGCCCGATGCTAGCAAGACCTGCGTCGGTATGGAGTATTTTTGCAGCGAGGGAGACAGCCTGTGGGAAATGTCCGATGAAGCGCTGATCGCATTAGCCAGTAAAGAGATCGTCGGGCTGAACTTAGTGCCCGGCCTG
>JBBQAC010000355.1:0-3430 GCA_038315915.1 Phormidesmidales cyanobacterium
TAGGGCTCATGCGAGACGATCACGAAAGGGGACTGGCGACAAGCATTCAGCCTATGCGTTGGCGCAGCCTCTCTGCCAGAGAATCGCGAAAACCAAATCACCGGATCGCATCAAAAGTGTTACCTCACGATGAACCACGCCTAATTTTGGGCTCTCCGTGATTGTCACCTTGGCCTTGGGCTTGGGTCTGTACGGTTCAGTCTTTATCCTGCCGCTGTTTTTAACTCAAATTCAGGGATACGACGCCACCAAGATCGGCCTGACCATTATGTGGGCCGGACTGCCTCAGCTGGCGATAACGCCCTTCATCCCGTTCCTGATGAAGAAGTTTGACCTGCGATTTCTCACCGCTGTGGGCTTAGCTTTATTTGCCATAAGCTGTTTCATGAACTCTACGCTGACGGAAAATACCGGCACCGTGCAGCTCATTCCCTCACAGGTTGTCCGCGCAATGGGCCAGCCGTTGATCCTGACACCGCTTTCAAGTATCGCCACTGCCGGTATTGCGGCTAAGCAAGTAGGCTCTGCGTCGGCTTTGTTCAACATGGCGCGAAACTTAGGCGGCTCTACTGGAATTGCGGCCCTCTCCACCCTCCTTTCTCGCCGCGAGCAGCTTCACTCCAATCGTTTGGGCGAGGCGATCTCACTTTACAATCCGCTAGCCCGGCAGCGAATTGAACAACTGACCCAGAGTTTTGCAAGTAGGGGAAGTTTTCCAGGGCAGGCTCACGATCAGGCGATCGCTGCGATTGATCTAGCCGTTCGCAAACAGGCCACAATCATGGCTTACAACGACTGCTTTTACTTTATGGGATGGGCCTTGATACTGAGCGCGGTGCTGGTGCTCTTTTTCAGGCAGGCAAAGCCGAAAGGTGGCCCAGTAGGGCATTAAATGACTGTCGCAACAGACCTATCGCAGTGCTGTTAGATCCTGTTCACGAGTCTGGTCGGTTCGGATCTTCGCTCACCTGTACAATTAACTTGCCGAAGTTATCTCCTTTTAGCTGATTCATGAAGGCTTCGGGAGCCTTTTCTAAGCCCTGAATAATATCTTCTTTGTATTGGAGCTTGCCATCTTGTATCCACTGAGAGACTTCTTTCACAAACGTCTTGTATTGGTCTTGATAGTCACCGACTAAGAAGCCTTTAATCAGCGCCCGCTTAACCAGTAGCGGCATCAGGTTTGGGCCAGGTGGCATCTCGGTCGCATTGTACTGAGAGATGAGTCCGACTAATGGAATGCGTGCACCCAGGTTAATGAGCTGCAAAACGGCTTCTAATATGGGGCCTGCGGTATTGTCGTAGTACAGGTCAATGCCGTCTGGGCAGGCAGCTTTGAGCGCGTCTAAAAGGTTTTGGGTTTTGCGATTAATCGCTTCGTCATAGCCCAATTCTTTGACGATGTAGTCGCATTTGGCATCGCTGCCTACCACGCCGACAACCCGGCAACCTTTTAACTTGGCAATTTGACCAACGACAGAGCCAACAGCCCCCGATGCGGCAGAGACAACGACTGTTTCGCCCGCTTTCGGCTGCCCAATATCGAGCAGGGCGCAGTAAGCAGTTTGACCGGGCATTCCCAAAATGCCCAGGTAGTAAGAGAGTGGAATGGCAGCCTTGGGGTCGAGCTTCCGAACGCTTCTCCCAGATGCCACCGCGTAGGTTTGCCAGCCGCCGTAGCTTAAAACAAAGTCTCCTTCGGCAAAGTCAAGATGGTTGGATTGTTCGACCTGACCGACGGTGGCCCCTACCATCACTGAGCCTACTTCAATCGGATCGGCATAGGATTCGCGATCGCTCATCCGCCCTCTCATATACGGATCGAGCGACAGGTAGACCGTCCGAATCAGCAACTCATCTTTGCCTGGTGTCAGAACGTCAGTTTCAGTGAGTTCAAAATTATCGCTGTTGGGCGCGCCCTCAGGCCGACTCTTGAGCAAGACTTGTGAGTTTTTGGAGATACTCATATTGAGACTACTTCAGCAGGACAATCAACAGTAAGCGACCTTTCGCAGTCAGAAACTCTATCTGTGGGTACAAATAACTTGACCATTACTGCTAGCCGTTAATGCCATGAGTAGTCAGGTCAATGGCATACATTTTCCCACCGGCAGCAACAAACAAGCGATTCCTCTCACCTCCCCCAAAGGTGAGATTTGCACAGACTTCAGGAATAAATATTTTTCCTAAATACGTCGAATCAGATGCATAAATTTGAACGCTATTCCAGAATTCCGTTGGCATAAGTCAGGCGAGCATTGCAATCAGGTGCAAGAGTAGCTCGAAATGCCTGATATTTTTGCCAGGTGAACGAATGGAAAACCAGTCGCTTCTCACCGACAGGCTGAGGAACGGGCTGCGAGATAATAGGCGCTGTACTGACCATGGCGGTACGAAGTGACAGAGAGAGACGTATAAGTATTTTATGGCATAGCATTCTATGCCGCTGTTGATGGAGAGTTTCTTTCGGGCGATCGCTACTCTCCCCAAATCCCTGTACCGTGAAGGCAGACGCTACGAAAGGTTGCTATGCCGATCAAAGACTTTACCGATTTCATTCTAGGCAGCCTTGCCGCACTGTTCCCAGTCATCGACCCAATTGGCAGCGTCCCGATTTTTTTGGTGCTCACCGCTGGCGTCCCTGAGTCACTGCGACGCAGCTATGCCAAACGCATCGCCCGCAACGTGATTTTGATGCTGATTGGCTTTTTGCTAGTCGGCGGCGGCATTCTGCGATTCTTTGGTATTTCACTGGAAGTTGTCCGAATTGCGGGCGGCATTGTGGTGTTTCATGCGGCCTGGAATACGATGAACGCCGAGTCGAAAATGAGCGAGCTGGACAATGAAGACGCCACCGACAGAGCCGGACATCATAAAGATATTTCGTTTATGCCAATGACGATTCCCCTGCTGGCAGGGCCAGGTTCTATCGCAGTGGTTTTAGGGCTTGCGGCAGAAGCTAGTCGGGGTGTACAGGCGGCTCAGACGGCAGGGAACTTAGCAGTTATAGCAATGGCGATCGCCCTCATCGGCGCAATCATCTACATCGCCCTGCGCTCCTCCACCCTACTGCTAAAATTGCTGGGCGCTAGCGGCATTCACGCCCTCAGTCGGATACTGGGCCTATTTGTCATGGCCATCGGCGTACAGCTCATCCTCAACGGGTTCGGCGACTGGATCGAGTCTCTGAGTGTGGGCTGAACTATCCGCCGACCTCTAAACCTCATTTGCCTCAGTCGAGCGGAACGAAGTCATATCCTGTACCCGAACGCGAACCTGGCTGAACCTTGACTAAGAACCTATCCGGAAAATAGTAGGAGCTTTCGCCCGATAATCAGACAAGCCACAATCTGAACAAATCCCAAGTAAGACAAAGATGACTTGGCCCAACGAATCAACACCCCTCGAAACCGATTGAACCAGGCATGTC
>JBBQAC010000097.1:0-14412 GCA_038315915.1 Phormidesmidales cyanobacterium
CTTTCGGCAGAAGCCATTGGCCGCACGGTGCAAACGGTGCTTTCGGGGTCGGTGCCCACTCAGTTACAACGGGGCGATCGCCTGGTCGATGTGCGCATTCAAACCCCCGAGACGCTGGTTCAAAATCCGGCTGAGCTAGCCCAACTCCCTTTACTCAACGGAAACGGCCAACAGGTAAGGCTCGGGGACGTTGCCAGTATTGAAGAGGGTCAGGCTCCCGGCGAAATTCAGCGAATTAGCCAGCGTCAGGTATTTATCATTGAAGGAGACCTTAGCGACGGGGCTAGCTTAGGCGCAGCGCTGGAAGAAGTAGATCGGATACTAGAGGGTGTGACTTTGCCTGACGGGGTAACCCGGCTACCTAGCTATAGCGCCCAGAGCAACGCCGCCATCACCGACGGAATCGGGATTTTAGGCGGACTTGCTGCTTTTTTGGTCTTCACGGTGATGGCCGTACAGTACAATTCGCTGATCGATCCGCTGGTGATTATGCTGACGGTGCCCCTGGCTTTAGCCGGTGGCATCCTAGGTTTGTTCATTACGCAAACTGCGATTGGGGCAACGGTCATTGTTGGCGCAGTGCTGCTGGTCGGCATTGTGGTCAACAACGCAATTATTTTGGTGGAACTGGCCAACCAAATTTATGAACAAGAGCGTTGCAGTCGGCTCACTGCCATTCTTAAAGCCGCGCCTCAGCGCCTGCGGCCCATTCTAATGACGACCATTACCACCGTGCTGGGCATGTTTCCCCTAGCGCTCGGGATTGGTGAAGGCTCAGAATTTTTGCAGCCGCTTGGCGTTGTTGTTTTCTCTGGACTGTCGCTGGCGACAGTGCTGACGCTGTTTATAATCCCCTGCTTTTACACGTTGCTGCACGGTCGCAAGGACTTGAAGCATGAGTCAAAGAAAATGACTGCTGTGTAATCCTTATCGTTGTTGTTTAACAGCGCATTAGATAGGTTTGGCCCTGAGGTTACGCCCTTGCGTAGCAGCTCTGGCTGATATAATTCAATTAATATTTGAACGGAGATAAATTCATTGTCGCTACGCAACTGGCTCGCTTTATTGTCAACATCTATATTTCTGATATTTATGCTTGGGGGTCTACCGAATGGTGCAGTCAATGCGCAGTCGGCGATCGCCTCAACTGAAGACGTAAAAATAACGCCGATTGGCAGTCACGATGGGGAATTCTGCGCCTTTGATCGGGCGATGGTGCTGGAAGATCCTAACGGGCTTCGGATTCTTTACGATGCGGGAAGAACAGTCGCCGGGGCAGAAGATCCTAGACTCGGTGATATTGATGTCGTGCTTTTGAGCCATGTTCATGGGGATCATTTAGGCGATCGCCGAATCGCTTCTGTCAACCAGGGTACCTGCGCTCAACCACAGGCAGATGTGATTACTGTGCCCAACTCCAACACTGTTGAAATTGCCGTAGGTCAGCAGGCGCAAATGGTAGTAGGCAGCGAAATGTCTGGCTTTTTGGCAAACAAGGTGGAAAGCTTGGGCGGCGATGCTGGCGCTGTGCAGCTTGTGCGCTTTGGCGCATCGTATGAGATTGACGGCGTGAAGTTTACAACAGTGCCAGCGGTTCACTCCAATGGACTCGGAGGCGATTTCATTGAAGGCGAGCTAGGTGAGAGCCTATCTGCGGCAGGCTTGAGCGCCTATGTAGGGCCACCGACCGGATATGTTGTGACCTTTTCCAATGGGTTAGTTGTTTATCTCTCGGGTGATACGGGTGTAACAGCTGAGCAAGAAACAGTGGTCAGAGACCAGTACGGCGCTGAACTGGTCGTGATGAATATTGGAGATACCTACACGACTGGCCCCACAGAAGCCGCCTATGTCATTGACAAAATCATTGGGCCGACGGCAGTGATTCCATCCCATGCCAATGAGGCCGCAACCGTCAATGGCAAAGTTCAGCCAGATACCAAAACAGCCGCTTTTATCGAAGCAACTGAAACCAACGTTTATGTGCCGCTAAGTGGACAAACGCTGTCGTTTAACGCTGAGGGAGTCTGCACGGCTGGATGCGCTGAAGAATAGCCGTTTCGGCAACAACTTTTGCTATAAGCGTAAGATTTGCAGGATTCAGGCTTCTTCAATGGTGCCTTGCTGCCAGGAGCCGCTATCGCTGCCGGTGGCAGCGCCGCCATTGGCCTGCTTGAGCGCTTCCGGCACGTCTTTTAGCAACAGCGTATAGATTTCCGTCGGCATTTCAATGTTCTGAGACTGAAGGGCTTCTTTTACCCGTTGGGTCACCACTGAAGTGGTATTCAAAAAGCCAGCCCGATGAGAATCCACCCAGAATCGCACTTCCAGATTGACGGTGCTGGCGGCAAGCTCACGCACCAGCACTTCGGGTATCGGGTCTGGCTGAACATCTTTGAGTGAAGCGATCGCTTCCACAATCACCCGCCGCGCTTTAACAATATCCGCATCGTAGTCAATGCCTACTGTCACCGAACTGCGCAAGTATTTAGCCGCTGTATTGTTGGTGATACTAGCCTGAAACACCTCCTGATTGGGAATATAGATCATGCGACCGTCATAGGTTTTTAGCGTGGTAGAGCGTAGCTGCACCTGCGTGATTGTCCCCTCGTACCCTTCAATCACCACCTGATCGCCAATGTGAAAGGGTCTCGCCGACAGCAAAATCACGCCCGAAATATAGTTACTCAAAACATCTTTTAAGCTAAAACCAATAGCCACGCTGGTCAGCCCAAGTGCGCCCAGCATCGTCGCAAAGTCGATACCCCATACGCCCAGGGCAACAACGACACCGACAACCCACACGCCCCCATAGCACAGCCTACCAACCAACACCTCTGTGCCATGGTCTCCTTCCGTTTGCTGAGCCCAGCGAAAGGCGCTGTAGCGAACGCCTTTCGCAATCAGCCAGGTTACCACCATCACGATTAGGACCCCAATCAGCGCCGGAATGCTGGCAATAGCATCCCGACCCAACTGACGAATGGTGCCATTTAGCCGCTGCGCCACATCAATAGCTACAGGCGGTTTGTCAAAACTGCGATCTAGCCGATTGGCCCAGTCCTCAGCCAGTTTCACTAGCGGTAGACCAAAGTCTTGCGCGTCCTGCCCTGTCACCGTCATCAGCACCCGATTGTTCGCCTGCACAGTGACCAGATCCTGATCGGCCACGGGCGAGGTCGTAACGCTGACCTCACCATCGGTTCGCTCTAACAGGCTGGCAATCCGCCGGTTGATAATAGCGGCCCGCTCACTGGCAGAAAGCGCATTTAAGCTGCCGACCTGAAAAACCGTCTGCCCGCGAACCATCACATCCGCAAAATAAAGACCGTCACCTGGGGCTTCTACTGACTCCGTCTGAGCGGGTGCAGTGACTGGCATTGCTTCGATGGCGGCCTCCTGTCCCACAGCAGAGACCGTTGGCAAAATCACTGACCAACAGGTCACGGCAAAGATAGCTACAAGGCAGCGTTTTTTCATCTATCAACTCTATCTACAGGTCGAAGGAGAGACCAGTCACCAGTTTAGTGGTAAAACGATGACGATTGCGCGAGATCACCTATGCAGCACCGCTATCTTAAAACCAACGGCATTCAGCTCCATTACGTTACTCAGGGGGACGGCCCGCTGCTGCTGTTTCTGCACGGGTTTCCGGAGTTCTGGTATTCGTGGCGACATCAAATTCGGAAGTTCGCGCAGGACTACTGCGCGGTGGCAGTCGACCTGCGCGGGTACAACCTGAGCGACAAGCCACCTGAGCAGTCTGCCTATGCTTTGCCTGAGCTGATCAAAGATATTGAAGGGGCGATTCGGGCGCTGGGGTACGACCGCTGCACGCTGGTAGGCCATGACTGGGGTGGGGCGATCGCCTGGGCTTTTGCCTACGCTCATCCTCAAATGCTGGAGCGGCTAATCGTGCTCAACCTTCCTCATCCTGCCAGGTTCGCAGCGGGCTTACGCACCCCTCAGCAGCTATTAAGAAGCTGGTATATCGGCCTATTTCAACTTCCCATCCTGCCAGAACTGCTGCTCCAGGCCGGTCACTATGCCGCCATTCGCGCCGTCTTTCAAAATCAGGCTGTCAACCTGAACGCATTCACCGAAACGGATCTCGATGCGTATGTAGCTGCTGCCGCCCAGCCCGGTGCCCTGACCAGTATGTTGAACTACTATCGCAATCTCTTTGCACCTGATAGCTTTCTCAACCAAACGTGGGGCGTCCTGCCGGTACCGACCTTGATGATCTGGGGAGAAAATGACGCAGCCCTTGGCAAGGAGCTTACCTACCAGACGCAGCAATACGTCGCGGACTTTCAAATTCGCTACATTCCCAATTGCAGCCACTGGGTACAGCAGGAACAGCCGGAGACCGTAAATCGATATATACGAGAGTTTTTGAGCTAGTGCCATTACCCACCCAAAAACTCTCTGGTGACAGCCCTTTTAATTTAGCGATCGCCGGACTTCTTCTACGGCCACTTCTACATGTACCCGCCCACGGCCAAAGCGATACTCTTCTGCTGAGATTTTTTTAAGAATGGGAATCCCTTCAGCGGATGCTTATCTTTTGGGTTTGCCTCATACAATACGGTGGCGCAGCCTTCCAAGGGAATCACCTTCAGCGCTAAAAAGTAGGGGGTTCTGCATCCTATTTTGCTTGAGAAATGGGATAGGTATCATTTACTATATTTCGGTGAGAACCTATAGTGCGTTGAATAGCTTCGACAATGTCAATGGATTTTTCTCTTTTGACGGAGGATTCAGTTATGGAAAACAATCCCAGCATTCTTTCGCACGTTTCAGTTGGCACCAATGACTTTAAGCGGGCGATCGCCTTTTACGACAGAGTACTCCCCACACTCGGCTGCCAGCGCCTGATGGAACACCCCGATGCTGTAGCCTATGGCAAGCAATATCCCGAATTTTGGGTGCAAACGCCGTTTAATAATCAAACGGCGACAGTGGGTAATGGCACACACATCGGCTTTCTTGCACCTACAAAGGAAGCTGTCCACGCCTTTTACGAGGCGGCGATCGCTGCCGGTGGCGGAGACGAAGGTGCCCCAGGAGGCAGAGAAGAATACGGTGAGCCTTACTACGGCTGCTTCGTTCGCGATTTAGACGGACACAAAGTAGAAGCAGCCTTTTGGGATGAGCAGCTTGAGCAGTCGCTCAGCTAGATCACACTCAAATTAGCCAAAAAGTTGTTCTCTCTTGATAACACAGCTCAAGGCATGCTTTTTTTAATGTGGGCGATCGCCACCAGCAGCGCATCAATCATTACCTCATAGCTGGCATCAGAAGGGCGAGCGAGCGTCATCAAGTCCAACTGCTCTCTGCTGATAAAGCCATAGATGGCCGCATTGACCATGCGCATACAGTCGATTAGCGCATCGTCGCTCAGGTCATGCAGCTGTAGCGACTGTTTGAAAAAGTGAAGGGATTGTCGAATAATGTCAGCTTCTGCTGAGACGGTAGGCCGCATTTGATACTGCATCATAACTGAATACCGGGCAGGATAGCCTTTGGCATAGCTGCGGCTGGCCTGTGCGCCCGCATGAAATAGGTCGCGGGTGTCAGCAATGTGAGCAATTGCCTCCTGACAGTGCAGCAGATAATCGCGCCAGATAGCGATCGCCGCTGCCTGCCGCAAACCTGCATTGCCATTGACATGCTTATAAATACCCGGCGGTTTGATCCCTAGCTCACGTGCGACCCGATTGACGCCGAGCGCAGCCTCGCCGTCTTTGTCCAAGCAGGCGATCACCGCATTCACCACGTCCTGCTGGCTCAAAGAATCTTCTTTTCTTGGACGACCCATAATTTATTTAGTTAAGACTGTTAACTAAAAGCGAATACAATGACTATTATCCACTGACTGACGGGTACTTATGGCTGACTTGGTTTTTAAATCGGCTCATCAACTGGCTCAGATGATTCGCGATCGCACTATCTCTGCTACAGAAATCGTAGAGGCGTACCTCAGCCAAATTTTCAAACACAACTCAGCCCTCAATGCTATCTGTACGCTAAATGCAGACAGCGCTCGTAGCAGAGCAAAACAAGCAGACGAAGCCCTCGCCAGCGGAGAGCTTTGGGGAGCCCTACATGGGGTGCCAATCACAATTAAAGACTTTTACGAAACTCAGGGTGTCCGCACGACAGCAGGCTACGAACCGCTGCGAGACTATGTGCCCAAGCAAAATGCCACTGTTGTCAGCCGCTTGCTATCGGCGGGCGCGATTCTCCTGGGTAAAACGAACCCGTCTGATGTCAATGGTGCCTATCAGAGCAATAACGACATTTTCCCACGGGTGAACAATCCCTGGAATCTGGACTATACGGCAGGTGGGAGTTCGGGGGGGAGTGCGGCAGCGATCGCTGCTGGTTTTTCGGCTTTGGATATTGGCAGCGATGTGGCTGGATCTATTCGTCAACCGGCTCACTGCTGCGGCATCTACGGTCTCAAGCCGACAGAGGGGAGAGTCTCTTTGGCCGGTCACATTTTAGAAACTCCCAATAGTCCGAAGTGCATTCGTCAAATGCTCGTACCAGGGCCACTCGCCCGCTCAGTAGAAGATCTGCGGCTGTGCTTTTCCCTGATTGCCGGAAGCGATCCGCGTCGGCCAGAGATTCCGCCTGTACCGCTTAACGAGCCCGATGAAAAACCCCTGGAGACGCTCCGGCTCGCCTGGTCAGATGACTTCAGGGTGCCTGTGGCCGCAGATATTCAAAGCGCCCTTCGCAGCGCGGTCAGTCAGCTCACGCAAAGCGGCGCAGCGGCAGAAAACTGGTCACCGCCAGAGATTGACTGGACAGCCGCGCAAAGGCTCTACTACCGCCTGGCCGCCTGCAATTACCGCTACGCGCAGCCTGTTACCTTGAGCGCCGCTCGAAAGTCTCTCACCTTTATCTGGCGGGAAGCCCCCAGGGCGACCCGTCTCTGCGTCAGGCAGGCCATCCTGCCCAGGTGCTAAAAGAGATATTGGCCCCAACCCTACAGGGCTATTTTGAAGCGTTGACTGAAAGAGGTCGGCTGATTGCTCAGATCGATCAGTCGCTAGAACCCTGGGACGCCTGGTTGATACCTGTAGCGGCGACGCCTGCCTTTACGCACCGTCCGGCATGGAGTGCAATTGATATTGACGGTCTCTCTTATCCCCACGGAATCGCCAACGGCGCTTACTTAATGCCCTTTAACCTTACCGGCCATCCCGTCGTCGTCATTCCCATCGGGCATACGCAAACCGGCCTGCCTATCGGGGTGCAGATTGTTGGCAAGCGCTGGCGAGAAATGGAGCTGTTGGCGATCGCTCAGAAAATAGACAGCGCGATCTATGCTTTTCAACATCCAGCAGGCTTTTGACGCTGCATTAGGCTACTACTATACCGAATAACTCAGGAAATTCTCATGGGCAGTTGCCATAATGGGAATTGCAATTACCGCTTTGCAGTACATCTGAACGCCCGCTTAGTTATGCCCGATTTCTTACAGCTTCGTCCTTCTCGCCGCAAGCTACTGAGACGCTTGGGGTTGCTCAGCGGCGCAGCCATGCTACCGCCTGCCCTTCGCGCCTCAATAACAACACCATCATCTTTAGGGCCTTCCGCCGCTGTCCAGCTGAGTGCGCTGGCTCAGTCCGCACCGCTGGCCGCTGATGGTCTCAATCCTCATCGGGTTGTCCTGGTGGGTAAAACCGACCGCGCTGCGGGTGTGCGCCGCGCCTTGGAGCTGTTGCAACCGCCCAGCTTTCAGAATAAAAAAGTATTCATAAAACCCAACTACAATACGGGCGATCCGGCCCCTGCTGCTACCGATCCAGCCGTGCTGG
This sequence comes from Phormidesmidales cyanobacterium, assembly GCA_038315915.1. Lineage (GTDB taxonomy): Bacteria > Cyanobacteriota > Cyanobacteriia > Phormidesmidales > Phormidesmidaceae > Phormidesmis. Next base: position 7,833 of record JBBQAC010000097.1, read on the forward strand.
AGGCGCTGGTGCAGACAATTCAAAGGGCGGGTGCCAGTCAGATTACTGTAGGCGATCGCTCCGGTATGGCTGAGACTCGTAGCGCGATGCAGCAAATGCAGGTGTTCGACCTGGCAGAGCGCTACGGCTTTACGCCGATGGTGTTTGACGAGCTGGGCCGGGATGATTGGCAGTACTTCTCGGGTGAAGGGACGAATTGGTCAAGGGGGTTTGCGATCGCCCGTCCGGTTCTAGCCGCAGATGCCGTCGTTAACGTCTGCTGCCTGAAAACCCATCGCTTTGGCGGTCATTTCACCCTGTCGCTGAAAAACACAATTGGCACGGTCGCTCGCCGGGTACCGGGCGATGGGCACGACTACATGCGAGAACTGCACAGTTCAGATAATCAGCGACTGATGATTGCTGAGGTCAACCGCGCCTATCGCCCGACGCTCAATTTGATTGACGGTGTCGATGCCTTTGTCGGGGGTGGCCCCGAGCAGGGAAAAAGGGTGAGGGCAGGGGTGATGCTGGCAAGCAGCGATCGCATCGCGATAGACGCTGTCGGGATTGCCCTCTTGCGGATGCTCGGCACGACCTCAGAAGTCTCCAGTGGCTCAATCTGGAGTCAGGCCCAGATCCGCCGCGCGGCTGACCTGGGGTTAGGAGCTATCAATGCTCAACAAATAGAATTGATAACCGCTGATAGCGACAGCGTTCAAATGGCTGAGAAGCTGCGGCCCTTTCTCAGCTAGTGGTTAGCTGGCTTCCTCCAGATCTTCAACCCGGCCATTCAAGCTAGATATTTGAATCAGCATGGCCTGGATCACCTGCTGCGCTGCGTCGAACCGGCGGCGGTTTTCAATTCGATCCGCCCGCGCATCATTCAGCATATTTTCAAACAGCGTACTATTCTCCGCAGATCGTTCAGCATTACGCTGTACCAGCTCGCGGGTTTCGGCTAGCCCTTCGGCATTGCCCTGTATCAGCTCGCGGGTTTCGGCTAACCCTTCGGCATTGCCCTGTATCAACCTACGGGCTTCGGTTAACCCTTCGGCATTGCCCTGTATCAACCTACGGGCTTCGGTGAACCCTTCAGCGTTGCCGCCGATCTGCTGTTCGTTGGCTGATTGACCTTCTGCTATGCGTTCGAGGATGGCCTCAATGCGCTCAAGTCGTTCGTGGTTGGCAGCAGCTTGCTGCGCGCTCGGGCGAATAAACTCAGTGACTAACAGATTGAGAGTGTTAGTCAGCGTTTCCATTCCTTGCTCAAGTCGGTCAAGTCGTTCTGTCATGGCTCACAGCGCTCAGGTACTGTGATTATATCCGTTAAGCACCCAGGATCAAGCTTATTAGAGGTCGCGCTATCGCATTCAACAATTACCCTCTACATCTAATGATTTATAGTTCTGCTAGATAAGTGGATAGCGACCGATGGCAAACTGGTCTTTGTATCTAGTCCGGACAAGGCAAAATGCGCTGTACGCTGGGATTGCGATTAATGTCACTCAGCGCTTAGCCGAACATGAAGCAGGCAAACGAGGGGCAAAGTATCTACGCTCAAAAGGGCCGCTTCAGCTTGTTTATCAGGTCATCTTAGGCAGTCATTCACTGGCGGCTAAAGCGGAGTACCGGCTCAAAAAGCTCAAGAAATCTCAAAAAGAGAAGATTGTCGCCGCCGATTTGAAAAGACCGGCCTTGCTGGAACTTCTTAATATTCAAGCTGAGTAGCTGCTCACCTGACCAATCATGCCTCAGCTCATTCTCTACGCCTGTCCGGTCGGTTCCCTCGCACAGCAAATCGAAGCCTACTTCAAGCTGAGTCAGCAGCGCTGCGGCCCCAATGCTGCTCATGCCTACATGCCACACTGTACGCTGACCGGATTTTTTGAAGATGAGGAGAAGGCGATCGCTCAATACACCACCGCCTTAGAAAGCTTACTACTCAAATATCAAAAGCACATTCCAAACCCGCCCATCTCGCTCAAGCAGCTCACTTTTCGCCCTGACTGGCACGGCATAGAGCTGGAGGCTAGCGGGTTGAAGCGACTGGTTGCAGAGTTTGCTGCGCAGGTGCGATCACCGACTCGCCGCAGCCCAATCCGGTTAAAGGACTGGCTACATCTGAGCCTGGCCTATGAATTTGATCCGGCCCATGAGGTTACCTTAAAGCGCTCAGCCCGTGACCTGATCGATCTTTCCGCATCGGTCTCCTGGCATTTGAACCTCTACCAGCGAAGTACTGATCACGGCTGGCAGTGCCACAGCAGTCAGGCTTTGGGCTAATAATCAAGGGGCGCATCGTGTCGCAAGTCCGGCGGGCAACAGACTATATGACTGCGCCGCGCTCTCGCTCATGCCTGAGTAACCACTGCTTTCGGTCTATCCCACCGGCATAGCCGGTTATATTGCCATTGATAGCAATCACCCGATGGCACGGGACGATAATTGAAATCGGGTTGCGTCCATTGGCCGCGCCCACAGCCCGCGCAGCGCCTGGTTTGCCGATGACTTCAGCGAGAGAACTGTAGGAAGTAGTTTCGCCGAAGGGAATTTGGTGCAGGTGGTGCCAAACCTGCTGTTGAAAAGGGGTTCCTTGCGGCGAGAGCGAAATATCAAAGCGCTGCCTTTTGTGAGAAAAATACTCAGAAAGCTGTTTTTCAGCCTGATCGAAGATCTCTCGTTTAGCGACCTCTTGCCACTCTTCTGAGATTTTTGGGAAGTGCTTCTGGCCCTTCAAGTAAAGTCCTGTTAGCGATTGACTGCTTGCAGTTAACAACAGTTCTCCGACCGGGCTCTCTAACCATCTGTAGTAAATCATTTCATTGGCTCCGCTAAAGATTTCCAAAGATACATGGCCGCGTAGGCTCGCCAGGGTCGCCACGGCTCGGCAGTTTTTAGCACTTGCGAGGGTTTATCGACACTGAGGGCGCGGCGCAAAGCCAGATCTCCTGAGGGAAAGGCGTCCGGGTCGGCGAGTACGCGCATGGCAATATACTGCGCTGTCCAATCGCCAATGCCGGGAAGCGCCCTGAGCGCGGCGACGGTGGTGGTTATTTCTGCATGGTTGTGCAACTGCAAATTTTCGCTGATGACGGCCTGAGCGATCGCCCGAATCGTCCGCTCTCTACTCGCCAGTATCCCCAATGCCGTCAGCGCCCCCGGCGAGCTTTGAACAATCTTCTCCGGTGTCGGTGTCAGTCGAATTAGACTATCCACAGGTGTTTGAACCGGTTCTCCAAAAGCTGCCACGAGTCTGGCCATCAGCGTTGAAGCTGCTTTGACACTGACCTGCTGCCCTAGAACCGCTCGCACAGCCACTTCAAACCCATCAAAAGCACCGGGCACTCTCAGTCCAAAGCAAGGCTCCTTTCTGGTTAGACTATCGAGATGTTCTGCAATGGGTACCGGGTCGGCGGCTAGATCGAACAGCGCTTTGACTCGGGTTAATATCGGCAGAATCACAGGAACTAAGGAAGCTGAAAGCTCTACCTGTAGTTTGTTCTTTTTGGGCATTTGCGTCACCTGAATCCAGCCGGTATGTTCGCCTAGCCTGACCGTGCGACAGTAGCGATCGCGCCCAATCACTTCCACCCCCACGATTGTTCTACAGGCCAAAAATCCCAGCAGCGCTTCCCAATTAAACGGCGACCTATAGGCCAATTCGCAGCGCAGCGTATCCTGCGGCAGGTCTGTGGCTTTACGCAGCGCTGAAGGATTTAGCCGATAGCGTTTTTGAAACAGCGCATTTAGCCTGCGCACACTCGAAAACCCGCTGGCAAAGGCCACTTCTGTAACCGATAGGTGAGTGTCACTCAGCAGCCGTTTGGCCAGCAGCAGCCGCTGTGTTTGCGCGAGCTGAATTGGGGAGACGCCAAACTCTTGTTGCAGGACACGGCGCAAATGGCGATCGCTTACCCCCAGTGCGATCGCCAGTTCACCCACCGACTGCTCTGTCAAAGCCCCTGCTTCAATTCGGCTTGCCGCCGCCGTTGCCAGCCGGCCCACTGCGTCAATTTTAGACTGACCGGGCGCTAGCTCAGGCCGACAGCGTAAGCAAGGCCGATACCCCGCCCGTTCGGCAGCAGCGGCACTGGGATAAAAGGTACAGTTCTCAGGGCGGGGCACTTTCACCGTGCAAACCGTCCGGCAATAGATGCCCGTGCTGGAGACACCGACAAAGAAAACACCGTCGAAGCGCTGGTCGCGGCTCAGGATAGTTTGATAGCACTGATCATCACTCAGCATAGGTTTCTCATGAGCGAACTGCTCCAGCATAAGAGATGGTTTACGGGCTGTCTCGCCGTTTTCGGACGCCACATTATTGTTCTGGGGCGGCATTGAGATAGTCCCGCAGCGCCTGAGCAAATCCTTCCGCAGCAATCTTAGCTGTCGTTCGTAAGGTATCTATGTCCATGCCGTCGCGGGCGCTGCCTGAAAGCCCGACTAAAATCGTGACGGCGTAGTTTGCCAGGGAGTCGGCGGCGGCGGCTGTGAGAGCCGGTGTGAGGAGGATGCGATCGCGGATCAATTGCGCAGTCGCCTGTCGGTAGCCTGCCGTCACCTGCTGCGCTTCGGCATCGGTGCAGTTGCGCGTACCGTCAATAATCAAGCAACCTGGCTTTTCAGCATTGGCGGCGTAGGTCTCAGCGGCCTGCGTAAAGACGCTCAGCATCGTCGCTTCTAGCGTATCTTCACTGGCGAGAGCGGTTGGCAGCCAGCCGCCGTGCGCCTGAACATAGCACTGAAGCACTTTGGCAAACAGCGATCGCTTGTTACCAAAGGCAGCATACAGGCTGGGCGCGCTCACGCCAATCGCCTTACTCAGTTCAGCAATACCCACGCCATCATAGCCACGCCGATGAAACAAATCCATCGCGGTTTCTAGTGCGCTCTCCAGCTCAAATCCTCTTGGACGACCTCGCTTAGCAATTGCTTTTGATATTTTTTTAGTGGTCACTAATTTATTCTGATTTTTCCTGCTATCGTATTTCTATAGTAACCGATACAAAATTGGAGCAAGGATCAGATTATGGCAACACTCACTGGAAAAAAGGCTTTGGTACTCGGCGGCAGTCGCGGCATTGGCGCGGCCATTGTTGAACGGCTGGCGGCAGAAGGGGCCACTACTGTTTTTACGTATGGGTCTTCAGCAGAAACGGCTGAGGCGCTGGCTGAGAAAACGGCTACAACTGCCCTGCAAGCAGACAGCGCGGATCGGATCGCCGTGGGTAAGGTAATCGCCGATAAAGGGCCGTTGGACATATTGGTGGTGAATGCTGGCATTGGCGTACTGGGCCACGCGCTAGAGCTAGATCCAACTGATGTGGATCGGATGATTGATATCAACGTGCGCGGGCCGTATCATGCGGCGGTAGAGGCGGCGCGGCAAATGCCCGACGGGGGGCGAATTGTGATTATTGGCTCGGTAAATGGCGATCGCATGCCTTTCCCCGGCGGCGCGGCCTATGCGCTCACCAAGTCGGCAGTGCAGGGGATGGTGCGCGGCTTGGCAAGAGATTTTGGCGATCGCAACATCACCGTTAACAGCGTCCAACCCGGCCCGGTCGATACCGATCTCAACCCAAAAGACGGGCCAATGAAAGACATGATGCACTCTTTCATGGCGATCAAACGCCATGCCCGACCAAGCGAGATTGCGGGCATGGTCGCGTACCTGGTCGGCCCCGAAGCAGCGATTGTGACCGGCGCGCAGCATACTATCGACGGAGGATTTGGCGCGTAGGATTGAGAACAAACTCAGACGGGGGAGTCGATTAAGCCAGGGTGATCGTCGGGGCGGGGGCCAGGAGCAGGCCAGTGAAAGCGGCGATCGCTCTCTTCAATCGGCATATCGTTGATGCTGGCTTCCCGACGCTGCATCAGGCCATCTGCATCAAATTCCCAGTTTTCGTTGCCATAGGCCCGGTACCACTGCCCCGAGTCGTCGTGCCATTCGTACTGAAAGCGGACAGCAATGCGGTTTTCGCCAAACGCCCATAGCTCTTTGGTCAGCCGGTAGTCTAATTCCTTGTCCCACTTGCGCTGCAAAAACGCGCGTATGGTTTCTCTCCCCTGAAATACCTCAGCCCGGTTCCGCCAATGGCTATCTTCAGAGTAAGCCATCGACACCCGCTGCGGATCTCGGCTGTTCCAGGCGTTCTCAGCCATTCGCACCTTTTGGGCAGCACTCTCATAAGTAAATGGAGGGACTATTTTAGGTGGTGACATGAGTGCGCCTTCCCTGGCGAAAAGTATTGCCTCTATCTTATGCAGAGAAAGCGGCCCGGTTTGTAGGACAATCTTTTGAAGAAATAGGACTTTTCTACAGAAAACTTCTCTATGAGTTGTTCAGCGACAGCGGCAACCTGACTCGAAATGTAGTGCCCACACCCAACTCACTCTCTACTTTAATATCTCCCTTTTGCAGTTCTACAAACTGTTTGACGATGCTTAAGCCCAGCCCCGTCCCTGGAATATTGCTGGCATTTTTCCCACGATGAAACGGCTCAAACAAATAGGGATAATCCTCAGGAAGGATGCCTATGCCGTCATCTTTGATGGTAAATACGGCCTGGTGCTGGCGCTGAGAGAGCGATAG
>JBBQAC010000297.1:0-5001 GCA_038315915.1 Phormidesmidales cyanobacterium
CTCCCCGAGTACATGCAAATATTGGGGCTCGCCAGCCAGGACAGCGCTTTTCGCGACAAAGTGCTCGGCAGAATGGATGAATCGCTGGAGGAGTAGGCTACTCTTCGACGTACATTTCCGGCTCAACGGCAAAGTTATTCATTCGCCCAGAGTCATCGACTACGTAGCCATCGGTCGTCTTCATATCCGTATCCGACTCGCTTTCGCGAGCATGAGCGATATCTTCCTTGTTCTGGTCTACATCGCCGCCCGGCATCGTCTTTGTGCCCTCCGGCTGAATCGCCCTACCCACAGGCTGAGCGACCTGTACTGCCTGCTGGTTACCAGCGGCTCCTTTACCGGGCTCTGCCCCTTTTTTGATATTGTCGTTTTGCTCAGTAGCCATAAAATAATTCCTTTTATTGGTATATATTCAGCCCTCACCATAGAGGAACCTACTTGCTGAGGGCTTCTCGCATTGGACAGGTCTTTCCTTCTATCCACAGAATGAAACCGCTACTCATCCCCTGTCGGATATAGCTGGACGATGCCCGTAATATTGTCAGCAGCGTAGCCTTCCGCCAGCGCCTTCTGAAAAATCTGACGAGCTGCACTGCCGATAGGAACATCCGCCTGCTGTCCGTGAGCCGTAGCCGCCAGGTAGCCCAAATCTTTTTCTACTAGCTCAATTGGAAACATCGGGGCGAACTGGCGGGCCATCATGCCACTGGCCAGGGCTTTGGCCGCTGGGCTACAAACTGGCGTAGCGGTTAAGATGTCTACCGCCCGCGCACTGTCTAACCCGCAGCGCTGCATAAAGCCAATCAGTTCGCCCATAGCTGCTGCCTGAATGCCGAAGAGCGCATTCACTGCGAGCTTAATGGCCATGCCACTGCCGACCGTTCCGGCGTGGTGCACAGCGCTGCCTAAGGTGCTGAGGATCGGCTGCACGCGGTTGAAAGTAGCCTCTTCACCACCGACCAGGTAAATGAGCTGAGCGGCTTCGGCTTGGGGGCGAGATCCCGCCACGGGCGCATCCAAAAAAGCAATATTGCTGCCGCTGCAATGTTCTGCCAGCTTGCGCGTCCATTCGACGGTTAGCGTAGAGCTTTCGAGGGCGATCGCGCCCTCACCCATCCCAGCCAAAGCCCCCACTTCGCCATCCAGCCAAACCCACCGCGACGCCTCATCGTCACGCACCATCGTCATGACGAACTCAGCCGACTTGACAGCTTCTCGGGGCGATCGCGCCACTTCAGCCCCTACTTTTACCAGCGGCAGCGTTTTTTCAGCGCTGCGATTCCACACGGTCACCGCATGACCTTGCCCCAGCAAATTAGCCGCTATGCGCGACCCCATTGCCCCCATTCCCAAAACAGTAATCCGACTCATGCTTGTGATCTCCAAAGTTCAGTCTTTAAACTCTAATCAGGTTCCCTAACGAAATCGAGACCCATCGGCACATCAATGTGATGCGCTAACTGCACGAATGGACGTATCTACCCTGCAATTATTTGTAGAAGTGGTGAGGCAAGGAAGCTTCGCCGCCGTAGCTCGCCATCGCGATATTGAGCCGTCTTCGGTATCGCGGGCGATCGCTACCCTGGAAAAAGAACTCGGCGTTCGCCTTTTCCAAAGGACAACCCGGCGACTCTCTCCCACCGAGTCAGGAGCTGTCTACTATGAGCACGTTGTGCCCTTACTGGCGGAAATGGATCAGGCGATCGCTGCTGCTACTGAGCTATCGGGACACCCCCAGGGCACCTTGCGAATTACCGCTTCCGTCTCCTTTGGCCTCACCTGCATCGTGCCGCTGCTGCCCGAATTTGAGGCGGCTTATCTCGGCTTGACTATAGATTTGGTACTCACTGACGCTGTGCTCGATCTGGTCGGTGAAAGGATTGACGTGGCCATTCGACTCGGCATCATGGCCGACTCTGCCCTGATTGCTCAAAGGCTGATGCCGACTCGATATTTTATTTGCGCGAGTCCGCAGTATTTAGCCCAGCAGGGCTACCCTCGCCATCCTCACGATCTCGCGCGGCATGAGTGCCTACGCTTTCCACTGTCGGGCTTTCGATCAAGGTGGATTTTCAAAAGCGCAAAAGGGGAGATTGATGAGGTGAGGGTACAGGGACATACGGTTATTTCGAGCGCGATCGCCCTAAAAGATTGTGCGCTTTCCCACATGGGCGTCGCCCTACTACCCCACTGGCTCATTCAGCCCGACTTGAACTCAGGCAAACTCATCAACGTTTTTCCGCACCATGCCGTCACCGCCACCCGTTTTGACACTGCCGCCTGGCTCGTCTACCCCTCCAAGCAGTTCATGCCTACCAAAGTAAAAGTATTTGTAGACTTCCTGAAGCAGCATCTGGCAGCAGCGCCCTAGTCCTTACTCATCCATTCATCGACCCCACGCTCTCCCGGTATTCGCTGCGATCATTCAGCAGGCTAGAGAGTAAGTAGGCAGGCTGCTGCTGGTGAGGCCAAGCAAAGGCATGGCGAAAAGCCGCTGCCTGACAGGCCCGCAGCTCATCAAAGCCGATCACGTCGTGGGTCAGCAAGTTTTCATACTCGAAGGGCAAACGCACATTGTGCAGACCCGCGTTGTCGGTGCAGATGGCAATATCCACCCCGGCATCAAAGCAGCGGTCAAAGACGGTTTTGAGCTGGCTGATTTCTTCGAGCGTCCCTGTTTGCAGGTAGGTGGTCGGGCACACTTCCAGGCACTGATTGCGAGCGGCGACATCCTTCAGCAGTTCAGGGTAGCGCAGAGGAATCTGGATGCCGTGGCCGATACGCATCAGGTAGGGGAGCAAATCGGGGTAGCAGCCGTCTTTGGTTTCATACAGGTGCCCTGTGGTGTTGAGTCCTAGCTCTCGGGCGTGGCTGTACAGCCGCTTGATTTCTTCGAGGTTATAGGCCGCATCGCCCCCGGCAATATCAATGCCGCACACGTACTCAGGGTACTGAGCTGCTAGTTCCAGCGTGGCCCGGTTGATTTCATACGGCAGGCGAGAGTGCAGGCAAAGAATTTGCTTAGTGACTACCGGATACTCGCTCTGATTACTAGCACGGCCTACTACTTCAATAATTTCAGCCATCGCGTCAATTCGCTGCGTATCGCTGAGGGTCGCAGGCGTGCGATAAAAAGGGGTATAGCGCAGCTCTAAATAGGCCAAATTCTCAAAAATATAAGCGCCCCGGATCAGCCGGTAAATAAAGTAAGGCAGCGCTTCTTTCGTCTGGACACTTTCAACTAATGTATGGAGTTTCAGATATTCGTCCAGCGTGTCTTTAGGCTGAGTGTAAAACTGCTCAAAGGCAGAATAGTCGGAAAATTGATCGGAAATGTCAGGCCGATTGCGCTCAAAGTAGCGCCACAGCACTCGGGGAACTACGGAACCACCGAGATGTCGGTGCAGCTCTGCATATAAGCTCATTGCAAAAATCTCCTTGTCGTGAGGGTAAGCAGGTATATGAAAATAGTGTCCATAAGAACAGATCTCTGGAGCAGCTAAAGGTTATTTCGGACGATCTGAGCGCGATTTGAGAGGCAGGCTTAGATCCAGGTATCTCAACCTCAGATTTTTTAGCCTTGAATTTAGCCGTAGGGTGTTCGAGCTTGGACTTCAGGTTTGTTCAGAATCAAAATCGAGGATTGATCCGGGCGCAGATCCGGACTCAGGCGAGACAGAAATCAGCAGTTTTTGCAGATTGAGTGGAATTGCGCAAAAAACTTATTACTCTGTTGTACAGCATAACGAATGTTTCTGTGGAGAGGGGCATTCGTCGCCGTGGATGGCTCTATTTTGGGCAGACGAGTCAATTTTTATTGTTGACACTTCAATCACAGCTTGGTGATAATGGTTATTTGTTTGAACTCTAGCGATGTATTCCTTTGGCTAACGTTATTGTTATCGGCGCTCAATGGGGCGATGAAGGTAAAGGCAAAATCACCGATTTGCTGAGTAAATCAGCAGATGTGGTGGTGCGCTATCAGGGCGGCGTTAATGCTGGCCATACCGTTGTCGTCAAAGGCCAAACTTTCAAGCTACACCTGATTCCTTCGGGGATTCTTTACCCTGAAACCGAGTGCATTATCGGTAGCGGCACTGTGATCGATCCCAAGGAGCTGATCGCCGAGTTAGACAAGGTAGAAGCGCTCAACGTCTCTTCAGATAACCTGTTTATTTCGCAGACGGCGCATGTGACCATGCCCTATCACCGCCTGATCGATCAGGCGACCGAGGAGCGCCGGGGCAGCAAAAAAATCGGCACCACCAAGCGCGGCATTGGCCCCACCTACGCCGATAAGTCAGAGCGCACAGGCATTCGCATTATCGACCTGATGGATACCGATGAGTTTGCCGAACAGCTCAAGTGGACAATTGACTACAAAAATGTAGTGCTAGAGAAGCTTTATGGCCTGAAGCCACTGAAGGCTGCGGACGTTCTTGATGAGTATGTGGGCTATGCGGAGCGGTTGCGATCGCACATCACCGACAGCTCCCTGCACATTTACAACGCCGCCCAGCAGAAAAAGAACATCCTCTTTGAAGGCGCACAGGGCACCCTGCTCGACCTCGACCACGGCACTTACCCCTACGTCACCTCTTCCAACCCGGTCGCGGGCGGAGCCTGCATTGGCTCGGGCGTTGGCCCAACCACCATTGACCGGGTAATCGGCGTTGCCAAAGCCTACACCACCCGCGTCGGCGAAGGCCCCTTCCCTACCGAACTCGACGATGAAGTCGGCAACACCATCTGCGAAGTCGGCGCAGAATTCGGCACGACCACAGGCCGTCGCCGTCGCTGCGGCTGGTTCGACGCGGTAATCAGCCGCTACGCTGTACGCATCAACGGGCTCGACTGCTTGGCCATCACCAAGCTCGACGTGCTCGACGGCCTCGATGAAATCAAAGTATGCGTCGCCTACGAGCTAGTCGGTACGCGCTGCCTGGAGCTGCCCAGCGGAGCCCGCCAGTTTGCTCGCTGCTTGCCGTTCTATGTAACGAT
>JBBQAC010000094.1:0-14685 GCA_038315915.1 Phormidesmidales cyanobacterium
AAAGAGTACCGGTTATAATGGGGGAAAGAAATCCCTTTCTGAGGCTATCCGATGCGCGTTGCTGTACAGCTTGACGAGAAAGTAAAATCGACGCTGAAGGATGCCGCTCAGAAATTAACGGGGCCGAAGAAACGAGCATTCCTGGCGAAAGCGACTGAGGATTACTTCAAATCTTCAGCGCGGCAAGCAGAAACGTACCTGGGTTGGAAACGCCAGACGGTACAGTTGGGTCTTGATGAACAACGCTCGGGTTTGACCTGCGTGGATAACTATCAGGCCAGAGGGTCAAAGAAGACAGAAGAAAAGCTTCCCCGATTAGAGCAGGATATCCGTGAACTCGTGGAGGGGAAGTGTCAGGCAGATGCTCGGTTAAAGACCACATTTCAGTACACAAAAGTCACGGCTCAAGCGGTGCTGAATGGCTTGATAGCGGAGAAGGGGTATCGCGAAACAGACTTGCCCTGTCGTCAAACGATGGGTACGATTCTCAACCGATTAGACTATCGCCTAAAAAAACACAAAAAGTGAAGCCGCTCAAAAAGATTCCTGAAACCGATGCTATTTTTGAGCAGGTTGCGACCGCCAATAAAGCTGCTGATGCAGATAGTACCGTCCTGCGACTCTCGATAGATAGCAAAGCCAAAGTCAAGATAGGCAATCTATCGAGAAAGGGAAAAGCACGGGGACTCAAAGCACAGCAGGCCGATGACCACGATGACCACTGGGATGCGGTACTCGTGCCGTTTGGCATTCTCGATGTGGTAGAAGCCCAGCTATGGATCTACTTTGGGCAGTCGGCTGAAACGAGTGATTTTATCGTCGATTGCTTAGAAGCTTGGTGGCCAGCTCATCAGGACGACTACCCTGACATCAAAACCTTAGCGATTGACTTAGATGGCGGCTCTGCAGTGAGAAGCAATCGGACACAGTTCATCAAACGCATGGCGCAGTTCTGCCAGACCACCCGATTGAGCGTGCAGTTGATCTACTATCCGCCCTATCACAGTAAGTACAACCCTATCGAGCGGTGCTGGGCAGCACTGGAGAACTATTGGAATGGCACGATACTCAACACTATTGAAGATGCCCTGCAATGGGCGGCTAAGATGACTTGGGATGGGTTTGAGCCCTTGGTTCATCTCGTTGAAGGCAGCTATCCAAAGAAAGTAAAGGTCTCCAAAGATGAGCTAGAACCTTATGAACAACAATGGCAACGCTCTGAACAAATGCCTAAATGGGACATCACCATCGTTCCTACATAAACGGTACTTTATTTATTGGCGGCTCCCTTATCTTATATTCAACGAGCCCTGGAGGTCTACGCTCCAGCGCTAGGCTCAGAGCATCCGACTACTCAATCCGCCCACAATTGGCTTCTCGGCATTCAGCAAGCGATTGATAGCACAGTCCCGCTCGAAGGCGAGTCCTCACAGCTAAGCTAGTAAATGTCTCTTTACTCACCGTCATTCCAGAATCTGCTAGCCATTGATTCTATGCAGGCTTTCAGCTCTGGAACGTCAGTTTTTACCACTTCCCAGATAATCTTCAAGCTGAGATCCAAATATTGATGAGCCAAAAAGTTGCGAAAATCAGCAACTCTGCGCCAATCCATATCTGGACATGCATTTTTCCAAGCCTCAGGCAATTGCTGGGTTGCATCTGCCATCGTTTCTAAATTTCGGATGACAGCGTCCTGGGTTCTAAGATCTGCTAAAAACGCAGACTCACCCGCTTCTGTGTAGGTTTCAATTCGGGAGATACAATCGCGGATGTGAATGATGAAAAATCTGGGATCTTTCATAGCGCGATCGCTTCACTCAACACGCGCTCCTTTATAAAGTGGTGAACACTATCAGCCGGAACAACATCTACTTTTCGCCCCAAAAGCGCTTCTAGCTCATGAATCAAGCCGACCGGAAACCAGGAAGATGTCTTGTCAATGTCATAGTCAATCAAAAAGTCTATATCGCTTTTTGGAGTGACTTCACCGCGAACAACAGAGCCAAATACTCGAATATTAAAAGCTCCATGCTTGGCGGCAATCGAAATAATGTCCTCTCGCTTGTCGTTAAGGAACTGTTTAATTTCTGAATTCGAGCCCTCTGCGGTAGTCATACATCTTATTCCACGCCTAAGCACAAGTCGATAAATCAAAAAATCAAAGTATGGTTACAGGCTCACACAATTTTTCGAGATTTGCGGTGAGGAGTAGGTAGCGATGATCGCCCCCTTACCCCAAAGAAATCCCCTTTAAAGGAACCCGCGTCTAGCCTATAGATCTTGCGGGGAGTCGGGGGCGATTTCTATTCCCTGGTTACGCTGGACTGTGTACTGATCGGTAATCAGATCATCTAACTCGTCAAGCTTTACGCCCATATCTTCACCGGCTTGAGAAAGGGCAGATTGAAAGCTGCTCACATCGCTCTCATAGCCGCACAGCCGCGCTGCCACTTCGACACCCTGGGGGGCGTTGGCTTTGGCGCAGTCGATCAGAGCAATTCCCTTTAAAGGTTGAGTAGCAGCCATTGGAATCCTTGTGCTAATAAAACAGGTGTAGTTATGGCATGAGGATAGCTTCTTTTGACCTGGTTTTTACTATTCTGTGGGCATAAAATCGCTTAACGGCGGAGCGCTATGCGCTGGATTAGCAGGCTCCTTCGACTGACTGAAGCCGATTGCGAGCCGCTCACTGAGCGTCCGACAAGGGCACATAGATACTTCATAAAATCTACATATTGCCGCTTTAAGCTGGCAGATGAAAGCAACGTCACCTAAGGAGGACATCTTCGATGACTTATTCATCTACTGCGCAGGCAGTCTCTCAGTTCCGCTTTTTAATCATCGGTCACGGTAGCCAACTGCAAGGCGATGCTGCCGTCAGCCCTAAGGTCGCCGATATGATTGCTAGCTGGCACCTGCCATCAATCAAGTCTATGTCAGTGGAGACGCTCACTCCAGAGCTAATCAACGATATTGTGGCCACTGACTACGTTATTTTTGTGGAAGCCTGTGGGGGGGAAAGCTGTGCTCGCACGATTCAGATTGACCCGATTATATTGAATAGCCAGTCTCCTCAGACGCGGCAAACAGAGCAACCCAGCTATGATCCCCGCGCGTTGCTAAGCCTGACCAGGCAGCTATATGGCCGGGCTCCTCAGGCATGGCTGCTACAGGTTCCTACAGAAAATTTTGACTCTGGTAAAGACCTTTCGGCTACTGCGCAGCGAGGCTATGACAGCGCGGTCAGAACTATTGAGCAGTTTTTGAAGACTTATCAGGCACCCGCTTGGGCCATGGCTTCAAAGTAATAGGAAATAGAGAAAGACCTATTCTTTTTGGTAAGTTCTGCCGCGCCACTGAATTGTGGTTTGTAGGGAGGATAGAAGAATTCGCAATACCGCCAGCGGGTCGGCCAAGGGCGCAAGCCAGAAGAATTGGGCAGCTGAAAAGAGCTGGCCGGAGCGATTGTCAGAGCGATGGTAGGAAGGTGCGATCGCTACCTGCATACCGCAACGCACCAGCAGTAAAAACGCATTTAGAGCGATCGCCAGCTTCAGCATACTGCTCCCGTATCCTACAGCCCAGATCGGCAAAAGGCTCAACAGCACCGGTACCGGCAGCGCCTGAGTGCTCACCAACAGCGCCAGATCTCCCCAGAGCTGTGTGGGCGTGGTCGCATCTTTGAGATCGAGCGATCGCCCCCAGCCCTCCCAGGTTTCCTGCATACCCTCATACATCCGCACGCTCAGCACCTGCGCCCCGTCTAAAAAGCCCACCCGAAAGCCTGCCTTTGCTGCCGCCCGTGCCAGCGTCACATCGTCACAAAAGGAATCCGCCGCGCAGCGATAGCCATCAAGCTGTGTGAGCAGCGATCGCCGACACAAAAAGCACTGGCCGTTAGCCATTACCCGCTCCGGGATCGGATGACGAACGCCCGCCGAGTCAAATCGATAAATTAGCGTCATCAACAGCGCTGGCTGTAGCCACCATTCGCCTGCAAAGCTCAGCCGAAAGCGCGGAGACAGCGAGACCAGATCGTAACCCTGCTCCTCCGCTTCCGATAAAATAGCCGCCACCATCCCCGGCTGAGGTTCGGTATCAGCGTCTACGCCCAGTATCCACTCGCTCTCCGCCGAACTCGCCAGAAAGCCTGAATGGAGTGCCCAGGGGCGACCTACCCACCGAGGCGGCAAGGGCTCATCTGTAATCAGGCGAATACGGTTATCCTGCTGAGCCATCGCCTTGACTTTCTCAGGCGTTCCATCTTGAGAGCGACTATCGACAACGATAATTTCTCGCACTTCCTTACCCTGCTGTCGCAACCCAGTCAAGCAAGGATCAATTCGATTGACTTCGTTCAGCGTCGGCACTACTACACTGACACTGTGAGCTTGGTGGGCACTGGCTATCCGGGGCGCAATAGGCCGTTGACGGCGGGCTCCGCTGATCAGTCGGGACAGTAAAACAGCGGTAAAGGGAGCCTGTAGCAGCAGTAGACCCAGCGAAAAGGCTCCTACTCCCTCCATAGACAGCAGACTCATTCGGGAGCCTTAGAAGCGGAAATTGCAAAACTACCAAACTGTGGCTGCTGAGTCACAGCCAATTGATCGTCTACATTGGCCTGCTCCGTTGCCAGCCGATAGAACCAAAGCGTCGGCAAAACGCCCAGCCACACACCTAAGAGAACCGGCGGATAAATCTCTCCGTCCAGGCTGATCACCATGGCAAAGGTAAAATTGCTCAAATAGATGGCCAACGGCAGATCTAGCGGTAATTGCTCCCAAGGCTGAGGCTTTGCCCGCCACAGCAGGGTTGCCACGCTCATGAAAACGACGCCAGTGCCGAACCAGCCAATAAAGTTCTGGTAGGGCATCCCAAAGAAAGCACCCGGCTGATCCCATGCCCAGAAAGGCATTGTCGTCTGGCTCATAGCCGGATCGAGGACAAAATCCCAGGAGGTGAGCAGGAGTGCGCCAAAGGCGATCGCCCCCACCGCCGCCCAGCCTTCTTTCACCAGAGTCTTCAGCCCCATATAGCTGATCAAATAGGCGCTCAATCCCAAATAAAACCAGGAGAGCGGAATGGTAAAAGGCACTAGGCCCGAAATTTTGTAGCCCAAGCCCGAAAGATAGTGATACTCCCCAAAAGGAAAGCCCGTGCTGGTACCCAGTAGCTCAGCGCCCAGCGAAAGGAATAGCGCTGGGAGCATAAAGCTAAGCCAGTGCCATAATCCTAAGTATCGGTAGGCGTATAGAGCGATCGCGGCTGCCCCTGAAATCATATACATTGCGCCGCCCCCCGTCATTGACCAGCCAAAAGCCATGCGGCCAATGTCAGGAAGCTGAGCAATAAATTCTGGATGGGGCAATACCAACAGTAGTCCTGCTAGCCCAAAAATCAGTGAGGCAATATGGACTGTAAAGCAGATGCGCTGTGCAAGCCGCAAATCTAGTGCGGTGGCAGGAGATTTCATGAGACTTCAAAGTCCTGTAAGGAGTACAGAGAAAGCTTAACGCTTGCAGATGGTATAGAACGTAGGCGATCGCAAGGCTTTTTTCAAGGAGCGTTGGACGCCGGTTGTAGTCACACTTTGTTATAGCGAAACTCCATAACCTTTGCACGGGCTCGTCTACGAACATCTCATCTACATACCTGTGAATGCGCATGAGCCAGGTGCAGAGCTAATGAGAAACCTATTTATCAAAGCTTCTCCAAAGAATACTTGAAAACCTACCGATTAGGGATACGGCTGCGCGGGCTCAGTAATGGTACCGAATTTCCGACATTACCTCTGTAGCTCGTCCGAAATACTGTATTGTGAAGCTTTGTAAACTAGTCTTAAGGTTCGAGGCTTGGCGCAGAGGTATCGGCGCAATCCGAAACACCTGAGGCCATCCTATCGTGTCAATTAGCAGGTAATACGTGCAACTTAGTACCCGACCCCCTAGCTCTCTAGATCCGTCCAATACAAATCAAGATCTGCCTTTTACGCTCAAAGATCTCAAAGACGCTATCCCTGACTACTGTTTTCAGCCTTTGGTCGGTCGCTCCCTAGCTTACTTCTTTCTCGATATTGGCATTATCGCCGGGCTGTATGCCTTAGCTTACAGCATCAACTCCTGGTTGTTCTTTCCATTTTTTTGGATTGCACAGGGTACGATGTTCTGGGCTTTGTTTGTGGTGGGCCATGACTGCGGCCACGGCTCCTTTTCCAAGCACAAATGGCTTAACAGTCTTATCGGCCACCTCAGTCATACGCCTATCCTGGTGCCTTATCATGGCTGGCGGATCAGCCATCGTACTCACCATGCCAACACTGGCAATATCGACACGGATGAAAGCTGGTATCCGCTTTCTGAAGAAACCTACGACGGAATGGATCGTTTGGCGAAAGGGATTCGTTTTAGTCTGTTTTTGTTTGCCTATCCGCTTTATTTGTTTGTGCGATCGCCTGGTCGCGTGGGCTCTCACTTTTTGCCGAGCAGTCCCCTTTTTCGCCCTTCTGAAAAGTGGGATGTCATTACCAGTACTACCTGCTGGTGCCTGATGGTAGCAGGCTTGGCCTGGGTTGGCTTTCACTTCGGCCCGCTGTTTCTCTTTAACTTCTACATCATGCCTTATCTGGTCTTTGTTGTATGGCTGGACTTGGTCACTTTCTTGCACCATACCGAGGTTGACATTCCCTGGTATCGCAACGATAGCTGGTACTTTCTCAAGGGTGCCATTTCTACAATTGACCGCGACTATGGGATAATTAACAACATTCACCACAACATCGGTACTCATGTTGCCCATCATCTCTTTTTGAGCATGCCTCACTACCCTCTAAAGGATGCTACTGCGGCGATCAAGCCAATTATGGGAGAGTATTTTCGCGAGTCTAAAGAACCTGTTTGGAAGAGTCTCTGGCGCTCCGGACGGGAGTGTATTTTTGTGCCGAATGAAGGGCAGAAGGTTTACTATCAGCGCCGATCCCAGTAGATAACTCTGCAATCAATGCAGGTAGGGAAGATCTGTCAGACTGCTAGATGTGCTCCAATCAGTGATTGGAGCACATCTTTGCGTATATGCGGGGTTCTCTACATGGTAGTCCTAAACGGGTAAGGATAATTCTATCGATTAGGCGATGCGATCGCTAAAACGATTGCGTGATGATAGCAGGGTCGTAACTTCAACTTTTCTAGTGATTTCCGCTCTCCCGACCTGTCCTGATTGCAATTCTGACTCTGTTGTTAAGAACGGGTTTATTCACAACGGCAAGCAAAACCATCTGTGCAAAGACTGCGGGCGACAGTTCGTCGAAGACCCACAGAATAAGGTGATCAGCGATGAAACAAAGGCGTTGATAGACAAACTATTGCTAGAGAAGATACCACTCGCTGGGATTGCTAGAGTCGTTGATGTCTCTGAGGTATGGCTACAAGGTTACGTGAATGAAAAATATGCATCGGTACCGCGCGAAGTCAATGTGCGAGCCAAAAAAAGGGGCGCTTAACAATCTAATGCGATGAGATGTGGTCATTTGTTGGCGATAAAGGAAACAAACAGTGGGTATGGCTGGCGATAGATGTCGAAAGTCGAGAAGTTGTAGGGTTATACATCGGTCGTCGAAGTCGAGTCGGGGCGCGTGGTCTATGGGCCTCACTGCCGCCAGTCTATCGACAGTGTGCTGTGGCCTATACTGACTTCTGGGAGGCTTATGAACAGGTGATTCCAAGCAAACGGCATCAAGCGGTAGGGAAGGAAACGGGACTGACCAATCGGATTGAACGACTCAACTGTACGCTTCGCCAGCGAATCTCTAGATTAGTGCGTAAAACGCTCTCATTCTCTAAAAAGTTGGAGAATCACATAGGCGCTATTTGGTATTTCATTCACCACTACAACGCATCCTTACCACTTTAGGACTACCCTCTACATCAATTAAGTTGACGATAGCGATCATTTCCTGGCACTTTCGGGGATGCTGACCAAGAGGGTCATTCTAAAATCTGGATCTGATTGAATAAATCGGTCGGATAGCGCCCTTATGCTGGCTGAAAGCTAAGGATTATCGTTATGCAGCTTGAGATTTGGCTGGATTTGTCGACTGAGCGGATGCGATCGCGCCTACTCGAAGGGCTTGACGATTGGGTAAAGCTGGGCCTTTTGTCAGAAGAGCAGATTCTGGCTCTGGCCCGGAAAATGAGTGAGCCGGTTGCCGATGCCACCGAACTTGGGTTATTTCCGGCAGCACCACCGCCTTTTGACAGCGCAGAGCCTATCGCGCTGAACATTATTCCAGAGCTGCCTGGATCGGCTCCGCGGGAAGCGAGTAAGGTCACACGGGCGCTGCAATCCCTGCTCGAAGAAATCAGCGTCATCTGGCTTCTGTTTCTGGGCGTATTCCTGGTTGTTGTTTCATCAGGCGTATTGGCGGCAAGTCAGTGGGCATCGTTTTCAGCGGTTGGTCAGTATGCTGTTTTGCTCGCTTATACCCTGGTTTTTTGGGGGGCGAGCGTTTGGGCGCAGCGGCAGGAAAGGCTTCAGGCGACGGCTAGAATGCTGGCGCTAGCGACGCTGCTGCTGATCCCGATCAACTTTTGGATGATGGATGCGCTGGGGGTGATGAGTAGGCCGCTAGGCATAATCGTAGGGATAGGGTCAGCGCTTTTGCTGACCTGCTTGCCGCTGAAGCTGCTGGTTCACCGCTCTAATCAGGTCAACTTGATCGGGCTGAGCTGGTTGCAGATTGGCTGGCTGGGCAGTTGGGGGCTGTGGCCGGTTGCGGCGACCTACCTGGGAACTGTGGGCACGGCAGCAAATTTGACCTATCAAGATCGTCAGTCGGCGGTCTCTGAGGATGATACTGAGGGCGATATGACGCGGTCTCGGGTGCTGTCGTTTGACGTGCTGTCGGTGGCGCTGTCAGTGCTAATTTTGCTGTTTCGCAGTTTGTTTGTGGCTCAGGTATTGCCGCATCAGCTCGGTTTGGCGGCGGGTATTTGTGGCTGGCTGCTGGTCTGGATTGCGCGGAATCAGGCGAGTCAAAGGATTTGGGCTCGGGTGGGATTTGGGCTGCTGTTGCTGGGTTGGGCCGTGTCGGTGGGGCAACAGCCGCCGTGGCAGGCGATTGGGGTGAGTGTGCTGGCGCTTTGGCTGATATGGAATCGGCTGAGAGTACGCTGGCAGAAAGAATATCTGCTAGCGCTGATAGGGGTTGCAGGGCAAGCCTACTGGCTACTGGGCGGAGTGATTCCGGCTGGCGCTAGAGAGACCGTGCTTACCGGGCTATCTAATCGGCTGTCGGCTCAGCCGGTCAGCAGCAGTGAATGGCTCAGCTTGGGCTTTTTCCCGTTCTTACTGGGACTGCTAGTCTTTGCTGGGTGGCTGCGCCGCTGGCAACAGGGTTTACTGGCAAAACAAACTGAGTGGGTGGCGCTAGCGTTGGGGGTAGGATTGGCAGTTTTAGGGATGAGTAACCGCTTTACGGCGGCGGCAACTTTGTTGCTTTTGAGCGCGACGCTAGTATTTGTGATTTCTCGCCGTTCGTCGAAGGTACTGGTAGGGCTCACGCACGGCACCGGACTGTTGGCGCTGGCGGCGACGATCAATTATCTTTTCCCGGCGCTGAGTGCTGAGTCCTGGGCTTATGGGGTGCTTGGGGTGGCGATCGCCCAACTCCTTCTCCATTTAATCTTACGCAGCGAGCACTGGCCCTCTATTCTCTGGTTGGCGGGTCTGGGTGTTACCGCGCTTAGCTACTACCTACTGCTGGCTGTCATCCCGACGACTCAGCCCAACTGGATTTGGCTGACGGTGCCCGCGACACTTGCTGTAGTCACCAACCATCGGCGGGCTTTACAGCCTCAGCTAGCGGCCAAAGTTACCCTGCTATCACTGGTGCTGTACAGTCCGTGGATGACTGACTGGCCGCAGGCGATCGTTGGCTTCGCGGTTGGCACACTCTGCATGGGGCTCAATAGTCGAGTGTGGCGCAGCCGCTGGGCAGCTTTGTTTACCGTGGGCTCCGGGCTAGCC
Organism: Phormidesmidales cyanobacterium; assembly: GCA_038315915.1. Classification (GTDB taxonomy): domain Bacteria; phylum Cyanobacteriota; class Cyanobacteriia; order Phormidesmidales; family Phormidesmidaceae; genus Phormidesmis. The sequence goes on from JBBQAC010000094.1 coordinate 10,021, forward strand.
TTCGTAACCAGCCTCTTCTGGTACAGCGCATCAGCTAGGCAATTCTATCGCACTGACTGGCTGACGCTACTTTGGGCTGTAGAAGTCTGGGCAATGTGGCTGTTGCAGAGAACCTTAGAGCGACGCTCTGGGAAGCTAGGGAGTCTATACCAGCAGGCCGCTCAGGTCTGGGGCGCGGTATTAATGCTGACGCTACTGCTCTGGGGAACGCTGATTGCGCTGGTCAGCCTACCTTATTATTCCTTCCTAGCGGGCACTGATGGCTATGTGAGCTATGTGCTGGCTGCGGTGATTTTGCTGATTGCGGCGCTGCTTGAATTTATTCGCTACAGACCGGCTGAATGGCGCTACTGGAGCCTAGCCTGGGCTGTTGAGATTGCGGTCATCATTGGGCTGTGGCTGCTGGGTGTGGGTTCTGGAAAGGTTGCGGTGGCGACGCTGGCACTGGGCTTGTTCACTCAAGTCGCGGGCGATGTTTGGACGGTCAGGCGGTCGTCGCCCTATCGTCCTAGCTGGCACGGTATTCCGCTAGCCTATGCAGGCTTGGGCGTACTGTTGGGTCATCTTCTTGCCCTAACGGATGGCTATTTTCAGGCCGATGGCGGGCTCTATACGCTGTTTGCAGGCGCGATCGCACTCGGCATCGGTCGCCGCAAGCCTGAGCTGAATTCTCTGAGCTACGTGGGGCTATTCGCCTTTTCACTCGGGGCTTATGAGCTGCTGATCTACCGTTTATTGCAGGCGAGCGGGGGAGAAGCCGGTGACGGGCTGACCCTGCTGGCGGCACTGGGGTTGGCGATCGCGCTAGTCGAAAGGTTCCTTAGTCCCTGGCTGCTGCGGTACCTGCGAATGCCCGCTCAAGGATTGCGCGGGGTGGCCCATGCTCACTGGGCGCTGGGCAGTGTGCTGGCTGGTTTTGCGGCGCTAGAAGGGCTGAGTCAGCCGCGTGGGATTGCGCTTTGGACGCTCGTAGTGGGGCTGCTAGCGGCCTATGCGCTCAGTATCGGCAACCGCCGCTGGACACCGCAAACCTTTGCTTCTACGCATACGGTGTGGACTAGCTTAGGCATTCTCGAAGCGATGTTTGGCGCGGCTTATGACCGCTTTGCCTGGTTTTATGACCGCACGCTGCTGCTGAGTTGGGGCGGGGTGATCGCTTGCGCGGTTGCCTTTGCAATTTACCGGGCTCCGTGGCAGCGCTGGGGCTGGCCGCCCAAACCGTGGCGGTGGTTGGGGCTGTGGCTACCTCTGTCGGCTTTGGCGATCGCACTGAATTACAAAATACCGACGCAAACATTGCTGATTGTGGGTGCTTTTTATGCGGGCATGGCGAAGCAATATGACCGGATTCGCCTGAGCTATTTGAGCGTGCTGCTGTTTGACTGGGCGCTGCTGCGTTACCTGGGTGAGCAAAGCTGGCTGACGGGGCTGGCGTTTGGCCTGGTAGCAGGGCTGTCGGTTTTATACGTGGCTGAAGTAGAGCCTTACTTGAATGAGACTTCTCAAAAGCGGCAGCGGCACTGGCTGCGGATATTAGCCAGTGGCTTGATTGGCGTGACGGCGCTGTATCAGGCGGAATCCTACGATCCGATGCTGGCTTATGCGGCGCTGACGCTGGCGCTGTGTGTCGGGCTGATTCTGGCAGGGCTGGGGCTGAAAGTGCGGGCGTTTTTGTATGTAGGGACGAGCATTTTCGTGTTGCAAATTGTGCGGGTACTGTGGCTGTTTATCAATGACAACTCTCTATTGCTATGGGCGGTGGGCATTGTGCTGGGGCTGGCGTTTATATGGGTGGCGGCGACGTTTGAATCGCGGCGATCGCAAATCACCAGTCACTTTGAGTCCTGGACTTCGGCGCTGGATACCTGGGACTGAAAGAGACTTGAGATTATCCTGGTAAGACACTCAGTTAACGCTTATCTGGCTATCATCTGTAGCTCGCCCCTCAAGACAATACTCAAGGTGAACAGCAGAGACATCAATGGCTTGCCCGTCAGTCTCTGATTACTTTTCCAAAGGAGTATTACCGATCATGCGAACTCAAATTATTCAGCGAATTGGTCTGGCCGGACTGACGGTGGCGATCGCTGCCTTTGTCCATCAGCCACTGATGCAGGCCAGAATGCGGTCTGAAATCCGGCTGAGCGTCCCCACTGCGCCATCGGCTCCAGTTTCTCTAGCGCCTCAGTTCGCCATGGCCAGCGGTGCGCCTTTTGTCGGGGCGGCTCATTCCACCTCAGGGTCTGCCCAAATTGTCAGTATCGAGGGGCAGCAATATCTAGAATTTGACTCAGCTTTCAGCACAGATAATGGCCCAGATCTGTTTGTGCTGCTTCACAGCGAGGCCGTGCCCGATAGCTATAATCCTGAAAACTATGTCAATTTGGGCCAGCTCCAGCAGGTCGCTGGTACGCAACGATACGCTATTCCTGCCAATGTCGATGTTGCTGCCTTTCAATCGGCGGTGATCTGGTGCAGAGCGTTCGATGTCACGTTCGGCTACGCCACGCTTTAGCGCTACAGTTAAAGGGGAAATCCGCGCAGGTTCAGCTAGTTACAGGGATTGAGAATCAGATAGCGAAGTGAGCCAAACCAAAATTATGTTGACTCGCCAACCCATTCTCAGCAAACCCACCCTCAAGGCACTGCTTGCCCTGACCAAAACCCGCTGCCAAGCCTCCGACCATGCCCTGCGCCCGCCCCTTTCCCCTGGCAAAATTTATCAGCTAAATGCAATGCTACTGAGTGCCGACAGGCTCAAATTGCTACTGCCAAAAGATCTCCGCTACGTCATTGTCGGCGGTGTCGCATCTGCCCAATACCAGCCTGCACGGTTCACCGAAGATATCGATCTCATGATCCTATCCGAAGCCTCTGCAACCGTCGAAAAAGCTCTGCGCCAAGCCGAATGGACTCAGCTCGGCATTATCAGCTTCCGTGGCTCTAGCTGGCAATCCCCCACTGACGAACTGATTGATTTGCTCCATGCTCCCGACGAAACCTGGGTCAGCGCAGCCTTAGCCTCCCCTGTTGAAACCTTAGAAGGCTTACGGATCATTGACCTACCCTACCTGCTCATTCTTAAACTCTCCGCCACTCGCGCCGTAGATATTAGCAACATTGTAGGGATGCTTCAGCACGCTAGTGATGCTGAAAAACAGCGCATTCGTCACGCCGTTCAAACCTACCGAAGCGATCTGCTGGAGTACTTTTATCAGTTTAGTGTGATCGCCCAGATCAACTAATAAAAGCATCTGCCCCTATCTGACACTACAGCCGCCGAGCACATTCCCCAGTCTGCTTTAGCGCTACAGTCAAAAGAATGACGTGTAAAGAGTGGCTATGGCAATTAAAGGAACAACTCAGCTCCTGGGAGTGATTGGCTATCCGGTAAAACATTCGCTGTCGCCGCTGATGCACAATGCGGCCTTAGCGCATTTGAACGCTGACTATGCTTACCTGCCTTTTCCGGTTCGTCCTGAGGCACTGGGAGAAGCGATCGCCGGTTTTGCCGCTATCGGCCTGCGCGGGTTTAACATCACGATTCCCCATAAGCAAGCGATTATGCCGCTGCTCGACGAAGTGAGTGAAGTCGCCCGTGCCATCGGCGCAGTTAATACCGTGTGGCGCAAGGAAGACCGCTGGTGCGGTACCAATACCGATGCCGCTGGGTTTCTGGCACCGCTCAAAGCATTAGACCGCAACTGGGAGACGCTGCCTGCTTTGGTGTTGGGCAGTGGTGGTGCGGCGCGGGCGGTGGTAGCCGCTTGTCATCAGCTGGGGTGTCAGCAAATATGGGTGGTGGGGCGATCGCCTCACAAACTAGAGACCTTGGTCCAAAGCTGGTTGGCCACACCAGAAATTACCGCCAAGCTCTCAGGACTGCCGTGGAATCAGCTCGTAGACTATCTGCCCAAAGCTGGGCTAGTGATCAATGCGACGCCAGTTGGGATGCACCCACATGTAGGTGCTTCGCCGCTCAGTGAGCAGGAGATTAGTCTGATAGAAGCGGGGGCGATCGCTTACGACCTAATCTATACGCCCCGGCCCACTCAGTTTTTACAATCGGCCAAAGCGGCTAACCTCACTGCGATTGACGGCCTAGAAATGCTAGTGCAGCAAGGCGCAGCCGCTTTAGAAATTTGGTTGGAGCAGCCCGCGCCTGTGGCGGTCATGCGTCAGGCACTGCTCGACCATCTCAGCGGGTAAGCGCTTTTGAGCAATAAACATTCACGGTAAGCTAAGAAAACGGTTTCCCTACGAACGATCTGCTACTACAGCTATCCTTTTGCTATGAACTTTTCGCGACCCGCCTTCACGTTCTCCGCCCTACCCACTAAGCTACTGACGGTTTTGATCGCCGCCTGCTTCTGCTTTTTGAGCTGGATACCCGCTGCCTACGCCCTCACGCAAATAGATTTAAAGGATTTGGTTGCCCAGGAATGCCCAGCCGACGCCGCCTACGCCGAAAACTTAACGACCAGCGGCTCATCTCAGGAAGCGACCTGCTATCTGATTCGCGGTACAGCGGTCAATAAGTCCGGCAAGGACATTGTCGATGCCGATATTTTTGGCCGCATCTATGATGCCGATGACAGTCCAGTGATGAAAAACCGCTTTCGCTTGGGCGGCATTGAATATGTGCCCGCTGGTGAAAGCGAATTT